>JAFTOK010000152.1 GCA_017463815.1 Clostridia bacterium | reverse complement strand
GTGCGGTGGAAGGAGTTTTCCCAAGATAAACAAATTTATTTTTGCGAAATTTTAAGTGCACGCCTACTCCTTCAGTCTTCGCCTTTGGGGCGAATCCAGCTCCCTCCCGGAGGGAGCCTCAGGGTTAGCAAATGCAAGATAAAAAATGTAAAGTTTTAGCTGAAACGGCGTAGTAGGGGACGGCGCCTTCGACGTCCCGTGTCTCCTCGGATAAAATGGACTGTCGACAAGGTTGTTTCCTACAAGAAAAAATAAAAATGCATACAAACACATTTTGCCCCGCCGAAAATCGGGGAGAAAGGATGAAATAAATTGAAAATACCTGAAAGTATACTCAAAAAAGTGGAAAAACCCGGGCGTTATACGGGCGGGGAATGGGGCGAGGTCATAAAAGAGCCCAAGGACGTGGACATTCGCTTTGCGTTCTGCTTCCCAGATACATACGAAATAGGTATGTCGAACCTCGGCATACGCATACTTTACAGCATACTCAACGAACGCGCGGACACGTGGTGCGAACGCGCCTACGCCCCGTGGGCGGATATGGAGGAGCAGATGCGCCTTCACAACATGCCCCTTTGCACAATTGAAAGCGGCACACCGCTCGCGGAGTGCGATTTCGTGGGCTTTTCGCTCCAATATGAGCTTTGCTACACGAATATGCTCAATATGCTGAACCTTGCGGGCATAGAGCTTGAAAGCGCAAAAAGAGCGAACGATGCGCCCATTATCGTCTGCGGCGGCCCCTGCACGTATAACAGCGAGCCGGTAGCGGATTTCGTGGATATATGCCTTATCGGCGAGGGCGAAGCGGAGCTGCCCGAGCTTATGGACATTTACCAAAAGCACAAAAAAATGGGTTTTGACCGTGCGGCGTTCCTGCGCGAGGTTTCGGGGCAGGAAAGTATGTATGTTCCCTCGCTCTACGACGTGGAATATAACGAAGACGGCACAATCAAGAGCTTCACGCCCAAATATGACGACGTGCCCGCAAAGGTGCGCAAGCGTATAGTTAAGGATATGGACACGGCTCCGTTCCCCAAAAACCTCGTTATGCCGTTTATACAGACGGTGCAGGACAGAATCGTGCTCGAAGTTTACCGCGGCTGCATACGCGGCTGCCGCTTCTGCCAGGCGGGTATGGTTTACCGCCCCGTGCGCGAAAAGAGCCCCGAGGTGCTGAACGAGCAGGCAAAAATACTCGCCGATGCCACGGGATATTCCGAGCTTTCGCTTTCTTCGCTTTCCATAAGCGACTATTCCTGCATAGAAAAGCTCACGGATATGCTTCTTTCCTGGACGGATGACCGCAAAATTTCGCTCAACCTCCCCTCGCTCCGCGTGGACAGCTTCACGAAGGAGCTTATGGATAAAATTTCCACCATTCGCACGGGCGGTATTACTTTTGCTCCCGAAGCGGGCACACAACGCTTGCGCGACGTTATAAACAAAAACGTGGAAAAGGCAGACCTTCTGCGCGCCTGCCGCGTGGCTTTCGAGGGCGGCAAAACGCAGGTCAAGCTCTATTTTATGCAGGGCTTGCCCACGGAAACGGACGAGGACCTCGACGGTATAAACGACCTTGCGCAGAGCGTTATAGACGAATTTTACGCAACACCGGGCAGACCGAAGAAAGCGCCGCAGGTGACGCTTTCCGCCGCTTGCTTCATTCCGAAACCGTTCACGCCTTTCCAGTGGGAAAAGCAGTGCGATATGGAAGAACTGCTTCGCAAGCAGAAGTACCTTACAGGTAAGATAACCAACAGAAAGATACGCTACAACTACCACGACGCAAAGGTGAGCCGCATAGAGGCGATTTTCGCGCGCGGCGACAGAAAACTTTGTAAAGTCCTTTTGGAGGCGGCAAAACGCGGCGTGCGCCTGGATGGTTGGGAAGAATTTTTCGATTATGACAAATGGCTCGAAATTTTCGAATATTGCGGCATAGACCCCGCATTCTACGCCAACCGCGAATTTGGCGAGGACGAAATTTTGCCGTGGGATAACATCGACATCGGCGTGACGAAAGAGTTCCTCTTGCGCGAGCGCCACAAGGCTTACGGCGAAAAAACCACGCCCAACTGCCGCCAGCAGTGCAGCGGTTGCGGCGCAAACAAACTCGGAGGTGAAAGAACGTGTTGCCCGAAAATGCAGTAAATATAAAAGTGAGAGTAAAATTTTCCAAAACGGGAAGCCTGAAGTTTATTTCCCATCTGGACCTTCAGCGCACAATGCAGTCTGCTTTTTTGAGGAGCAAACTGCCCATATACTATTCCGAGGGCTTTAACCCCCACCCGAAGGTTGTTTTCACGCCCCCGCTTTCCGTAGGCGTTTCCAGCCTTACGGAGTTTGTGGACGTAAAAATGCTCGCGGAGGTAAGCCACGAGGAAATTGTGGAAAAACTCAATGCCTCTTTCCCGAAAGGCTTGCACGCTTACGCTTGCTACACACCAAAAGCGAAGTTTGGCGACATAAAATGGGGCTTGTACGAGATAAAATACGAGCTCGCGGGCGAACCCCACGCAGACGTATGCGAAAAGGTGAAAGCTGCGCTGACGGCAGAAGAGATAACCGTGGAAAAATTCAGCAAGAAGACAGGCACGAAAATTGTCAACATCGCGGGCGGTATACGCTTCTGCGCGGCAGAGCTTGGCGGCAATATTCTTACCGTGCGCGCGAAACTTTCCTGCGACGAAGCCGCGTTTGTAAACCCGAAGTATGTGAGCGAAACGCTCGCCGCCGCTATGCCCGCGGTATTTGAGGGCGCGGAGGAAGAGGTTTGCCGTATGGAGGTTTACCTCGCAGACGGCGAAACACTGTTTGAATAATGAATAGTGAAAAATGAATGATAAATAATTTCGGAGTTTGCCTTCGGCAAACGGAATTATTGCAGATAACAGGCGGAATTATTATGGCAAGATATAACAAAGACGAAAACACAAATATGTTGTTTCAGGCAATACTTTCGCTTGAAACGCTCGATGAATGTTACGATTTTTTCGAGGATTTATGCACAAAAGTGGAACTGCGCGAAATGACGCGCCGTTTCGAGGCGGCAAAGCTTATTCGCGAGGGCGAAAAATACACGACAATCGTGGAAAAAACGGGACTCAGCACGGCCACAATCAGCCGTGTGAACGGCGCTCTGCGCGACGGCAACGGCGGTTATTCCCGCGCGCTCGATGAACTTGGGGTGGAACGAAAATGAACGAACAGTATACATCTCTTTCTCTTTTCTACGATGCTTTTATGCAGGACGTGGATTATGATGCCTGGTGCGATTTTTATGAGGAATGCTTTCGCAAGTTTTCCACAGGTGTTGTGGAAAAGCTCGCGGATATGGGCTGTGGCACGGGTAACATCACGCTGCCTATGGCGGCGCGCGGCTACAAAATGACGGCGCTTGATTTAAGCGAGGAAATGCTCGCCCTGGCAGAGCAAAAATCCCAGCAGGCGGGCGCGGATGTGCGCTTCCTTTGCTCGGATATGCGCTCGTTTAACCTCGGTTTTCGCGCGGACGCGGCGATTTGCTCGTTCGATTGTGTAAACTACCTGCTCAAAGCCACGGACGTGGAGGCGGCGTTCCACCGCGCGCACGAAAACGTGGGAAAAGGCGGCTTGTTCATTTTCGACGTGGCAACGCCGTATAAATACAAAAACGTGCTCGGCGGCAACTCCTTTGTGTTTGAAAACGAAGACGTTTTTATGACCTGGGAAAACTATTTTAACGAAAAGAACGGAATATGCGATTTCTACCTCACGTTTTTCGTGCGCGAAGGCGAACTTTGGCGCAGGGAAGAGGAGGAGCAGCGCCAGCGCTCTTACTCGCTGAAAACCATACGCAAGGCACTCAAAAACACGGGTTTTTCCATACTCTGCGAGTGCGGAGATATAGATTTTTCGCCGCTCCACGAAGAGAGCGAAAGGGCTTTCTTTATTTGCAAAGCCGAATAAGGGAAAATAAAAAAAGACGCGAAAGCGTCTTTTTTATATCATAGGAAATTACGCTGAAATAGGTTAAATTTTCAATTGCCGCGCGTATAGTGCGAACACATCTATCGCCTTCTTAAGTTTGGAAAAAATGGGAATAAGCAAAATTCAAATCCTTTGGATTTGAAGGCATAAGATAC
>JAFTOK010000151.1 GCA_017463815.1 Clostridia bacterium | reverse complement strand
ATTCGGCTGGTGTCCGCTGTGTGGTATCTTATTTCGTCCTTGCGCGTACCTGTGCGCTCTCCGCTTACAAACTTTCCCATAGCTTACTGCAATAAAAGTTGTTCGTACAATTCTGTAAACGTCTTGCCCGCGTAGCGTGCCGTTTCGTGGTCGTGGAAGCAAAGCCGAGAGCCGATACTCGCATACGTATACGAAGCCGCGTACTTCGCATGCGCGCACGAAAGCCCCGCAGACGCGCTGCGCTTTCTCGACTCAATATAGAAGTAGGGGTAGTATTTGTATTCGTTGGTATTGTTCCAATCGGGCGACCAGCCTTCGTTCAACGCCGCCGTAATTACTTCCAGCTTCTTACGCGCTACCTCGTCGGGGCGAAGCTCTAACGCCTTAATACGCTCTTCGGTCAAAGGCTCAACGCCTACGCGCTCACAGGCTTCCTCGTAGCTCGTTACTCTGGGCGCGTCTTCTACTTCCTCTGTAAAGAAGTCGAATACCGTTACCGCATCTTCGTTATCCGCGTCGTCCTCGTCCAGCTCGTTGTTGTCTTCGGTAATGGTTAATACTTCCTGTTCTGCGGCGAGCTTGTTTTTGTATGTTCCTACTAATACGTTTTCGCCGTTCTCTCTTTTGAATAATTTTACTTTTTTCATTTTAGAATGGTGTTTTATTGAAGTGAATACTTAAATTTTCTTTCGCAACGTGTACGCGCTTTCCTGTGGCTGCTCTTATGCCTTCGCGGAAGCCCAACGGGTCGCCGTTCGTCGCGCTGATGTGAATTAGAACTATATTGTTTACCCCTCGAAGGTCGTTAGCTTTCAACGCGTCCAAACAGGTAGTATAGCTTAGATGGCTGCGCCTTACTCTTTCCCGTAATGCTGGCAGCACTTCGCCCCGTTCTACGTTGTCCTGTAATATGCCTTCGTCGTAATTGCATTCTATTAGAATGTTGTTTAGCCCTGCAAAGGTGTACGGCAAATAAAACGTATCGGTAGCGAATAGAACCCCGCCCGTTTCTTCGTGCCAAATGTAGAACCCTACAGGCTGCGCGCTGTCGTGCTTGGTAGCAAAGGGAATTACAGTAAAGTTACCTATAAGAAGGCGCGCAAAATCGCCGTCGCTTCCTTGTAATGCCTTCGGCTGGAAGTCGGTTTTTATATACTTGCGCGCCCCCTCTATTGTGCCTTCGGAAGCGTAAACAGGTATAGTGTAGCTTAGAACTTCGTTAATATGCCCTGCGTGGTCGCCGTGTTCGTGCGTTACCAAACAGCCTACAACTTTGCCAACATTCCCGCCCAATACTTTAAGCGTCTTCTTAAATGGCATTCCCGCTTCAAGTAGTAGGGCTTCGCGCTCGTTGTGCAATACATACGCGTTCCCTTCGCTGCCGCTTCCTATTACGTCCAATCTCATAGCCTTAGAATGTTATAGTACGTTTGCTTCTGCCGCCTACTGCTTCCGCTTGCGCTGGCTGCGCGCTCATGTAGTTGGGGCATTTGGCTTCTACCTCTGCGTTACAGGCTGGCGTGTCCTTATACGCGCAAACGGGGCTAACACACGTTCCTGCTCCGCCTACGCCTATTTGCTTGCCCGTGTTGGCTTCCTCGCGTATCTCTTCGGCTACTGCGTCTACTACTACGCTTTGGCTGCTTGTTTCGTCTGTTTCGCCTAAGTCGCAGCCTGTAATGTATTCGTAAAGTGCCTTCTTAGCCTGTCGCTCTGCCTTACCGCGTAGCTGGTCGTAGCTGCTGTAATCGTCCTTCTTTACCACTGCCGTAATTGTAAAGCTGTTCTTTTCGCCTTCGTACTGATAGGTAATCTTACAAGGAATTTCGGCGACGTTCGCTGTCTTGCTTTGGTCGTAGCCTTTTTCAATGAAGTATTTTACACCCATTTTGCGAAGTAGGGCGGTATAGCCTTCTTTGGTCGGGTACATACGTTCGGCAATGATGTTAAATTGGTTACCTGTCGGCAATAGCCCAATAATAGCCGCGTCTATAATCGCGTCGCGTACTACCGAAACGTCGTACAGGAGCTTTACCCTGCCGTTCCTGTCGGGCTTTCCTGTGCGGTCTGTTATGAAGCCTATTTTTGTGTTCATAAGCGGCATAAAAACCTTTGTTACAATCTCGTCCGTGAGAACCGCGCGAAGGCGGTTTACAATGTCTACGGCTGTGAACGCTGCCCCGAAATTGTTTATAATTTGCAAGGTTGAAGCGTCCTTACAGGCTAACTCAAACTGTTGCTTTGCCTGTTCAATGGTTACTACTTGGTTGTCCATACGTTTGTTTGTTGGGTTTATAATTAGAAAACTGTTAATTCGTCGCGTGTTACTTCAAGCCTTACCAGCTGGCTGGCTACCGCTATAAAGTCGTTTACCCCTTCGGCGTTGTCTACGAAAATAGGGGCGTTCACTTCGTGGAAGCTGCAAAGTGCGTTAATAATGTCAAGCCCCGCGTTTACCTGTCCCGCCTTGTTCGCGTCGTTATATGGTGTTCCGCCTACAAGCGCGATGCAGTCCGCTTCTGTGTCCCCGTTTACAAGGGTCTTAAACATACGGAACTTAACAAAGGCGAACTTCCCGTTTACGCGGCGTTCCAGCTCTTCGCTCTGTTCCTTTATAAGTTCTTCTACCTTCATTTCGGAGGTCTGCAAGTCTGCTAATTCCTGCGCCAATGTTGTAGCCTGTGCGTCAAGCTCTGCCATTCGTCGCTGGTTGGCTTCTATTACTGTGCGAAGGTTAAGCCTACGCTTCACTTCGTCAAGCTCGGCGGTAATGTTGCGTTTGGTTACGCTGTTGTCAGTTTCTACTGTCTGCCCACCCGCCTTCGCGTTGTACTCCTGCGAAAGCTTTTCTATTTCTTCCGCCAACTCTTGCCACGCTGGTATGTCCGCGCCGTTAATACCCTTAATCTCGGCTTTGGGTGTGCTGGCTAACTCTGCTTTCAGCGCACTAATTTTCGCGCTGGCTGCGCTCGCTTCCTGCTGTTTCTGCTGCTCTATCTGCTTAATTTTGGCTTCCGACTCAGCTATTCGCTTCTGTGCGGCTTCTATCTCTGTGCTTACCTTCGCGCCGTCGGCTTCTATCTTGTCTAACCTCTCGTCGCGTTGCTGCTCAAAGCGTTCTTTTGCCACTTCCTTATCTTGTCGGTACTGCGCGGCGGCTGCTGTATCGCGGCAAATTGTTCGGTAGATAGGGCATACCAATTCGGCGGCTTCTGCGTATTCCTCTTCGTTTACCTTCTCCCAATCTGCGCGCAGTTTAT
>JAFTOK010000150.1 GCA_017463815.1 Clostridia bacterium | reverse complement strand
GAAATTGTGAAGGAATATGCTGTTGCACTTGTAGAAAGTTGGGCAGATGTAAGTCTGTTACCTATTCTAAAAAATTTAGATTGTCACGCAGTATGGTTAAAAGAATATATTTCGGAAGTTATAAGTTATTTAGAGGAATGTAATGTTTTATCTGAGAAAACTGTCTAAAAAAGCAAATTTGTTAAAAATCAAAAATGCTGTTTCAAAAAATCAAATTGATGCTGATATTCTCAAACAGGAATTAGGAACATCTAGTAATACGCTTTCTTTTTGGAAATGTGAAAACTTAGAGCATCCCAAAGATACTATAAAAGCTATTTTATTATCTACAACATCCATTGATACATCCCAATTTATTATTTTTAGTGATGAACTTTTGGAAAAATATCATATTGAAACCGATGACTCACAAAAAGGAACTACAGGTTATAAAGGATATGAAACTTTACATGTCAATTTATGCAACTTGAATTATGAAAAAATTGGAATAGTATTAGACATGATTAAAGAGATTGCAGATAAAAAGGAGTTTACCCCTGAGCTAAAAAAAGAAGAAGTGAAAAGATATATATCTGAAGTCAGAGAAGATGGCTTATTGGATGAAACTAATATTCGTGAAGAATTGAAAGAAGCAATTAATAAATATTGTGTAAAAATTGCGTAAGATTTGAATATAAGAAGTAGCCACAAAATAATCCCCCATAGCGAACAGAGTTAAAAGCACAAAACCAACGGATTTTTTCGTTGGTTTTGTGTCATATCAGAGTACAGCAATCAAAACAACAATATGATGCAGTTAAAATCCAAATAATTTTTTAAAAAAAACTAAATCTAAAAATAGATCTGGTCTTTTTTATTTTATGTGTATCACTTTGGATACTTTATGAAAATTTTTTATTTTTTTAAAAAATAAATTGAATAAATATCAAGCAAGACAGCACAAATTTATTTGTTTTTTGTATAAATATAACATAAAATTATATAAATATGCACGCCAACTACAAAATGCAATAGAGCCAGTATATTTGACACTTTTTGCGAAAAAGAAAAACTTTAAAATTTTTTAGAAAAAAGCTATTGACAAAATGAAAAAAGCGTGTTATCATATACACGTAAACAAAAACGATAATGATTATCGTTTTTAAATAAGTGAGGAGGTACTATATGAAACATTCGCATAAGCGCGACGCTATATGCGAGGTGTTGCGAGAAAAAAAAGACCACCCCACCGCAGATATGATTTACGAAAGAGTGCGGGAAAGATACCCTGAAATAAGCCTTGCCACGGTTTACAGAAACCTTGCGCAACTCTGCGCGGAAGGCGAGCTTATAAAAATAGGGGCGGGCGGCAAAGAACGCTACGATATCGACACCTCGCTCCACACACATTTCTTTTGCGAGGCTTGCGGCGACGTATACGACGTCTTCTCTCCGCTTCATTTATCGGGCCTTGCAAACGCCGAAAGCGAAATCGGCTGTAAAATAAATTTCGCACACATAACTTTTCGCGGCAGATGTAAAAACTGCTCGGCGAAAGAAGCTTGATTTTAAAATTAAAAATATTATTAAATTTTTGGAGGAATTATATTATGTCTAAATTTGTTTGTTCTGTATGTGGTTATGTTCACGAAGGTGATGCGGCTCCCGAAAGATGCCCCCAGTGCAAGGTTCCCGCAAGCAAATTCAATGAAATTAAAGAAGAAGAAAGAACTTGGGCTTGCGAACACGTTGTAGGTATCACGGAAGGCGTTTCCGAAGATATTATTAAAGACCTTCGCGCAAACTTTGAAGGTGAATGTTCCGAAGTTGGTATGTACCTCGCTATGGCAAGAGTTGCCCACAGAGAAGGTTACCCTGAAATCGGTCTTTACTGGGAAAAAGCAGCTTGGGAAGAAGCTGAACACGCTGCTAAATTTGCAGAAATCCTCGGCGAAGTTGTAACATCTTCCACAAAGAAGAACCTCGAAATGAGAGTTGACGCTGAAAACGGCGCAACAGCAGGTAAATTCGACCTCGCAAAACGTGCTAAAGCTGCTAACCTCGACGCTATCCACGACACAGTTCACGAAATGGCACGCGACGAAGCTCGACACGGCAGAGCATTCGAAGGTCTTCTCAAGAGATATTTCGGCGACAAATAATCCATTTTGATATAATACAGTAAAGTAAACGGAGGTAATATTATGGTAGAAAATTATATGGTTTGCAATTGCAAGCAGGTAAGCTATGCCGACATAGCAAATGCACTCGATACTCACAAAAATTTTGAAAATGTACTTGACGCGTTCGAGGATGTGCAAAAAATCACTCATTGCTCTACAGGATGCGGCGGGTGCCACCAAAAGGTGCTTGATATTATCTCGCAGATTATGATGGGTCATTAGATAACATATAAAACCAAAAGATACGATATCTGAGGGTATCGTATCTTTTGGTTTTTACTTGACTTTTGGGGCTTGCGGGTGTATTCTTGTATAAAGAGGCACACAAACAGAAAAAGCGCCCGCGAGGACGCTTTTTCCTTTGAGAGATATTAGTATGAAAAAACAACGCACGCCAAAGCGAGGTTGTTTTTCTTCAAAAACGGTAAACTATAATTCTAATTCGGAATAATAAAATATATAAATATTATAATTATTAATCTGAATTTTGTCAACACTTTTTGCATATATAATAAAAATCTGCGAATATATGCGAGAGGAACTACAAGGCGGAATGAAACTTAGAAAAAAAGAATACGGAGATGCAAACATTGTCGGAAAAAATATAGAGCGTCTGCGTAAAGAACGGGGAATAAAGCAAAAAGATTTTATATCGAAGATGCAAACTATGGGAATTGATATAAATCCCACAAGTTACTCGAAGTTAGAGGGGCAAGTACGCCTTGCTTCCGACAGAGAGGTTTATATCTCCGCAAAAATTTTGAACGTAAGCATTGAAACTTTGTTTGATGAAGACGAAGAGGATTTGTATTGATATAAGGGAATAGGTATGAAAAAAGCACCCCGCGGGGGTGCTTTTTTTATGTTAAGGAGTCTAAATAAACAGCAAGTAAATTAAGCGCGGTTTCCTTTTCTCGTGGAGTACATTGTTTAAGGCGTTCAAAAATCTCTTCTTGTTTTGCGTTTATTGTGACATTTTCCTGTGTGAAAATGTCATTTGGGGTAATGTGCAGGGCTTTGCAAATGTATAGCGCGGTTTCTATGCGCATATTTACCGTTCCACGCTCAATGTCAGCGTAAGTTCTATATGAAATTCCCGAAATTTCCGCTACTTCTTCTTGAGTAAGACCAAGTTTTTTGCGAATAGCCAAAAGTTTATTTCCTATTTCTCTTTTATCGTAAACAAGCATTTTATCTCCTCCTTTTTGCCTATATATAGGAATTATACTTCCTATTTCACTTGACAAACAGGAACTATTATGGCATAATAATATGCAGAATAGTTCCTGATACTATGAATTATAGTGTGGGAAATATTTAATAATACATTTTTATAGAAAAAGGAGATTTTTCGCAAAATGAAACACACAGGAAAACTCATTACGTTGTTGCTTACGCTTATTCTATCGCTCGTTTTTGCAACAGCGTGTGATGATGGTAAAACAAGCACAACCGATGTCACACTTGGCAAGTTGGAAAACACGAGCACGGTTACGACAGCACAGACAACAGCAACGCAAACCGTTCAAACAACCACTCAAACCGTTGTACAGAGCACAACAAATCAAACTACTGTACAGACAACGACACAAACTACTACCGCGCAGACCACCACTACACCCCACGTTCACGCTTTCGGCTCTTGGAAAACAGTAAAAGCCGCAACCTGCACAGAAGCGGGCTTACAGGAAAGAAAATGCTCTTGTGGCTCAACGGAAACGAAAAAGCTTACCGCTACAGGTCACAAAGTAGTTATCGACAAAGCTGTGGAATCTACCTGTACAAAAGCGGGGCTTACAGAGGGCAAACATTGCAAAATTTGCGGCACAATCTTGGTTGTACAGCAAGCAATCCCACTCAAAGAACACACGCTTGTTATTGACAATGCGGTTGCCGCTACTTGCACAAAAACTGGTCTTACAGAGGGCAAACATTGCAAAGTTTGCGGCACAATCTCGGTTGCACAGCAAGCAATCCCACTCAAAGAACACACGCTTGTTATTGACAATGCGGTTGCGGCTACTTGCTCCAAAGCAGGTCTTACAGAGGGTAGCCATTGCTCCGCTTGTAACACTATTATTATAAAGCAGGAATCCGTTCCCACATTGAGCCATAATTATGGCGATTGGGAAATAAGCGGAAGCAATACGATACGCAAATGTTCCAATATCGGCTGTGGAAACACACAGCGAATAATTTCACTTTCCGCGCAGTATTCGGGTATTCGCCTCACAACAGATGAAACTGTATATGAAGGAGATGTATCCGTTACGGCGACTCTTTCCGACCGAAGTACAATAGAAATAACAGATTTCACTTTGGAAAACAACGAAATCACAACAGAAGGCTCAAACCCGATAACAGTATGCTATAAGAGCCTTAAGACTACGCTTTGGGTACAGGGTATTTATGCAAATCTTCCCGGTACAAGCTCTATAAATGATTTTGAATTTACAAAAAACGGTGATTCTATAACAATTACAAAATACATTGGTAAAGGGAGTAATGTTGTAATTCCTGCACATATCAACCGCGTACCTGTACACGTAATAGGGGAAAAAGCGTTCTATGAAACCAACATTACGTCTGTGATTATTCCCGATAGTGTGACTACAATCAATTATTACTATGATGGTTGGACTAGTGGAGATAAAAGATATCAAGGTGCTTTTGAAAAATGCTATACTCTTTCTAACATAGTTTTAAGCCAAAATTTAACCAGTATCACCCCTGAAACTTTCAGAGATTGCACTTCACTTGAATTTGTCGCAATTGGCAACAATACAATTACCATCGATATTAACGCGTTTGTAGGTTGCAAAGCTCTTAAATCGCTTGATATCGGTAATGGAGTTAAAAACATAGGTGCTAATGCTTTTGATGGTTGCACGGCATTAACTACAATAAATATCGGAAGGAGTGTGCAATCACTCGGAAATTACGCTTTTGCAAATTGTTCTTCTTTGAAATCCATTGATATTCCCGGTAACGTTCAGACAATCGGAGAATTTTGCTTTAAGGGCTGTTCTTCGCTTTCAGATGTTACTTTAAATGAGGGATTACAATGTATCAATGGTGCTGCTTTTTATGCTTGCCCCATTTCAAAAGTCGTAATTCCTGATAGTGTAACAACAATCAATACTTACTATGATGGTTGGACTAGCGGAGATAAAAGATATCAAGGTGCTTTTGAAAAATGTAGCAAACTTGAAACAGTTATCATTGGTAATATCGCGTCTACTATCAAACAAGAAACCTTTAAAAATTGCACTGCTCTTAAATCTGTAACACTCGGTAACGGTCTTACAAGTATAGCCGTAGACGCTTTCGGCGGATGTTCTGCTATAGAAAATGTACATTACAATGGCACAGAGGAAGAATGGGCAAATGTAGCTGTTGAAACAGGCAACTCTTACTTAAAACAAGCATCTTTTACTTATAAAAATTAAAAAGTAAATACAAAAAAGCACACCGCGAGGTGCTTTTTATTTTAAAAATAAATTATTCCTGTTCAATTATGCCGGCGTTGGCTTTTTTTCTTTTCACAACGATAATGGAAATTGCGATGGCTATGAGCGCCACGCCTACGCAGATTGCCGCAGGAATGAGCGGGGAAGTGGAGGGGGCGATTTTTTCACCTGTCATAACCACGATAATTCTATCTGCCATTTTCTCAAAATCTTCGCCTTTGATGGTGATTGTCGTACCTTCACGCGTGAAAGGCACTTTTTCGGAAATTGTGATTTCGGGTGTTACGTAGAAAACAAAAATTTCTTTATCCGCACAGTTTTCGTTCATACCGAAAGAAACCGTCATTTCCTCTGTGAAATCGCCTGCTTCGCCGTCTACCGTGAGGGAGGCTCTGTATGCGCCGTAGTATGTTGCGTCATATTTGTTTGTATCGAAAGCAATTTTGTTGAAATAATCTATCGTGATGTCTTCCAGGTTCGCGTCGGTCATTTCAAAAATAATGGCGCTTTCGGAATTTGTGTTGAGCTTAAACGTGTTTCCGCCTACTGTGGAGGGGTAAGCCGTAACGGCAAATGCGCTCATTGCAAAGCCCGTGCAGAGCAACAGAGCGGAAAGTAATATGCAAATAATCTTTTTCATTTTGTTCTCCATATTATTGTAAAATTCATTCTATAATAATATTATATTTGATAATACTTTCTTTGTCAAGAAGAAAAAAGACAAGTTTGATGCAATGCTTTAAAAGCTTTGTATATATTGTGCCGCCGTATTTTATCAAAACCGTATTCGGGGCTTTCTTTGATTATGCTTTGGCAATAATCGCTTATTTCGTTCCGGCTCATATCGGCATATTTTTGTGGCTTGGAGTAAGATATATTAAAAAAGATAAAACGGAGATAGCTATCTCCGTTTTCTGTTCTCCGGGTTCTGTAAAATGCTTTTGGGTAGTGAATATCTTTATGCTTTTAGCTGACACTTGCTTTCAGCGTAAATGTGGCACCCCAGTTTGCCATTACCTCCACTGTGGTAAAACCGCCCGCAAGCAGGGCTTCCGTTTCGTGTGCCACGGTAAGCGGTGTATCGTAATGGTAAAACTCTTTGTCGCTTATACTTTGCTCTTTTTTTAGGCGCAAAAGTTCTGCGCGGTGTTCATTTTCTTCCTCATCGGAAAGGGAAAAGTAATCTGTCAAAATAAAATAACCGCCGCTTTTCAACGAGAAGCAAAGCTTTGCGTAAAGCGGAATTTTTTCTTCTTTTGTGAAGTGGTGGAGCGATTCCACGGAAACGGCGGCGTCGTACGCTTTTTCTCCGAACGGCACGTCGAAATACGAACCCAAAATCAGGGTTATATCACGCTCCGAAAACTTTCTTTTTAGCTCTGCAAGCATAGCGGGTGCGAGGTCTATTCCCGTGACGCTTGCTTCGGGAGCGAGCGCGAAATATTCGGCAAGTTCTAGGCCTGTGCCGCACCCTAGGTCGAGTATTTTTGCGCCGTTTCGGCAAGGGAGAGCGCGCGCTGTAAAAGGGTAAAATTCCCGCGCGAATGCGATATTTGTAAGCATATGTTTATCGTACCCATCAAGACGTGAATCGAAAAAATCTGCCATTTTTTCAAGCATAATAAACCTCCGTGTGTGGTTAGTTATAAAAACAAGAAAAGCACCGTAATCACGGTGCTTTTTGTGGCGGAGAGAAAGAGATTCGAACTCTTGTAGGGGTATTAGCCCTAACACGATTTCCAGTCGTGCGCCTTAGACCAACTCAGCCATCTCTCCATCGGCTTAACTATTCTAACACAGGTTTACTTAAAAGTCAAGTGTTTTTTGAAAAAAATTTAATTTATTTTTAAATTATTTTTTCTTGTTTCAAAAGAGTACAAAGTATGAAATACCGATGTTGACGGGAGGGGAAAAAAGTAGTATAATATTCTACATAAAAGATGTTTTGCACAGAAATGTGCGCAAAAATAATTTTTGTTTTGAGAGGTAATTGTTATGAAACTCAGCGTTCAGACACTCGGTACGGTTGACATAATCGGCATCGATGCGGGATTTGCGGCAATAAGTGCTGCGGGCTTCGATGCGGTTGACTTCGGCCTTGACGGTTTTTACAAATGGGACGACCTTACAAGCGGAAAAAAATGCGATTTTTACAAGGACGAAAATTTATATCGTTACGTTGACGAAGTAAAATCCGCGGCGGAAAAATACGGTGTAGAATTTGGTCAGATGCACGCTCCGTTCCCGCTTTTTGTTCCCAAAAGCCCCGAGGGCAGCAAAAACGTGCAGGATGACGTGCGTAAATGTATAGAGGTTTGCTCCTACGTGGGTTGCCCGCGCATAGTTATACATCCTATTTTCGACGGAAGCGCACGTTTCCCGAGTATGACAAAAGAGCAGGAATATAAGGCAAATATGGAGTTTTACACCTCTATAATTCCCTTGCTCAAAAAGCACAAAGTGGTTTGCTGCCTTGAAAATATGTGGTCGCAGGACTGGAAGACAAAAAAGGTCTATACTGCCGTTTGCTCTGATATAAACGAAACTATCAGATATATTGACGAGCTCAATGCCATTGCAGGCGAGCGCCTTTTCGGCTTCTGCCTCGACATCGGCCATTTGCTCCTTTTGGGGCAAGACCCTTGCTATTGGATTGAACAGCTTGGCGACAGGCTCGAAACGCTCCACACGCACGATAACGACGGTGTGAACGATGAACACATCATCCCTTATATGGGCTGCGCGAACTGGGAACGTTTTGTTCTCGGTCTTCGCAAAATCGGCTACAAGGGCAACCTTAGCTTTGAAGTAAGCAGCTTTAACAGAAAATTTCCGAAGGAACTCGTTCCCGCGGCGCTCAACATCACTGGTAGCATCGGTAAATATCTCGCGGGCAGAATAACGGCTGAAAGCGACCCCACGGACGGAAACAGATAAGGAGAACGCGATGAAACTCAGTGTTCAGACACACGGCACGACGGACGTAATCGGCATTGATGCGGGATTTGCGGCAATAAGTGCTGCGGGCTTTGATGCGGTTGACCTCGATATGGCGTACCCCTATAAATGGGCAGACCTTGAAAACGGTGTGAAATCTGATTTCTATGACGATGATAAGATTTACCCTTACGTTGACAAAATAAAAGCGGAAGCGGAAAAATACGGCATAGAAATCGCTCAAGCGCACGCTCCTGCGCCTTTATATATAAAAAATTCCCCCGAGGGCAGTAAAAACGTACAGGATGACGTGCGTAAATGTATAGAGGTTTGCGAACATATCGGTTGCCCACGCTTGGTTGTGCACCCGCTTTTCGATGGCGGTACGCGCTATCCGAGTATGACAAAAGAGCAGGAATACAAGGCGAATATGGAGTTTTATACCTCTATTATCCCCTTGCTCAAAAAGCACAAGGTAGTTTGTTGCCTTGAAAATATGTGGTCGCAGGATTGGAAAAGCAAGAAGATTTATACTGCCGTTTGCTCCGATATAAACGAAACTATCAGATACATTGACGAGCTCAATGCCATTGCAGGCGAGCGCCTTTTTGGCTTCTGCCTCGACATCGGCCATTTGCTTCTCTTGGGTCAGGACCCTTGCTATTGGGTTGAACAGCTTGGCGACAGGCTCGAAACGCTCCACACGCACGATAACGACGGTGTGCACGATGAACATATTATCCCTTATATGGGCTGTGCAAATTGGGAACGCTTTGTGCTCGGCCTTCGCAAAATCGGCTATAAGGGGAACTTGAGTTTTGAGGTAGCGGAATTCAACGGTAAATTCCCGAAGGAGCTCGTGCCGGCGGCGCTTAATATGATTGGCGACATAGGCAGATATTTGGCAGGAAGAATAACGGCTGAAAGCGACCCCACAGACGAATACAGATAAGAAAAAACGGACTGTTTTTACAGTCCGTTTTTTGAATTTTAATCTGCTTTTGTTTGTTCAAGAAGCCACGTGAAAAAGTTGCCGTCTTGCGCGAACGCTTCGCCTATGCAGGTGTTGTGGTCGGCTGTTTCAAAATAAGATGCTTTGAATTTTGTTCCGCCGAGGTTTTTTATAGCTGCATCCATAAGTTCAAGTCCGGAAACGGGAACTATGTCGTCGGCTTTGCCGTGGTATGCACGGATGTCTATATCGAGCACTTTATCTGCCGATGCGGGTGCGCCGGCAGCGGAGAGTATAACGGCCGCGGCAAACATATCGGGCTTGCGCATAAGAAGCTCCCAAACGCCGAAACCGCCCATAGAGAAGCCGAAAGCGGAAATTTTATTTGTATCCACTTTGTCATTCTTTGCAAATTCATCCAAAAGCGACATAAGCGCGCGGAGCGCGAGCGTGCCTTTTTCGGAAAGAGTACGGTTTGTATTTTCAAAATGATGCTCGGAGGCTACCCATTCTTTGTTTATACCGCCATCGCATTCGCATTGCGGCACTACAATTATGCAGTCATCTCGTGCCATAAGCCCCTCTATGTGACCGCCGCTGTTGCGGAGCTGTGCCACGTTATCCTTACCGCATTCGCCGTGACCGTGCATAAAGAGAATAACAGGGTATTTTTTGCCTTGGCTTGCTTCATAATCTGTAGGGTAGTACACACGGTAGGGGAGAGTGAAGCTTTCGCCCGTTTCGGAATCGGTATAATCATAATATTCGCGGTCGAGATTGAAAACAAGCTCGGGATGCTCTGTGAGAAGCGTTTTTTCCGGTACGGCGTAATTATAGAGCTT
>JAFTOK010000149.1 GCA_017463815.1 Clostridia bacterium | reverse complement strand
TAGCGTGCTTGGGAAGCTTTGTAACGTAAACGCTTTCCATACCGTAGTTTGCAAGGGAAACGGCAACGTTAGCTTCGCCGCCGCCGAATGTAGCCTGCATCTGATCGTTCTGGAAGAAACGGTAGTAACCGTGGGGTGTAAGGCGAAGCATAAGCTCGCCGAAAGTAACTATTTTAGCCATTGCGGGCCTCCTTAACTATTTCTGCGGATTTTTTGCAGAGTTCTGTGATTTCGTCCCATTTGCCGCCTTCGATAAGTTCAGCAGTTACCATATATGAACCGCCGCAAGCGCAAATAACGGGGCAAGAAAGGTATTCTTTGAGGTTTTTGAGGGAAATGCCGCCTGTGGGCATAACCTTGAACATCGGGAACGGAGCGCTCATCGCTTTGATTTTAGCAAGACCGCCGGACTGTTCTGCGGGGAAGAATTTGAGCACTTTAAGGCCGAATTTGAGCGCCGCGTGGTAGTCTGTGGGTGTTGTACAGCCGGGGTAAATTGCGATGCCCTTTTCAGCGCAATATGCGCAAAGTTCGGGGTCAAAGCCGGGTGTTACGATAAATTCCGCGCCCGCCGCGATAGCTTTGTCTATGTGTTCTGTTGTGAGAACCGTGCCTGCACCAACGAGGATTTCGGGGCAAGCCTCTTTCATAAGGCGGATAGCCGTGTCTGCGCCTGCCGCACGGAAAGTTACTTCCGCAACGGGAACGCCGCCCGCGCAAAGAGCTTTTGCAAGGGGAGCCGCGTCGCGCTCGGGGTTGGAAAGCTTAATAACCGGCACAACGCCGATTTCGGAAATGCGATTGTTGATATCCATTTTATTTATCTCCCATTCAAATTATTTGCTGTATCTTTCGCAAGCTTCGAAAAGACCGTTGAGGTAGGTTGCACCGAGCGCGCGGTCGTAAAGACCGTAGCCGGGCTTGCCTGTTTCACCCCAAATCATTCTGCCGTGGTCGGGGCGAACATACCAAGAAAATCCGTTTTCAGCAAGCACTTTGGCAACCTCGAACATATCGAGAGAACCGCAGGAAGAAAGGTGAGCGCGTTCTTCAAAAGAGCCGTCTCCCATAATTTTTACGTTACGCATATGCATAAACGCGATTCTGTCCATAGCCGCATATTTTTTAACCATAGCAACAACGTCATTTGTAGCCGCACAGCCGAGAGAACCTGTGCAGAGGCAAAGGCTGTTTGCGGGGCTGTCTACGAGCGCGAGGAAGCGGTCGAGGTTTGCTTCGCAAGTGATAATTCTGGGAAGACCGAAAATCGGGTACGGCGGGTCGTCGGGGTGAATAGCCATTCTTACGCCGCATTCTTCCGCAACGGGAATAACCTTTTTAAGGAATTTTTCGAGGTTTTTCCAAAGACCTTCTTCACCAAGCTCGCCGTAAGCCGTAATAAGCTCGCGAACCTCTGCCTGAGTGTAGCTTGCGTCCCAACCGGGAAGGTGAATGTCGTCTTTGAGGGGGTCAAGACCTCTCATCTGGTCCCAATACATAACAAGGCTTGTAGAGCCGTCTGCCGCTTTTTTGTCGAGCTGTGTACGTGTCCAGTCGAAAACAGGCATAAAGTTGTACGTTACGCACTTTACGCCGTATTTCGCGCAACGGCGAACGTTTTCACAGTAAACCTCGAGAAGCTCGTCTACGTTGCCTCTGCCGAGCTTGATATCTTCGTGCACGGGGATAGACTCAACAACGTCGAAAACAAGGCCGTGTGCTTCGCACTGCGCTTTCATTTTCGCAAGGCTTTCTTCGGGCCAAACCTCGCCGGGTTTAACGTCGTAAACCGCAGAAACGATGGAACGCATACCCGGAATTTGAGAGATGTACTCGAGAGAAATCGGGTCGCTTTCGCCATACCAACGGAAAGACATTTTCATATTCATTTTATTTTCCTCCATTTTTTAGATTAACACGCCAACCTGCGTGCCACAAATATACATTTTAATTATACATCATTTTCGTCCACGTTTCAACAGTAAAATGCAAAAAATATACAATTTATTTTAATTACGCAAAAAAAGCAGATGATATTTCACCACCTGCCCTTTTTCGTTAAGTTTTTATTCTGTTTTTGCCTTTATGTTTGCTATATTCTCTTTAAATGCTTTGCGCCACCCGTACCAGCCTTCCTTTACCTCCAAAATATCGAGCACGCTCAATGCTCTTTCACATTCTTTTAAGGCTTCCGTGTGCTCTCCTTTTTCTTGGTAGCATTCCGCGCACTTATACATTATAAACATCAATGCATAAAGAGCTTCAGCATATTCTTGGCAAGCGGCATCCCATTTTTCTTCGCCCTCTAATACGCTCGCCTTCAGTCTTTGATTGGAAAAACGAATGTCGGGAATTAAGTTTATTGTTTTTCTGGCGCTTTCAAGGTCGTTTTTCGCTTTATAGGCATACGCCATAAAGCGGCAAGCATCGTATTTTGTCGCCTCATCTTTGCTGACGTCAATAATTTTCGATGCAATTTCGATAACTCCATCAGGATCTTCCTCGCTGCTCATAACATAGAGTCTGTTGAGCAACAAAATATCATTATCGGGATATTCTTTCAGCCCATCATCAATAATCTCTCGTGCTTTAGCCCAATCGGATTTGCGATATTTCCAGCTTTCTTTTGCAATGGCAAGTGCTTTTTCCTCTATATCTTTCACGTTGAAATCGAAAAGAACGTCCATAGACACGCCAAAGTAGTTCGCCAAAACGGGTGCAAGCGTAATATCCGGCAGGGCTATATTATTTTCCCATTTGCTGACCGCCTGAAAAGAAACACCTATACTTTCTGCAAGTTGTTCTTGCGTAATTCCGCGCTGCTTGCGTAATTCTTTGATTTTGTTGCCAATATTCATAGCTTAAACCTCCAACTTTTCTAAGGCGGCGCCTGCCTTGTGTTTTTATTATACCATAATTGATTTTTATTAACAATAACTGCTTAAACGAGATTTTTCAACCCTCGGTTGAAGCAAGAGCGTGTAAACACCGCAAAAAAAGAACTGTTCACACAGTTCTTTTTTCATATCATAGGAAATTACGCTGAAATAGGTTAAATTTTCAATTGCCGCGCGTATAGTGCGAACACATCTATCGCCTTCTTAAGTTTGGAAAAAATGGGAATAAGCAAAATTCAAATCCTTTGGATTTGAAGGCATAAGATAC
>JAFTOK010000148.1 GCA_017463815.1 Clostridia bacterium | reverse complement strand
GATTTCGACACGGAATTTCTCGATTACATTCTTGCGGTTAAGGTTGTGGAAGATGTAAACGAGGCGGTGGCGCACATTTCCGCGCACTCCACGCACCACAGCGACGCTATTATAACAGAGAGCGCGGAAAACGCAGAACTCTTTATGAAGTCCATAGACAGCGCGGCGGTTTACGTAAATGCCTCCACACGCTTTACAGACGGCGGCGAGTTCGGCTTGGGCTGCGAAATGGGCATTTCCACGCAGAAACTCCACGCGCGCGGCCCGATGGGGCTTATGGAGCTTACATCCTACAAATACATAATACTCGGCAACGGGCAGACGAGATAAGGGGCGCAAAAATGGGAATTGAAGCTTTGAAAATAGGTTTTATTGGCGCAGGCAATATGGGCGGTGCGCTCGCAAAAGCGGCGGCGAAAACGGCGGCACCCGCAAACATTATGATTGCCGATAAATTTGAGGATAAGGCAATTGCGCTTGCAAACGAGCTTGGCGCAAAGTTTTCCGATAATGTAGAAATTGCGGAAAAATGTGATTTTATCTTCCTCGGCGTAAAACCGCAGATGATGGCGGAAATGCTCGCGGAAATAAAGCCTTGCTTGGCTGAAAGAAGCGGCTACACGCTCGTGAGTATGATGGCGGGCGTGAAAACGGAGAAAATCTGCGAAACTCTCGGTTTCTCCGCGCCGATTATACGTATAATGCCCAACACCGCCGTGGAGGTTGGTGAGGGTATGGTGCTTTACACGGCAAACGAGGCGGCGAGCGATAGTGCGGAGCGCGATTTCCTCGCGTTTATGGCGAAAGCGGGCGAATTTGAAAAACTGCCTGAGCACCTTATAGATGCAGGCACGGCGGTTTCGGGTTGCGGCCCTGCGTATGTTTATATGTTTATAGAAGCTCTTGCCGACGGCGGCGTAAAATGCGGTTTGCCCCGCGCGACGGCGCTGAAACTCGCGGAGCAGACGCTCCTCGGCGCGGCGAAGCTCGCAAAAGAAACGGGCAGACACCCCGAAGAGCTCAAAGACGCGGTTTGCAGCCCCGCAGGCAGCACAATCGAGGGGTGCTTTGCGCTTGAAAAAGGCGGTTTCCGCGCTGCGACCATCGGAGCTGTAAACGCGGCGTATGAGCGCACGCAAGGGCTTGGGAAATAACTATGAACATAAAATGGAATGCAGAGGATTATAAAAACGGCTTTTCCTTCGTGCCGAAATACGGCGAGGACGTGATGAGCCTTATAACGGCGAAAGAGGGGAGCACGGTGCTCGACCTCGGCTGCGGCAACGGCACGCTTACAAACAAACTTGCCGAAAAAGGCTATAACGTGCTTGGCATAGATGATTCTGCGGAGATGCTCGCACTTGCGAAGGCAGAACACCCCGAAATAGAATTTCAAAAGGGAAATGCCCTCGATTTTGTGCTTGAAGAGAAAGCAGACGTCATCTTTTCCAACGCCGTTTTTCATTGGATAGACGCAAAAGAGCAAGACGCTCTTATTGAAAATATAGCAAAAAACCTCAAAACAGGCGGTGAACTCGTTTGCGAATTCGGCGGCTACGGTTGCGCCGAAACGGTACATTCCGCGCTGGAAAGAGCCTTTAAAAAGCGTGGTTTCACATACGAGCGCACGTTCTATTTTCCTACAATAGGGGAGTATGCGCCTATGCTGGAAAAGCACGGCTTGCGTGTGGAATACGCCACACTTTTCGAGCGCCCCACAGAGCAAAAAGGGGAAAACGGGCTTTTCGATTGGCTCAATATGTTCGTGAAAAAGCCTTTTGAAGGAATGGACGAGAAAACCAAAGAAGAAATTTTCTTTGAGGTTATGGTTGACACCATCGGCGAACTTTACAGAGATGGTAAGTGGTTTATAGATTACGTGCGTTTGCGCATAAGGGCGAGAAATGTAAAGGAGCACGATTTAGCTTCGTTACTGTACGAACTATGCCCGGATTTCAGTTTGCAAGCCCTTTTAGATGAAAAACACTAAACAAAAACCCTGCGAATTTCGCAGGGTTTTGAGTTTAATATTTATATGCCTCTCGAAGCATAGCAATTTCTCTCGCATAGCCCGCCTCGTCGTTGGGTGTTTCCAGAATAAAGGGAAGTGAGTGAAGCGCTTTGTGATTTATAACGCGGCATAAAGCCTCTTGGCCTATTTGCCCCTCGCCGATTTTGGCGTGGCGGTCTTTGTGTGCGCCGCAAGGATTGAGGCTGTCGTTAAGGTGAATTGCGCGCAAATTGTGAAGACCTATGGTTTTATCGAACTGCGTGAGCACGCCGTCGAGGTCGTTTACTATATCATATCCTCCGTCCCAGATGTGGCAGGTGTCAAGGCAAACGCCGAGTTTGCTTTTGTCCTCCACCATAGAGATGATTTTAGCAATCTGCTCGAACGTTTTGCCGATTTCAGAGCCTTTTCCTGCCATAGTTTCTATGAGCACTGTGGTCGTTTGCGAAAGAGGGAGGATATCATTGAGCATCTGGGCGCACTGCAAAAGACCTATATCTTCGCCTTGCCCCGTGTGGGAGCCGGGGTGGAAATTATAGAAATTTCCGGGCGTGTATTCGAGGCGATGAAGGTCGTCTGCCATAGTGCGCTTTGCGAAATCGCGCAGTTCGGGTTTGGCAGAGCAAGGGTTGAGCGTGTACGGGGAATGTGCCACAAGGTGGGAAATACCGCGCTCTTTTGCAAATTCCAAAAAGTGCGCGACATCCGCTTCGTTTATGGGTTTTGCGCTGCCGCCCCGAGGGTTGCGCGTGAAAAACGCGAAAGTGTTTGCATTGATTTTTTCTGCATCCTTACCCATAGCGAGATACCCCGCAGAGGATGAAAGGTGGCAACCTATTTTAAGCATAATATACCTCTTTGAAAAATATGGGCGTACATCGTACGCCCATTTGAATTTTATACGTTGAATCTGATAACAACGATGTCGCCGTCGCGGAAAACGTAATCTTTGCCCTCGCTGCGGATAAGGCCTTTTTCCTTTGCCGCAAGCATAGAGCCGCACTTCATAAGGTCATCGAAAGCAATCACTTCCGCGCGAATAAAGCCGCGTTCCATATCTGTGTGGATTTTGCCTGCCGCCTGGGGAGCCTTTGTGCCGTTTACGATTGTCCAAGCGCGAACTTCCTTCGGACCCGCTGTAAGGAAACTTATGTAGCCGAGGAGTTTGTAGCTTGCTTTTATAAGCGCGTCAAGGCCGCTTTCTTCGATGCCGAGGTCTTCGAGGAAGGCTTCTTTGTCTTCGCCGGAAAGCTCTGCGAGTTCTGCTTCAATCTGCGCGCAGATAACGAGAAGTTCGCTGCCTTCGCTTGCCGCGTGCGCTTCGAGCGTTTTGTACGTTTCGGAGGAGGAGAAATCTTCTGCGAGCTGGTCTTCGCCGATATTTGCAACGTAAATAACGGGTTTGAGCGTAAGAAGTGCAACGTCGGAAAGGATTTCGCGTTCTTCCTCTGAAAGGTTCATAGAGCGAACGCATTTGCCGTCTTCAAGCGTTTCGCGAACCGTTTTGAGGAATGCGAGCTCGCCTGCGAGAGTTTTGTCGCCTTTGAGGTCTTTTTCCACTCTTGTGATTTTGCGTTCGAGCACTTCAAGGTCGGAGAAGATGAGCTCAAGGTTGATTGTTTCAATATCGCGCATAGGGTTTACGTTGCCGTCAACGTGTATAACGTTGGAGTTGGGGAAGCAACGAACGAGGTGAATAATAGCGTCTGTTTCACGAATGTGGGAAAGGAACTTGTTGCCAAGACCTTCGCCCTGAGAAGCGCCTTTTACAAGACCTGCGATATCCACAAATTCGATAACGGCAGGTGTGTACTTTTCGGGATTGTACATTTCTGCGAGAGCATCAAGACGTGCGTCGGGCACGCTTACCATACCCACGTTGGGGTCAATCGTGCAGAAAGGGAAGTTTGCCGCCTGTGCGCCGGCATTTGTTATAGCATTGAAAAGTGTGCTTTTGCCTACGTTAGGCAAGCCTACGATACCTAATTTCATTTTTGTTTGTTCTCCTTTATTTTTCCTTGCGTGGCAAGGGTTTTTTACATTAGTTTGTTGCGGCGGAAAAGAGTTTTACGCCATCCATAGAATGTTTTGATATGATGTCATTGACCGTCTTTTCGTTGGCAAATACCTTTACCGCATTCTTTTCCTTTTAATTTTTTCCATATTGTTCCTTTCCACAGAAGAAAAGGATATATTATCAAAAAAATATTATATCATATGATTATCCTTTTCACAAGTGATTTTTAAAATTTATTTCAAATATTTATAATTTTTCCGATTGTTTAAATGACAAGATTGTTACTGATATATTGTATGAAACCGTATTCATTGAGCAAATTGCGAAGCATAGAACGGTCGAATTTGCCTTCGGTGTATCCGTATACGGTAGATGTTTTTCATTATCAGAATAACCAAAATTTTGCTTCCGCTTTATATATTTTTTATAAAATTAAAAAATATATAAATTTGTATTGACAAGTCCCGTTATGCGGTGTATAATTTAGGAAAATTAATAATATTGTTAAGTGAAGTTTGCAGGAAATAAAGCTCAATGCTTTTCCGAAGGAGTGATACTCTCAGGTACACAGACTGCAAACGGATAACATTCTGGAGAATCCTGTAAAAAAACAGGTGCCGAAGGTGCAAAGTGCTCAGTCACTAATCTCTCAGGCAAAAGGACAGAAATTATTAAAACATTTTTTGTTTTATGTTCTTTTGCATTGCATTTTCTTGCAATGCTTTTTTATTTGCTGACAATATTATAATTAATAAAATTATAAAAAGATGACGTTTCTATGGAAAACAAAAGAACACTCAAAAAGAATTTGGGCGTTATGTCTGCGATGGCAATCGTCGTAGGCTGTGTAATCGGCGCCGGCGTATTCTTTAAGCCCTATGCTATTTATCAAGCAACGGGCGGTGCACCCGGTATGGGTATGATTGCTTGGATCGTCGGTGGTTTGGCAAGTATTTTTGCGGCTTTAACTGTTGCGGAAATCGCCATCCTTATCCCCCGAACAGGCGGTATGGTTGCTTATCTTACAGATGTTTATAATGAAAAGATAGGTTTTTTGGCAGGCTGGATGCAAACTTTAATTTTTTATCCCGCATTTTTGGCAAGCTACGGTGTTACGATAGGTAACGAGCTTTCTGTTTATGTTGGTAAACAGTTTGCGCTTCCTATTGCGATGTTTTCAATCGTAATACTGGTTATATTTAATATACTTGGCTCCAAATCTGCATCAAGGTTGCAAATCGTTTTCACGATTTGCAAGCTTATCCCCTTGTTTGTACTTATGATATTTGGATTTATTCTCGGTGAAGGCGGAAACCCGATAATTACACCTTTGGTAGCAGAGGACAAGCAGGCGGGCGCTGTGTTGGGTTCAACGCTTTTGGCGGTTTTGTTCGCTTTTGAGGGCTGGACAAACGTTGGCGCTATAGCGGGTGAAATGAAAAACCCCGGACGAGATTTGCCTCGCGCAATCGTTGGCGGCGTTTCAATTATTATGCTCGTATATATCATTATCAATATTGCGGATATTTGGGTACTCCCCGCAGACGAGCTTATGAACATCGAGTCTCCTGCGGCAGCCGTTGCAGAAAAAATCTTTGGTAATTTTGGCGGCACGTTAATAAAAATAGGTATCGTTATCTCGGTTATCGGTGCCGCAAACGGATTTTTGATGTCCGGTTCCCGTGTATGCTATCAGTTGGCAGAGCAGAAAATGTTGCCCTTCAGCAATACTCTCAGCAAAATCAATTCCAATTATGTTCCCGCGAACTCCATCATTCTTATAGGCATCCTGGGTTGCATATTCTGCATCGGCGGAACGTTTGATATGCTCACCAACCTTGCCGTTTTCTCTTGCTGGATTTTCTATACGCTTACTTTTGCGGCAGTTATGACGTGGAGAAGAAAGCACCCCGAAATCGAAAGAAAGTACAAAGTGCCTTTCTATCCTGTTGTTCCGATTCTTGCAATTATCAGCGGTGTATACGTTGTTCTTAGCCAGATTTTCTGGTCCGGCGCGGCTGCAACACAGCTTTCAATTGGCAGTATTATTGCTACGCTTATCGGCTTGCCCGTTTATTTCCTCGTTAGAAAATACTATAAATCTAAAGAGGCTTAAACTTTTAAGATAGCCCAAAAATAAGCGATTGTTCATCACCAATGTGGAATGAAACAAACCAAAAAACAGGCTCGCGTTCAGCAATTCGCGAGCCTGTTTTTTTGGTGTCTTTAGACGTGGAAATAATCCCCTGGTTCTACCGTGGGAAGAGAGAATTAAGAAAGATATGATTGAATTTTATAACATACCTTAAACTCAAAGAACCACGTCAAACTACGTGGCTCTTTGGTTTTATGATGATATATTTTCTCGTTTTTTGATTAATTTTCTCGTGTGATTTTATGGAGATATGAAAAAGGGCTGCGTGTACGACGATACCAAGTTTCATATTATATAACGTCCTTTTATGTTTATTTGGTTCCGATTTCGGATATATACTATTATATAATATAACAAATTTTGAAAAAATACAAGTATTTACGGAAAGTTTTGCAAATAATTTGTGCTAATTATTGATTTTGTGCATTTTTAAGAGTAAAATATCATTATCAAAGGAAAAGTGTGGTGAGAAATTTGTTTGAAGTTAATTTCTTTAAAAATTTGCAATATATTATAAAATATCCCGATGGATATGAGGAAAATAAGAAATACCCCGTTATCTTTTTTATGCACGGCTCGGGCAGCAGAGGCACAGATTGTTACGCTATGCGGAAAAACGATTTTTTTGTTATAACCGAACAATTTGAAGAGTTTGAGTTTATAACCATAGCGCCGATGTGCCACGAGGACACTTGGTTTGACCTTTGGGAAACCTTGCGTGCATTTGTGGAAGAGGTCACTTTGGCACAATTTTGCGATGCGAAGCGTGTTTACGCTGTGGGGCACAGTATGGGCGGTTACGCCGTGTGGCAGCTCGGAATGAGTATGCCGCAGTATTTTGCCGCTATTGTGCCCATTTGCGGCGGCGGAATGTATTGGAATGCCGCAAGGCTCAGAAACGTGCCTGTATGGGCGTTTCACGGCGAAGAAGATGAGCTCGTAAAAGCGGAAGAAAGCGTAAAAATGGTGAATGCAGTGAACGCCGCCGGCGGCAATGCGCGCCTTACTCTTTATCCCGATGTAAAGCATATGTCCTGGTGCGATGCGTATGCCGACAGGGAACTTTTCGTCTGGCTTTTTTCGCAGAGCAAAAAATGGAAGTGAGGTTGTTATATGAAATGGGCATTTAAAAGAGCCGTAGCGCTGTTTGCTCTCGGCGCGCTTTGTTTCTCGCTTTTTGCTTGCGGGAATGCAAAAAGGGAACATACATACATTTGCGGAGAAAAAATATATTTTGCAACGGAAAAAGAGGTGGAAGCGTGGCGCGAACCGCTATTTAAACTTCTTTCCAACGTGGAAGCGGAAATTTGCAGCGACGATGTTAAAGGCGAGATTATAGGATATGAAGCGCCCAACCCTGAGTTACCATCTATAGCCGACGGTTGTGCCTGCGCACTTTACGACATAAACCTCGACGGCATTCCCGAGCTTCTCGTAGACCGCGGCGGCGGGAGTGCGGGAAATTCCTGCTATGAGGTATACGATATTTACACGGGAGAAAACGTATGCAGTATCGACGGTGCACAAGGCGCTTCGCTATGCGCATATTATTACAGCGAAACGGATGAAATAAAAAACGTGAACAGGTTTTCCTGGCGCGGAGGCTGGAGCTCGAAGCTATTTTTTACTACTGTTTTTGCCCCCGGAACGTATGAAGAGAAAAGTTATTTGTACAGCGCTTACAGTATGGATATGGTAAAGAGCGGTGAAGATATTTTCGATATAGTTTGTACAGGGGCGAAGTTTGAGGTTAACGGCGAGAGCTCTGAGCCAGAATCATACCTTTTTGAGGAATCTCGCTTTGAAGAAAATTGCATCCGCATAAAGGAAACAGAGCTCTGCTATGTTTATTGGTGGAATGTAACCGAAAACGATGACTCGCCCCGCATAAAGGGAGAGAAAATGACGGAAGCACTGCTTTCATCGGGGCAAAAATTCATATTCTTCGGTGAATAAGTAAAAAATATTTAAACAAACTTTTAAAAATTTGCATAATTCTTTACAAGATAATTCATTCTGTGGTAAAATATATATAAGGTAAAAAATATCACTGCGGAGGTTAAACATAATGAAAACAAAAATTTTGATGATAGATGACGACAGCAACATTTGCGAATCTGTGAAACTTTATCTTGAGCACGAGGGATACGACGTTAAAATAGCAAACGACGGTATACAAGGCATAGATGCCTTCAAGGTTTACGACCCCGATATAGTTTTGCTCGATATAATGATGCCCAAAAAAGACGGCTGGCAGGTATGCCGCGAAATTCGCGAAATTTCTTCCGTGCCGATAATGATGATTACGGCGAAGGGTGAGGTTTTCGATAAAGTGCTCAGTCTGGAGCTCGGCGCGGACGACTACCTTGTGAAACCATTTGATATGAGAGAGCTCTCTGCAAAAACGAAAGCAATTCTCCGCCGTTGCCAAGCAAGCGGGGATAAGGCAAGCGACGAAACGCTCCATTTCGATAACCTCGAAATTTCCCGCCAGAAATATGAGCTCAAGCTCTGCGGCAAAACGGTGGACGTGCCGCCGAAAGAACTCGACCTGCTCTATTTCCTTGCTTCCAATGCAAACCACGTTTTCACGCGTGACCAGCTTCTCGATAAAGTTTGGGGCTTCGATTATCTCGGTGATTCCCGTACGGTAGACGTTCACGTTAAGCGCTTGCGCGAGAAGCTCGACGGTGTTTCCGCCGAATGGAACCTTAAAACGGTTTGGGGCGTGGGCTATAAATTTGAGGTTGTTTCCTAAGTCGCCCGTGACGAGGTGAAACTGTGAAACGGAGCATATTTACAAAGTATATATCGGCGTTCTTGCTTATAGTTTTCATAAGCTTTATGATACTTACGGTTATTGTAAGCTCTATGACTATTCGCACGGCGAACGAGCAGCGTGTAAACGTGGCGCAAAATACAGCCGAATATATGCTGGATTTTCTTAAAACCGAATACAACGCAATAGCCAATATAGCGCAAGTAAAGTTCACTTTCGAGGATTTTGTGGAATCTAAAAAAGAGCAGCTTTCGGATACGCTCGACATTCTTTCCAAAAATGCCGAAAAAATGACTATAATGATAACCAACGAAAACGCTGAAATACTCGTGTGTACAGACAACTTGTACAGTGGCGCTATAGAAGACGAAGAGGTATTTACAAGCATAACAGAGCGCAAAGGCGAGCTTATATACACCGATATGGGCATAATGGACCAGAAATACGGTGTGTATATTCTGCCTATGCGTTATACGGAAACAGATACGACGGCGGGCGCGCTTATAGTTTGCTTCAGTGCGAACGACGTAGATGACCTTACGATGAAAACCGTGCGCACAATCATTCTCGCCAGCCTTTGGGTGATGATTGCGAGCTTCGTGGCGATTTATTTTATAACGGAAAAAATAGTTTCCCCCTTGCGCCAGATGAGTTTTGCCACAAAACAGTTTGCCGCGGGTAAATTTGACGTGCGTATAACCGTAGACGGCGAGGACGAAATCGCCGAGCTTGCGACGGCATTCAATTCTATGGCGCAGTCGCTTGCGGAAATAGAATATACCAGAAGCAGCTTTATCGCCAGCGTTTCGCACGATTTGCGCACACCTATGACGACCATTTCGGGCTTTATCGACGGAATTCTCGATGGTGCTATTCCGCCCGAAAAACAGACGCATTATCTTAATATAATAGGGCAGGAGGTTCGCAGACTTTCGCGCCTTGTTTCTCAGCTTCTGGATATTTCGCGTATGGAAGCGGGCAACAGAAAGTTTGAAAAATCGCCTTTCGACATCTGCGAAATGGCGAGAATTATACTGCTTTCCTTTGAATCGAAAATAGATTCAAAGAGGCTCGACGTTGAGTTCAACGCGCCGGAGGGCAAGCTCTACGTTTATTCCGATAAGGACGCGATTAACCAGGTTATTTACAACATTTGCGATAACGCCGTTAAATTTTCAAGCGAGGGCGGCAAATACAGAATCACCGTTTCCGATGAGGGCAGTTTCGTGCGCGTGAGCGTATTTAACGAGGGCGTGGGCATTGCCCCCGAGGATTTGCCGCACATCTTCGACAGATTTTACAAGAGCGACAAGAGCCGTGGGCTCGATAAATCGGGTGTAGGCTTGGGCTTGTACATTTGCAGCACGATTATGGACCATTTGGGCGAAAAAATCTACGTGGAAAGCGAATACGGCAAATATTGTTGCTTTGTAGCGGAAATTACGAAGTACAAAGGCAAACTTCCTGTGGCTGAACCGGCTGACGTGGAAAAATAAACGCAGGGAACGACGTCCGCCGTCCCGTAAATAATTATAAAAAAGCCGAGCGCGTATGCGAAAGTACTTCACAGCCGTTTTCTTTTACATCGGCACATACGCGCTTCGACATATTTTTCATTACTTATTCTATGCCGCTCGCGGCTTTAGTTGACCGAAAATTTTTTAACAGTAAAAGGAGAAAAAACAATGATTAAGGTATCACCTTCGATTTTAGCGTGCGATTTTGCCCGTATGGGCGAAGAAATCGCCAGAGTAGACAAATTTTCCGATTATCTTCACGTTGACGTGATGGACGGTCTTTTTGTGCCGAATATATCTTTCGGTATGCCCGTTATAAAATCCATAAGAAAAACGACTGATATTTTCTTCGACGTTCACCTTATGATCGAGCGCCCCGAAAGATATATAGAAGAATTTGCCGCGCTCGGCTCCGACCTCATAACAATCCACTATGAGAGCACGGAAAATCCTGCGGAAGTTTTGAAGCAGATTCGCGCTCTCGGCAAAAAAGCAGGTATTTCAGTAAAACCCGGCACAGATTATTCCGTGCTTTTGCCCTTGCTCCCGCTTTCTGACCTTGTGCTCGTTATGACGGTTGAACCCGGCTTCGGTGGGCAGAAATTTATGCACGATATGATGCCCAAAGTAAGCGCTTTGCGCGAAGCTGTGAAAGCAGGCGGCTACGATATCGAAATCGAGGTTGACGGCGGCATCAATGCGGAAACTGCGGCAATTGCGGCGGCGGCAGGTGCGGATGTGCTTGTTGCAGGCTCTTCCGTTTTTGCGGCGGCAGACGCAGAAAAGGCGATTGCGGGCATAAGAGAAGCGGCAGAAAAAGCGTATAATGCTTGAAAATATTACGGGGCGGGTATAAAATCCGCCCCCTGATTTTTATGGAGTATATAATTATGAAACTTATTTTATCATCTTCGGATTTTGGCAATATTGAATCGGCAAAATTTATATATGAGCACCTCGGAATGCCCATAGAGAATGCAAGAGTGTTGTATTTTCCGAACGAAAAGGCGACGGAAGCATCAATAAAAAGCGGAATGTACGAAAAACGCTTGTGCGCATTCGGTTTCAGAGAAGAAAACATTTTTGTGTTCGATTATTATGAGCCGACAAAATTTTGTGGGCTTGATATTGATGCCGTGTATATAAGCGGCGGCAACACGTTCGGCACGCTAAAGCGTATACGCGAAACGGGATTTGATAAGGCGATTTTTGACTACGTAAAAAAAGGCGCGGTCTATATCGGTGGCAGTGCGGGCGCGCATATTGCAACAGCCGACATTTCCCACGTTGAAAAATACGACAAAGACACGTTCGGTTTGGAGGATTTTTCAGGCATTGGCTTGTTTGGCGGCATTTTGGTTTGCCATTACAGCGAGGAACGCAAAGCGGATTATGAGAGCCTGAAGGTGGCGGGGAAATATTCTGTAACGGCGCTTGCAAATAATGAATCCATTTTAATCGAAGAATGAAAATATCCCGCATATTTCAGTATGCGAGGTTTTTGTATAACGAAAACCACGCGGTAGTCGCGTGGTTCAATAAAGGCTATGCCGATAAATTGAAAAGAAAAAAGTGGTAGGAGATGTTGTGTGTGTCAAAGGCTCCCTTGTGCAAAGGGAGCTGTTGAGCGATAGCGAAACTGAGGGATTGTTACAAAGATAGTTTATTCATTCTCAAACAATCCCTCCGTCATTTTCTTGCGAAAATGCCACCTGTCTCGCTGTGGCTCGGTCACGCCACGGCTCTGACAGCCGTTTAGGCTGTCATTCACCACCGTGTCGCCGCTCCGCTACCTTTGCACAAGGGAGGCTTGTATAAAAACCCGTTTACGGGTGATAAGTAATAATTGCGTGGCTGGCAGGCCAATCTAAAACGCGCTTGTGCGTAGCCAGTAGCGTTTAGGGCTATGCCCCAAAACGAAATCCCCCCCGTTATACGGGGGGATATTTATTCTTGTTTTGATGTTGACAAAGAGAAATCAATGTTTTATAATAAAACCAACGATAAATTTTCGTGTTTCAAGGAGAGATATTATGAAACAGTATTCTTTTATTTTAATCGGCGCGGGCGGTAGAGGTATGACGTATACGCGTGAAATGCTAAAAATGCCCGAAAAATATAAGCTTGTGGCTATGGCAGACCCGCTTGACTACAAGCGCGAAAGATGTATGAAGGAATTTGGGCTTGCGGCCGAGCAGTGCTATTCCAATTGGCAGGAAATCCTTTCTCAGCCGAAAATGGCTGATATCGCAATCATTGCCACGATGGACGATATGCACTCTGAGCCCGCGATGAAGGCGATTGAACTCGGTTATGACCTTCTTCTCGAAAAACCTGTTGCCAACACGGAAAAAGAGTGCATAGATATTGCAAACGCGGCAAAAGCCAAGGGCGTGCGTGTGCTCGTTTGCCACGTTCTTCGCTATACGCCGTTCTACAGAACGGTTAAATCCATTATCGAAAGCGGTATGATAGGCGATGTTGTTTCCGTAGACCAGGTTGAGGCTATCGGCGACGTTCACTTCTCCCACAGCTACGTACGCGGCAACTGGCACAGCACGAAAACAGCGGCGCCTATGATACTTGCAAAATCCTGCCACGACCTTGATATAGTTCAGTGGCTCGTGGGAAAACCCTGCAAGAAGGTTTCTTCCTTTGGCTCGCTCAGTTACTTCAAGAAGGAAAACGCCCCCGAGGGCGCGCCTGTACGCTGTTCGGACGGTACTTGCCCGCATAAGGACAACTGCGCATACAACTGCGATAAAATATACGTCGAATACGAGGGTTTCACCTCCCCCACGTGGAAGTCCATCTTTAGGAATATGTACGCCACGCACGAAAACTTCACAGATGAAGAGATACGCGCTCTTCTTAAGAAGAACGAATTCGGCCTCTGCGTATACCACTGCGACAACGACGTTAACGACCATCAAGTCGTTAATATGGAGTTCGATGGCGGCGCTACGGCAACGCTCACGGTAAACGCCTTCAACCGCGGCGGCAGATACACGCGCGTTTACGGCACGAAAGGCGAATTTTACGCATTTATGTCCGACGACGAAATAGTTGTGCGCACGTTCCTCGATAAAGAGAAGCATATTATTCCCGTAAAGATAACGGAAGAAAGCATCGCGGGCGGCCACGGCGGCGGTGACTACGGTATTGTTGCCGACCTCTATAATTTCCTTAACGGCGACGAAGTTGAATTCGGCGCTTCCGAAATAGGCATTTCCGTAGAAAACCATATGCTCGGCTTTGCGGCAGAGGAATCGCGCCACAATAAAGCAGTTATTTCGCTCGATGAGTTTTGCAAGCTTAAGGGATTGAAAGTATAAGGGTGATTATGAAACAGCTTTCGTTTATAGTTATCGGCGCGGGCGACAGAGGCTTGACCTACACAAAAGAGATGCTCAAAATGCCCGAAAAATACAGAATCGTCGGCGTAGCGGATATTAACCCCGAAAAATGCGACAGATATAAAAGAAGATTCGGGCTTACAGATGAGCAATGCTGCAGCGATTGGCGCGAGATACTTGCGAAGCCGAAAATGGCGGATATTGCGATTATTGCCACGTCGGATTTTGACCATTACGAGCCTGCGATGAAGGCAATAGAGCTTGGCTACCATCTGCTTCTCGAAAAACCCGTTGCGCCCACAGAGCGCGAATGCTGCGAAATTGCAAAAGCAGCAGAAAAAGCGGGAGTTAAGGTTATCGTATGCCACGTGCTGAGATATTCGCCTTTCTATAAAAAGATAAAATCCATTATAAAAAGCGGTATGATAGGCGAGGTTATGTCTATAGAGCAGACGGAGGCTATCGGCGACAGACATTTTGCGCACAGCTTCGTGCGCGGTCGCTGGGGCAACACGAGCAGGTCGGCTCCTATGATACTTGCCAAAACCTGCCACGATATAGATATTATCCAGTGGCTTATGGACAAAAAATGCGAAAAGGTAAGTTCCTTTGGTTCACTTACCTATTTCACGGAGGAAAACGCACCTGAGGGCGCACCCGCGCATTGCTATGGCGGCGATTGCCCGGTATACGAAAATTGCCCCTACGCAAGTGAGAAAATATATATAGAAAACGTTTTCGAGGATTGGTTCAAGGGCAGCTTCCGCAACACCGTTGCAACGCACGAGGACTTTACCGACGAGGAGCTTCGCGAGGTGCTTAAAACGAGCGACTACGGCAAATGCGTTTTCCACGCGGGCAATAATCTTTGCGACCATCAGGTTATGAATATGCAGTTTTGCGGCGGTGCTACGGCACAGCTTACGGTAAATGCGTTCAACGCAGGCGGCAGATATACGCGCGTTTACGGCACGAAGGGCGAGCTTTATGCCCGTATGTCCGATGACAAAATAACGGTATATACCTGTTCGGATAATAAGAAGCACGCAATTCCGATTCAAGAAATGGAAGAAAGCATCACGGGCGGCCACGGCGGCGGCGACGCTGGACTTGTTTCTGACTTTTACGATTATCTTTGCGGAAACTATGACGGATTTTCCATTGCGGATATCGACGTTTCCGTTTACAACCATATGCTCGGCTTTGCGGCGGAGGAAGCGCGCCATAACGACACGGTGGTAAACTTTACCGAATTCTGCAAAAAACATAATTTTGAAAACTGACTTAATGCAGTCTTTTCCATCCTTGGGCAACCGCACCGCTGATTGTGTTTGCGGACGGTGCAAGAGTATATTGAAAAGGAGATTTTTATGAAAAAATATGAATACGTTGAAGTGGAAATAGGGCGTTTTATTGGCGCGATATCGGAAGAACACCGAGAAATTATCGACGAATATGCCGCCAAAGGCTACCGTTACGCGGGTTTTATTCCCACAACAATCACAGACCACGGGAAAATTACTTCAATGGATTTGATTTTTGAAAAAGATGAGTGAAACGTAAAAACAGACCGATTTCTCGGTCTGTTTTTACATTAATACGTATAAAGTCTGTTTCTGAAAATTTTTGCCACGGGGTTGGCAAGGTGGTTTTTAAGGTCAACCTGGTTTATGATGATTTTGCCGCTTCCTACGGGGAGTTCCGCGCAGGCGAGCGCAGGGTAGAGCTTTTGCCCCCACGCGCTTCCAATCAGGCTGTTTCCGCTTGTGAGTATGGGTTTCATACCGTCTGCGGTAAAAGTGGTGCGTAAAATGGGCGTGAGCATATCCTCACTCTCATCGTACCACATACGAAAATCGTACGGCTTAAAACCGCGTACAAGTTCGTGCCCTGTTTTTCGCGAAACGAAATGGAGTGGGCGCATTCCGCACAGCTTAACACGTATTTCTTTACCGCATATATCGTGCGTGCCGAGAGGCATAAATTCCACTACAACGGTTTTTCCGCTTTCGGCGATAGAAATATATTTTTCTTTGTTTTTGATAAACTCCATACCTGAAACTATCTCTGCGGTTGGTGCAATTTCATCTTCTTTCGGAAAGATTTCTATTTCTTCATCGCAGTAGTGGAGCACGCGTCCTTCGCTATCCGCAAGGATTGCACGCAGGGTGAATGTAGTGCGTTCTGCAACATCAGGCGTTTTGAAAGCAACATCACCCTGCATAAATACGGAATTTTCGCTGAAGACGGCTTCTTTTTCCGTTTGCATAAGGAGTTTTCCGTCCTCGCCCAAAAGCTCGCATATAATTTTGTGCCCGCAAGCACTTATATGTGTGTCGTTGCAGATAAAGATTTCCGAGCTTGCATTCTCACCCGCGAAATACGTAAATCTATCGCTTCTTATGTTTACCATAAGCGGCGTGAGCGCGTCACGGTAGGCAAAAAACGCGGGTTTGGGGTTGCGCTCGCAATCCACGATAGTCTTCATCCAACCCGAGGGCCAAGCGTCTATAAAGAGGTGAATGGCGAAAGTTGCCATATTTTTATCCCTGCGGAAAGCCTCTGTCTGCATTTTTGTGCCAAATGCCTGGTGCTTGTGGCTTTCCACCACCCAATCTTCGAGCTTTTCCTGCGTATCGTAATAGAAAAAGTGCATATTTCCGCTTTGCGAGTTCACGATTTTGCCGGGTTCCCACGATTTTTCTTCCTCTGCTGTTTGCGGCAACCACTCTTTGGGGTAGCGCGCGCGCATAAGCGGAACGGGGTCCAGCCCCTCCGCGCCGAACTCGCCGCAGCCGTAGTACCAGCCGTCCTTTACGCCGAGCCAATAGCCGCGGTGGAGCTTGCCAAGGTCTATGCCGTGGCCGTTGTACCACGTGCAGTAGCAATGGTTATCGGGCATAGTGCTGTCCGGCGGGTCGTAGTCGCCGTCGATGTGTTTTATGACTCTGTCGGGGTTGAGCAGGCGCACGGCGGTGTCGCAAGCGGCGAAAAAGGCTTCCATTTCGTCGCGCACGAAGTGGCGGTGCGGGCGGTTTGCCGCGTTTGCCATCGGCTCGTTCATATAGGAAATCAATATGCTCGATGCGTGCGGGCGTATAAGGCGCTCCATTTCCTCTGCCTGGCGCACGCCCTCCGCAAACTTGGTGCGGCGCATTACCGTGAAGAGCGGCAGGTCTGTCTGGAGCATAAGACCGATTGTGTCGCACAGTTCGTAAATCTCTTTTTGCACGGGGCGCTGGGTAAGGCGCAGAAAGTTCATATTGCACGCCTTTGCCATAAGCATATCGTAGAGCAGAGCGTCGTAGTCGCCGCGCAGAACGTCCTGTTGCTCATAGCCCATAGTGTTTGCGCCGCGCAAGCGTATGGCTTTGCCGTTGAGGTAGAACATACCCTTAGGCGTGCTTTCCGTGTCCTGCGTGAAAGAGCGCATACCGAAAGCACTTGTCTGCACGTCACATACCTCGCCTCTCACGGAAAGCGCGATTTGCGCTTCGTAGAGATACGGCGTGTCGAGCTCCCAAAGGCGTGCGTTTGCCATAGGCAAGCGCAAACGCACAAGGTTTGCACCCTTATAGAATGCAAGTTTCATAGCGTCTTTCATTTTTTCCTTATTTTCAAGGTCAGAAAGCGCCACGGTTTCGCCGTGGTCGGCATCTTTAAAGGTTATGGGTTCGTAGGCAAAATTTTCGAGCACGGCGGCTTCAAAGTTTCTGCCGTAGACGGAATACGTAAGTTTTACGCCTTCGAGCGGGAGGTAATCTGCGTTGTATACCTCGCAGAAGATTTCGCATTCATTCGTTTCCGGCAAGGGGTGCACGAAAACGTCCGAAATGAACTCGCGCGCGCGCGCTTCAAGGCGGACGCCTTGGCAAATACCCGCGCCTGCCGGGCAATGGTGCCAGCCGAGCTCGGAGTCGTCATAGCCAAAACCCGTGGCGGCGTACATTTTGTCGCCCTCCAGGCGCACGGCGTTTTCCGTGGGGCTTTGGTTTCCGCCGTAGATATAGTCGTTGCGCACGGTCACCAGAAGCGTGTTTTCGCCCTCGCGCAAATAGGGTGTTGCGTCAAATTCAAACGGGGCAAAAAAACCCTCGTGGCGGCCGAGAAAGGCGCCGTTAAGGAAAACCTCAGCTATGTAATCCACGCCGTCGAAGCAAAGAAAAGCGGCTTTGCCTGCGTCGATTTTGCCTATATTAAATGTGGTGCGGTAATAGTGCACCGTCGCGCCCGTGGGGCCGAAATAGTAGGGAATGTTTATGTTTTTCCATTCTCCCTCGCCGCGCAGAACACGGAAAAAATCTGTAAAATCCGCGCTTTCCGCCTCTCTCATATCAAAAGAGGAAAGAGGTAGGGTTTCGCGCGTTTTTGCGGGTGCGGGCGCGAGCTTTTGCATAAAAGGCTCATATTTTGCGCGGAGTTCTTCTATAATAGCGTCGAGCTCCTCGCGCGTATCGGGTTTCTTGTATACGGTTGTGGGGGCGCCGTCTGCCTTTTCCATAGCCAGAATAACGCCGTTTTTTGGCGTAGGCTCGGGGAAGACAAGCGGCAAGCGCTTGCAACCGATTTCGTTTGCGGCAATAGCGCCGAAAATGTCTGCCATAGTAAAAAATCCTTTCGGGAATTTAATAATCTATGTTAATTATAGCGAAGTGCGCCAAAAAAAGCAATATTAGGGGAAAGAAAAATGCACGCAAAGCGTGCATTTTTGCTGTTTTATTTCATTATATCAACCTTGAAATTCGTAAAACCCTGTTCGGGGCATTCGCCGTCTATGGCAATGGGTTCTCCGTTGTAAACGAGCTTGATGTATTGCACGTAGGAGATGCTGTCAATCGTGTTTACAAGGCATTTGAGCGTATGGTCATCGAGCTGTGCCGTGCCCTCGAAAAAGAGCGTGAGTGTGTTTGAGCCGGGAGTGTGAGTTACGAACTGACCGTCCTCGCTTACCTCTGTTTTTTCGCCCGAGGTGGAAAGTTTCCAATCCACTACGCTTACGTCGAGCTCGCAATGCTTGAAGAACGGGGCGAGGAGTTCTTTCCACGTTTCCTTCATTTTGCCTTCTTCGAGCTTGAAAAATACCTCTTTGCAGAGCACGGAGCCATCTTCAAGAGGGAAGTGGTACGTGTAGGAAACGCTGTCTGGGTAAGCAATGGAAGGTGTGATGATTTCTTCATAAATCCCGTTTTCGCCCGTTGCGCCTATTTCGGGGTAGCGCCTGTCTGTGGTGTTGGCATCGCCAAAGTGCATTGCTGTGGGCACAGCCGCTGCCATAAGCGCAAGGCAAGCCGCCAACGCGCCGTAGCGCACGATGAGAGTGCGGGTATTTTTCTTTTTGACACCGCATTTTTTTAGCGTTTTTTCCTTGATATTCTTTGCGGAAACGCCATCCGGTGTTTCACATTCGATGTTTTCGAGCAAAGCGGAAATTTCATTTTCACCCACTTCGTTCATTATATCATAAAGTGTTTTTTTCATAATTTTCCTCCAATCTTTTCGCGTAATCTGGCAAGAGCGCGGTGCGTGCGCACGTCTACGTTGCCCGCGGAAAGCCCCAGCCGCTCGGCTATAGCTTTCGTAGGCTCGCGCAAGAAGAATTTGCGCACGATAATTTCGCGGTCGGGTTCGCCTAGGGATTCTATTTCGGCAAAAAGCGCTTTTCGCTCCTCTGCGCCGAAAAAATCTTCTTCCACGGTAAACTCGCCCGCAATCTGCAAAAATTCTTCGTCTCTATCGAGCGAAATAAATGTGTTTTCGCTTGCGCGCTTGCGT
>JAFTOK010000147.1 GCA_017463815.1 Clostridia bacterium | reverse complement strand
GGCAAGAAAAACACTCTTGCTTCTCGCAGACAGGCATATGCTTTCATTACAAAAGACGACGTAGTTAAAAAACTCTTTGACGAAATCGCTCCCAAATACGCTGACAGAAACGGCGGCTACACAGCTATCTACAAGCTCGGTCCCCGTCGCGGCGACGCTGCTGAAACAGCAATCATTAAACTCGTTTAATGTACAAATGAAAATCGTGAGCTTCGGCTCACGATTTTTTTTGTTTTTTAAATTGATTTTGAATGGGTTAATAATCTGTGAACACGACATTTTTAATCGATTATTTTACAAAAACTAACCAAACGGGCTTCCCCTGTCGCTGATGCTAGGGGAAGGCCAACTTCATCGTTTGATTTAGATTTGTTCATAATTTATTTTACTCATTCAAAAAACTGCCATTTACAGCAGTGTATATTGACTTTATAGGGGGGATATGGTAAAATATTATTGCCAAACGAACTGAATATGTGCAGAGAATGATTTTGGGGTATATTTTATACCTCTTTTTGGCATACTGTTTTCATTGAATTTGATAAAAATGCAAATTCCATACGGGAACAGTATCTTATCTTCTCTGTAACAGTTTGTTTGGCGACAACCGGAATTTGCGTTTTTAGTGCGCTTACTTCGGTTGGCGCACTTTTTAATTTTTTCGGAGGATTTTATGAAATTACCAAAAGATTTGGAAAAACGTGTAAGACAAACGATATGGCAGAAGAGCAAAACGTGTGTTTTGTGGTTTACAGGGCTGTTGCTGCTTATAATTTTCTTTGGCGACGTAGTTTTCCCCACAAAATACGTGGGAATGAAAATCGTTGGCTACATATTGGTGCTTGCTTTGCCCTTTATTTTCACAAAATTCCCGTTTAACCTGATTGACGAAACGTATTGCGGCACGATTGAGCACGTAGAAATTAAAACTTCCACGGTAAACGAATTTTTGGCAACGAGATTTAGAGAAGGCGGAGCTACATATGCATATAAAATAAATACCTTATATCTGCATATCATTACGCCCGAAGGCGAGTGTATACGCAGAAAGGTTTTCAGCGGACAGACAGACCAAGGTCAGTTTTTGGATACATACCACGCGGGCGATAAAGTTTTTCACCTTTACGGCACGAAAACTGTTGTGCTTTTGCCCACAGAGGCGGACGAGCACGTTGCCTGCGCCGTTTGCGGCTCGGTAAACGAAAAGGAAAACGATGTTTGCAGAGAATGCGGGTGCACGCTCGTGAAAGACTTTATTTGGAGCGAAGAGAATGAAAATAACGTTTAAAAAAGGTAAATTGACTCTAGAAAAAGACGGGGAAATAACCGATAAAGAGGTAGTAGAGAAAAAACGCCGCTTTTTCGTGGATTTTTTCGCGAATTTGGGAATGGCTACTCTTATTTCCTACGGCGTGGTGTACATATATTTGCCCGTGCTGGGCGAAAGCTTCCTTTTGCCGCTGAGAAACTTTTTTGCCTCGAATATAGTGTTTGCCGTGCTCGTTTGCTGGCGATTTTTCACGCTCGGCAAGAACGAATTTGTTATAAACAGAGCCCGCGGCAGGCAGTTTGTTGTGTGCGCCTTGCCGACGTGGCTCATATATGCCGCCGCTTACGTGGCATATCACCTTCCCACGTTATTTATGCCGAACAGGTACTATGGCAAGAATCTTTCGGGCGACGGCATATACGCGCTCGCTTTGCTTTTTATCGGTGAAGATAAGCGAAGCGTTACGGCGCAGAGCTTGCTTTTTGAGCCAAGACACGGCTGGGTTTCCCCCGACGGGCTTTTGCCGAATGTGTTTATCGCGGCGCTGATTGCTTCATTTATCTTGCACGCTATTGTTTTTACGTTGCTTGCGTATGCTTTCTATAAGACGGGTATAAACGAGCGCGATATAGAGCGGCGCGACGTGCTGGCAGGCACGGACGTGGCTTATGAAAGGGCGGAGAGGTGGCGCTTCTATTCCTGCTTTATTCCGTTTATGAACTACTACCCGATTTACAGCTGGACGTATGAGTACTTTGTGAACCCCGTGCCCGAGCGCAAGCAAAAATATTTCTGGCGCGGCGTTCTGCTAATAGTTCTTGGAATGACTGGTATAGAACTTTTGCGCTATGTTTTTTATCTTATTTGCCCCGTGGAATGGATAAACGCGGTGCTTTTCTACCTTTCGCTTCATTTCGTGGGCGTGGTGATTTCGCTTGTGGCGTACTACGATAACAAGCGGCACGAAAAACTCTTCAAAGAGCAAAACGAAATAAAAAAAGACGAATAAAAGTAAACCGTACGTGCAAAACGTGCGGTTTTGTATGTTTTTGAAGCGGTAGAAACCGTTTCTACCCACAGTAGAGAGCTTTTCTACCGCAAAATCTGCCGTGTATCGAAGCACGGGACTTCGTTTCGAGCTTTTTTTCTTGTAAAAACGCCGCGTCGGTGCTAAAATTTAAGCCGTAGAAATTACACGGCGAGGTGTTGAAAATGAGTAAATATGAAAAAGTGAAATTCAGGGAAAGAGAGATGCCCGATTACACGAAAGGCGAAGAAATATTCAATATGGTTTCGCACATAGTGGGCGCGGCGTTCGGCGTTGTGGCGCTTGTGCTTACGGTTGTTTTCTCCGCTATAAAAGGCGATGCCTGGGCGGTTGTGAGCTCTGCAATCTACGGCGCGACGATGGTAATGCTATACACGGTTTCGAGCGTTTACCACGGCTTGCATATGAATATGGGCAAGCGCGTGATGCAGGTCATAGACCACTGCACGATTTTCCTGCTGATAGCGGGAACGTACACGCCCGTGGCGCTTTGCCCAATCCGCGAATATTCCACGGCTTGGGGGTGGGTGCTCTTCGGTGTGGTGTGGGGTTGTGCGGCGCTCGGCATAACCTTTACTGCCATTGATATGAAAAGGTATTCGAAGCTTGCTATGGTGTTTTACCTCGGTATGGGTTGGTGCGTGGTTATGGCGGCGAAACCCACGCTTGCCTCCGTTCCGCTGCCGGGGCTTGCCTGGATACTCGCGGGCGGCATTGCCTACACCATAGGCGCGGTGCTCTACGGTCTTGGCAAAAAGCGCCGCTATATGCACTCCATCTTCCATCTTTTTGTGGTGGCTGGCAGCATTTTGCAGTTCTTCGGGATTTTCTTCTATATTGTGCTTTAAAGGGAGCGGTCGCTTTTCGTGAAAAGCTCCGCAAAAGCTTTGCTAAAAAACCCCGCGTGTCTTTACGGCACGCGGGGTTTGTGGTAAAATAAATAAAAAGCAGTTTGCGAGGGAATAATATGAGAGAAAAGAAAATAATCTTATCCTATTCAATTATTAAAAAAATATATATTTTTTTTGCCTGTTGCTTGGGGATAGGAGCTTTTTATCCATAATAGCTGGAAAAATATTTCCTTTTGTAGCTATTGCAGCAGTTTGCTTATATTACTCGGTTTGTTCTTTTATATTTTATAAAAATTCATATATAAGAACATATGTTAATAAATATGGAATAGGGAATAGATACATATTTTTCAAATGGAATGAGATAAGTTCTTATAAACTAAAGGTAATGGGTTACAATGGTTTTGGCAGAAAAGCTGTTTTTTCAAAGCCGGGCGATGCTATTTGCTTGGGAGACACATCAGAAAGTGATTTTTGGCATCAAGACCTCAAAAAATGCGTTTGCTTTGAACTGAACAAGAAGAACTTAGAAATACTCTCTAAACTTTGCGAAGAAAAGAACGAAACAATCCTCGATATCCTCGGCTGGGAAAAAATAATTAAAAATAAAAGGTGAATATGACTACAATTACAACATATACAAAGAAACCGTTCGACCCGCTCGCGCCGAAAGCCGAGCTTCTCGACATACGCGATATAGCGCACGCGCTTTCTATGCTTTGCCGCGCAAACGGGCATTTTCCGTTGTTTTACTCTGTTGCGCAGCACAGCCTTAACTGTATGAAAGAGGCGAAAGCGCGCGGAATGAGCGAAAGGGTGCAGTTTGCGTGCCTTTTGCACGACGCAAGCGAGGCGTATATCTCCGACGTGACGCGCCCTGTGAAAAGCGCTCTGCCGGAATATAAAAACATAGAAAAAGGGCTGGAAACGGTAATATACGAAAAATGGCTCGGCGGCATAACGGCAGAGGAATATGCCGCTATGCGCGAAATAGACGACGTGCTCCTCTACCACGAGTTTCTGCGTTTTATGGGTGAAAAACTGTGGGAAAACGAGCCGAAGCTATATTCCAAGCCGCACTTTTTCTTCGAACTTTTCGGCGGAGTGGAAAAAGAGTTTACTGCCGCTTTTTCTTGCCTGCAAACAGCTTGCGAAGCAGAGGCGAGAGAAAACGGGGCGATTTGATTATCATAATTTTCATAAAAAATGCTCCTTTCAGATGTTAATTCTTGTTTATCATATGAAAAAAACGCTTTCGGAGTGATAAAAAAACGCGAAAACTATTGCATTTAATTTAAGATTGTGGTATAATAACAACAGAAATAATAACGTAGGAGATGAGAGTGGTAAAGAACGCCACTCTCATCTGTTTGTATACGGCTTTACGAAAGGAGCAAATATGGCAAAGAATACAGGCATAGCGCCCCTTGTGGAAGGGCTTGTAACGCCCAAAATCAACGAGCTCGGTTTTGAGGTTTGGGACGTTGAATACGTAAAAGAGGGCGCGGAATGGTACCTCCGCATAACCATCGATTCCCCCAACGGGATAGACCTTGAAGCGTGTGAAAAGGTTCACAGAGCTATAGAGGTGATTATCGACGAGGCAGACCCCATTGAAGACTTCTATTACTTGGAGGTTTCTTCCCCCGGTATAGAAAGAACACTTAAAAAGAAAGAGCATTTTGCTGTTTGCGTCGGAGAAAGCGTGGAAATACGCCTTTTTGCTCCCAATCAGAACGGCAAGAAAGCATACAAAGGCGTGCTTACCGCCGCGGACGATGCAGGCATAAGTGTAGAAGCTGAAGGCGAAACGCTCACGCTCGAATATTCCGCTATTGCAAAAGCAAATACGTTTTTTGAATTTTAATCAGAATTTTTGAAAGGTGTAATTAAAAAATGAATACTGAATTTTTCAATGCCCTTGATTTGCTTGAAAAAGAAAAGGGTATACCCAAAGAGTATATGCTCGAAAAGGTAGAAGCTGCTCTTATTTCCGCTTTTAAAAAAGACAACGGCGGCAGAGAAAACGTAAGAGTTGCTATTGACGAAGTTAAAAAAGATATTAAAGTATACGAAGTAAAGAACATCGTGGAAGAGGTTATGGACCCCGACACGGAAATCACGCTTGAAGCCGCAAAAGCTATCAGCCGCAGACACGTTCTCGGCGGTGTTGTTGAAACGGAAGTTAAAACAAAGAGTTTCGGCAGAATCAGCGCACAGACGGCAAAGCAGGTTATCATTCAGGGGATTCGCGAAGCTGAACGCTCTATGGCTGTGAAAGCTTACGAAAGCAAGAAAGAAGAAATCATATCTGCTGTTGTTACAAAGGTTGATCCCACAAACGGCAACGTTGTGGTGGATACGGGTACAAGCGAAGCGGTTATCCTCAAATCCGAGCAGATTCCCGGCGAAACGCTCGCTGTTGGCGACCACATCAAAGTATTCGTTATGGAAGTTAAGAACGAGGTTAAAGGCCCGATTGTTACACTTTCCCGTTCCAACCCCAACTTTGTAAAACGCCTCTTTGAGCTTGAAATTCCCGAAATTGCAGACGGCACGGTTCTTATTCACAACGTATCCCGCGAACCCGGCTCCAGAACAAAAATTTCCGTTTCCAGCCGCAACGCAGACGTAGACGCTGTTGGCGCTTGCATCGGTGCCGGCGGCAGACGTATTTCCGAAATTGTAAACGAGCTCGGCGGCGAAAAAATAGACATCGTAACTTACAGCGACGTTCCCGAAGAATACGTAAGAGCGGCGCTCTCCCCCGCAAACGTAAACTCCGTTGTGCTTGAAAGCGAACGCTCCTGCCGCGTGATTGTAAACCCCGACCAGCTTTCTTTGGCTATCGGTAAGGAAGGCCAGAACGCGCGCCTCGCCGCAAGACTTACAGGCTACAAGATAGACATTAAAACAGAGTAAGAGGCAAGCCTATGAGCGCGGTTCTCAGAAAAGTGCCCGAACGCAAATGCGTGGGCTGCAACGAAAAAAAGCCGAAAAATGAGCTTATACGCATCGTAAGATGCGCGGAAAGCGGAAACATAGAGCTCGACAGAACAGGGAAGAAGAACGGGCGCGGCGCGTATATATGCCCCTCTGCCGCTTGCCTAAAAAAGGCGAAGAAAAGACTTCCCGCAAGCCTTGAAACCGCTATTCCCGAGGAGATTTTCGAGGCTCTGACTCTTGAAATGGAGAATATAAACAAATAATGCAGGAAAACAACATTGTTATTTCGGAAAGCACGGAAGGGAAAATCAAACGCTTTAAATTTGCGCTTTCGCTCGCAAGGCGTGCGGGAAAAGCGCTGCCCGGCACACCGCTCGCTTGCGAGGCTATTCGCAAGGGCGAAGCCGTGTTTGTGCTGATTTCCAAAACGGCCTCCGAAAACTCCAAAAAACGCGTGGTTAACTGCGCGGCACATTACAACACAAAACTTTTATATACGGAACTTACCCCTGCGGAGCTCGGCGCCGCCATCGGCAAAAGTCCGCTCGCCTGCGTGGGTATAACAGATAAAAACCTGGCGTTCAACATTGAACGCAACCTATACTGAAAAACGCTGTGAAAGGATGGGTTACAATATGATATCAAATACAAAATATCGCTTGAATACTCTTGCAAAAGACCTTGGTATGAAAACCAAAGATTTGCTTGATTTTACACAGAAATGCGGTATGCAGGATAAAACATCCACCGCTATTATAACACCCGAAGAACTTGCTATTATTCTCGACCGTCTTACGCTCGAAAACCAGACAACCAATATGGCAGCCTACGTAGACGGCAAAACGGTTATGCCCGCGAAACCCGCGCCCAAAGCGCCTGCAGAAAAGAAAACGGGCGAAAACGGTGCAAAATCTGCGGCAAAAGGCGAAAAAACGCCCGCAAAGAAAGAAACACCCAAAAAAGATACAAAACCGCAGGGCGAAAAGAAGGCTGCTGCCAAAAATACAAAACCCGCAGAAGTAAAAGAAGCTACCAAAGCGGAAGTTAAACCCGAGGTAAAACCTGCGCCCAAAGCAGAAGTAAAACCTGAAATTAAGGAAGCACCCAAAGCCGAAACAAAAGCGCCCGAAGCTAAAGAAGAACAGAAAAAAGATAAATTTGCAAGACCTAACTTCGGTGCTGCAAAACAGGCACCCAAAGCGCAACAGGCGGCTAAAGCTGAAAAAGCACCCGAAGCAAGACGCCCGCAGACAACCGTGCAGATTAAATCCTCTTTGCCCGGCGAAAGCGCACCCGTTCGCTCTACTCGTATCGTAGACACGAGAACAACGAACGTAAACCTTGCAAAATACGATGAGCGCCTTGAAAACTTTGTTCCCGAAAGCGCGCGCAGAAACAATATGGTTCCTGACCGCCAGAAAATGAAAAAACAGCAGCAGAACAACCCTTACGCTAAACGCGAAAAGGGCAAAGCTCCTATGATGAACGCGAAGAAGGACGACAAGGCAAAGAAAGCTCAGCCTATTCAGATTGCCGTTCCCGATGAAATCACGGTTGCGGACCTCGCGAAACTTATGAAGGTTACTGCTGCCGAAATCGTTAAAAAGCTTATGCTGATGGGCGTTATGGCAACCGTAAACCAGGTTATCGACTACGACACGGCGTTCCTTGTTGCGGAAGATATGGGTGCCATAGTTACAAAAGAAGTTGTTGTTACAATCGAGGATAAGCTCTTTGATGAGGAAGAGGACAGAGAAGAAGAGCTCGAAACAAGAAGCCCCGTTGTTTGCGTAATGGGCCACGTTGACCACGGTAAAACGTCGCTTCTCGACGCAATTCGCCATACACACGTTACAAGCGGCGAAGCGGGCGGTATCACACAGCACATCGGTGCTTACAGAGTAAACCTCGACGGTCAGGACATCACGTTCCTCGACACCCCCGGCCACGAAGCGTTCACTGCTATGCGTGCTCGCGGCGCGAAAGCAACTGACATCGCAATCATCGTTGTTGCGGCAGATGACGGTATTATGCCCCAGACGATTGAAGCGATTAACCACGCAAAAGCTGCCGGCGTTGATATTATCGTTGCGATTAACAAAATCGATAAACCTACGGCAAACCCCGAAGCGGTTATGACAGAGCTTACAAAATACGAACTCGTTCCAGAAGAGTGGGGCGGCGACGTTATCTGTGTTCCCGTTTCCGCGCATACGAAGAAAGGCCTTCCCGACCTTCTCGAAAGCGTGCTTATGGTTGCCGAACTCAAAGAACTCAAGGCTAACCCCAACAGACGTGCAAAAGGTATCGTTATCGAAGCAAGACTCGACCGCGGCCGCGGTCCCGTTGCTTCCATTCTCGTTCAGAACGGTACTCTCCACG
>JAFTOK010000011.1 GCA_017463815.1 Clostridia bacterium | reverse complement strand
CCCCTCGTTCATACCGCGCGGCTTCATCGGCTACGTTTACGAGGAAGAAGCAAACGCGCTTTACGTCGGCTTGAATTTCGATTCTTTTTTCGGAATGTTCGAGCTCGGCAGGTTTGACATAACTATCCCCACAGAAGGCGAAATCACGGAAGTTTACCTAAAAACCGCCGACGAAGAGCTGCTTATATGGAGCGCAAACGAAGAATAATAACAAAAAAACACTGCTGATTTTCAGCAGTGTTTTTTGTCTTAAAAATTCCGGGTGAATGTTTCGCCTGCAAGCATTTCGCGCTCCACGCGTTCCTCGCCCACAAGCATTTTCAGCGTGCCGCCTGCGTTTGCCGTGACGCTCACGCGCACAGCCTTGCCGCCGCGCCATTCTGCGGAAACGTCAAAGCCGCCGCGGGCGCAAAGCCCCGTGAAGCCGCCGTTGCGCCAGCATTCGGGGAGCGCGGGCAAAACGTGCACATACCCCTCGTGGCTTTGCAGAAGCATTTCCGCAATACCCGCCGTGCCGCCGAAGTTACCGTCTATCTGAAAGGGAGGATGGGTGTCCCAAAGGTTGGGCAAAGTGCAGTTTGCAAGAAGTCTGCGCAAAAGGTCGTGCGCTCTGCCGCCGTTTTTGGTACGCGCCCAGGCGTTCAGCTTGTGCGCCGTGGACCAACCCGTGGAAACGTCGCCGCGCTCGTTCAGCGAATATTCTGCCGCGCGGAGCCATTCCTTGTTGTTGCCGTTTATAATCGTTCCCGGGTAAAGCCCCACAAGGTGGGAGATGTGGCGGTGGTGATATTCGCCGATGTCGCCGTAATGCTCCTCTTCCCTGTACTCCTTTATCTGCCCGGAAGCGCCTATCTGAACAGGGTCAAGCCTTGGCAGAGCGGCACGCAGTTCTTCTATGAAACCATCGTTTATCCCGAGTTTTTCGGCAAGCCAAACCGTGTCTTTATAGCATTCATAAACCATTTGTTGGTCGAAGGCACAGCCTTTTGTATGATAGTATGCACCATTGTGATGCTGCTCGGGAGATTCGGAGTATTTTACCAAAAGTGTACCGTCCTCTTGCTCTTCCAATGTCTTGGAAAGGAAAACAGCCATTTCCCTGTTCGCGGTGTAGACCGCATCTGCGAGATTTTTTTCATCAAGGGAAAATTCATAGTAATCTGCAAAGAGTTTCGCCGTAAAAGCTCCTGTGCCGGGGCCTGAATGTCCTCTGCCGGGGTCGGGAGCACCCGTTATTTTGTAAAGCCACGCCGCCGTACCGATAGAAATGCCGTTTTCGCCTTTTTCACCGCATTTTTCGGGGAAATTGCGCGCCATATATTGGTCTGCGTTTTCCATAGCCAAGGGCTTGTACGCTTTGAAATATTCTATATAAGGCAGGAACAATTCGTGCAGGTTTGTGTTAAACGCAGGCCAATAGTTCATCTGTATGTTTATATTGTGCCAATAGCCCGCAGACCACGGAGAGCTTGCATATTTACACCAAGTACCTTGCAAATTCGCAGGGTACGTTCCCGGGCGGGAGGAAGATATGAGCAAATATCTGCCGTATGTAAAATAAAGTTCCTCCAAATATCGCTCGTTTTCTCCGTTTCTGTAGCTTTCTATAAGCTCGTTTGTGGGTATGTTCGGGCAAACGCCGCCCAAATCCACCTCCGCGCGCGAAATCAGCGCAAAATAATCCTTTACGTGGCGCTCGCGCAGTTCTGCATAGGAATATTTCTGCGCATTTTCCAAAATCTCGCTCACGCGCGCGTGCGGGTGCGGGTAAGGCGCAAGCTTTTTGCGCGGCGAACGCTCCATAAACACGCGGCTTTCCATTTGGTAGTTGGTGCCCACTGCCACAAGCAAAACCGCGCTGTTTGCATTTTTAACCTCTATGGTTTCGTCGTGGGAAATAATCTGGCCGCCCTCCGCAAGCACGGCAATCTGCCCCTCGTACTGTATTGCATAATACTCAAGCTCGCCGCCGAAGGTAATCAGGTTTCCGTTCGTGTGAACCTCGCCCGTTCTGCCCATACCGTCGCCCTCTTTCAGCAAATAAGGAGCTACGAAAGGTATTTCAGGGCGCACGGTAAAGGAAAGCGCGCCCGCCCTGCTCGCGGAAAGTTTGGTGGCAAAAACGCGGTCGGGGTAGCTTGTGAAATGCTCACGAGCGTAGGTCACACCTTCAAAATCATACGTAGTGTTAGCAACAGCATCGCAAAGCGAAAGGCTTCTGCGGTAATTTTTCACGCCCGTATGCCCAAAATCTATGTATAAGTCGCAAAAGTTCATAAGCCCGCCGTTGCCGCCCGGGTAACGCTCGTCTACAACATTGGGGTTGCAAAAGCTGTTTTCCGTTATCTGCAATCGTTCGCTTTCGGTTCTGCCGAAAACGTTCACGCCCATATAACCGTTTCCCAAGGGCAAGGACCATTTTTCCCAGCCATCGTCAGGCACATCTGTTTTATGTGCAAAAAAGACAAGGTCTTCATTTCCATACGGAGCTTCGCTCGTATACCACAATTCATAATTTTTCATACATTTCTCCTTATGCCAATAAAATTTTGAGTGTTTTTCCGCTTATATTAAATATTTTCATATGCAATTCATTCTTTTAATCAAAATTGGCATTTTTCAAAGCTATGCTACAGTTATATCACTTTCATTCGTATTTGTCAAATAAAAAAGACTTTATAACGCAGTAAAACCCCGAACTTTCATAAGTCGGGGTTTTACCTGTTTGCTTGCAAATTATTCAGCAACTACTTCAGCTTCTTCAGCAACTGTTTCTTCAACAACTACTTCTGCTTCTTCAGCAGTAACTTCAGCTTCTTCTGCAACTTCTGCTTCTGCTACAGCTTCTACAGCTTCAACATCTTCTACAACTTCAACTTCAGCTTCAACTTCTGCAGCTTTTTTCTTTTTGAGGTGCAAAGCAACTGCAACTGCTGCTGCAGCGGATGCTACTGCTGCTGCAACGGATGCTACAGCAACGATTGTTTTTGTGTTCTTGCTCATTGTTATGTTCTCCTTTATAAATTTTGTATTCGGCTAACTCGGCAATGCCGAAATAATAGCCACTATCAAATAATGATGCGCTGAAAATGCCCATACTATTTATAATTTATTATACCACCGCTTGTTTCATATGTCAACATTATACACAATTTTTTTGATGGAAAGAGAGTAAATTTATATCTTCTTTGAATGTAAAAGAAATGATTTTCTGCGTGCCCAATGCGGATTGGGCAATAAAAAAAAGACGGTTTCCCGCCTACAAATGAAATAACCCTTGATTGTTATGCACATCTCACAATCAAGGGTTATTTCTGTTCTATTTTGATATCTAACATCATTTGTATATCCTCTCTTTCTTAATCTACCATCTGCTACTCGTCAAAACTTCTAATTCATTTCACAATTCTCTATGGGAGAAGACCATCTTGTTTTTATTTCTTTTGCAAAGGGCGAATTTTCTGGTTTCCTATTAAGACTTTTTAAGGGGAACTTTATTTTCGATTTAAACTGAAAATCATCTCTATTCTATTTTTAAAAAGCAAACTCACAAATCTATATAAAGCGTATAACACCGCCGTGTTTATATGTTACATTCAATATGTTTAAATCGCTTTTTATTTACCTTCTCTTAAAGTCTTGGAATTTTAGATTCTCATTGGACTGTACCTCCTTCTTTGTGATTTTATTATAGCACAAGTTTTTTGCTTTTGCAATTAGCAATATATTCAAACTTCACAAATATTTTTTGTTTAATAGAGAGAAATTTGTGAGTAATCACAATTCGCACTTTACAAAAGCACAAAATATATGATATAATATATTTGTGAGTGCGAATAATATGCCGAGAGAAATTTTCTCTCGGTGTTTTCTTTTTTAAAATCTCTTTTCAAAACGAATAAATTGAGCTTTTTTAAACCAAAATATTTACATCAAAAAAGAAAAGAGGTATATAAAATGTCACCCAAAGAACTTCTCTATATCGAAGACACTCTCGACCATATGTGCGAAAACAAAAAGTGTTGCACAGATTTTGCTTCACAGGTGCAAGACCCGAGCATTCGTAATCTGCTTCAGGACATCACAAGCAAACAGACCGAAACATTCGCAAAATTCTATTCCCTGCTCAATGGTTAAGGAGGAAAATATGGACGATAAAACAATGATGGCAACCGTGCTCGGAAACGTAAAAGGTATGTGCGACCTTATGATGCACGGCACAATCGAATCTGCCACACCCAACGTACACGCCACGTTCAAATGTGCGCTTAACGATATGCTCGTTATGCAGAACACTATCTACGCAAAAATGAGCGAAAAGGGTTGGTATCCCGCAGAACAGGCGGAAACACAGAAAATAGCACAGGCAAAACAGAAATTCTCCGCTATGTAAAAAGGCAAAAAACGCTCCTGTCAAAAGGAGCGTTTTTATTTTGTTTATTTTCCAATCGCGCCGATGTCGTAGGGGGTGGATTGGTACACGAAGTAGTTGAGCCAGTTGGAATAAAGTAAATTCGCGCCCGAGCGCCAAGTGCAAGCAGGCTCTTTCGTGTCGTCGTCATCGGGAAAATAATTATACGGTATTTTTATAGGCAAGCCCTTGCTCTTGTCGCGCAGATATTCCTGGCGGAGCGTACCCGCATCGTATTCGGAATGTCCCGTTATAAAAATCTGCTTGCCGCGTGCGGTGGAAACAGCATAGACCCCCGCCTTATCGCTCTGCGCCAAAATTTTAAGCTCGGGGCAAGCGAGAATATCGTGTCTTTCCACAGTGGTGTGGCGTGAATGGGGCGCAAGGAACGTATCGTCAAACCCGCGGAAAAGTATGGAGCCTTTGTGGGAAACATAGTGCTCGAAAATGCCGAAAAGCTTTTCGGGAAGCTGCTTTTTCTGTATACCATAGTGGTAGTAAAGCCCCGCCTGCGCCGCCCAGCATATGTGGAACGTGCTGGTAACGTGCGTTTTGCTCCACTCCATAATTTCACAAAGCTCATCCCAATATTCCACCTCTTCAAAAGCGAGATGTTCTACGGGCGCACCGGTTATTATCATACCGTCGTAGTTATTTTCGCGAACCTCGTCAAATGTTTTGTAGAAGGCTATAAGGTGGCTTTCCGAGGTGTTTT
>JAFTOK010000146.1 GCA_017463815.1 Clostridia bacterium | reverse complement strand
GCCCATAACGGTAATTTTGCCTAAAAAGGAAAATATACCGGAAAGCGTGACGGGCGGGCTTGCCACGGTTGCCGTGCGCTGCCCGGCGCACCCTGTGGCGCGCGCGCTTATAGAGGCGGCAGGAGTGCCCGTTGCCGCGCCAAGCGCAAATACGTCGGGCAGACCGAGCCCTACGGCGGCAGAGCACGTGGTAGACGATTTATACGGCAAAATAGACGCTGTAATCGACGGCGGCGAGTCGCAAATCGGGCTGGAATCTACAATAGTCCTCCCGCGCGAGGGCGGCGTAACCGTGCTTCGCCCGGGCGGCGTAACTGTGGAGATGCTGGGGGGCGTTTTCTCGGACGTAACGCTCGATGCGGGCATAACCAAAAAGAACGAAAGCGGTAAAGCACCGCTTGCCCCCGGTATGAAATACCGCCATTATGCCCCGCAGGCGACAGTATTCCTCATAAAAGACGCGGGAAACGCAGATTTTGACGGCAGGGTGAAAAAATTCCTTTGCGGAAAGCTCGATAGAGAGCCTATGACGGGCATTATCTGCTTTGACGAGTACAAGGAAGATGTAATAGGCAAAAACGTCTTCTACTTCGGCAAAAAGGCCGACGACGAGGAGCACGCAAAGCGCCTTTTCGACATTCTGCGCAAATTTGACAAAACAGACGCGCCCGAAATCTATGCCACCGCCTCCGACACGCGCGGCGTGGGGCTTGCCATATACAACCGTATGCTGAAGGCTTCGGGATTTAACATAATTGAGATATAAGGAACATAAATTATGATTATAGGACTCACAGGCGAAAGCGGTGCGGGCAAAAGCACCGTGGCGAAATTTTTGGAAATGTCGGGTTTTTACATAGTAGATTGCGACGGCATTTCCCGCACGCTCGATACAGACAGGGAGTACGTGGCGCAGGTGGAAAGCGCTTTCGGCGCGGACGCTGTGTTTTTCGGCGGCGGACAGAAGCGCGTAAACCGCAAGGCGCTGGGGCAGATGCTCTTTGGGAAAGACGCAAGGAGCGGAAACGTAGAAAAGCTCAACGCTATAAGCCACCCCATCATAATCGCCAGAGTGCACGAGGAAATCGCGCACGCGACGGAGTTTGGCAGAAGCGTGATTATAGACGCGCCCTTGCTTTTTGAAAGCGGGCTTGACAAAATATGCGACGTCACGGTGGGCGTTATAGCGCCTATAGATGTGCGCATCTCCCGCCTCTGCGCACGCGACGGTATAACCGAAGATATGGCGCGAAAACGCTTTGCAAAGCAGAAAGACGACGCATTCTTGCGAGCGAACTGCACGTATATCATTATGAACGACGAAAGCAGCGAAACGCTCGCCGCTCGAGTTCTCGCCGTGACGGAAAAACTTACGAAAGGAACTAAATAATGAACAAGAAAAAACGCTCATCTTTCCTGCTTGGCACGGAAATTGTGGCGCTTGTACTTATTGTTGCTATTTTAGTTGCCGCATTCGGCACAGATAGGGTGCAGGACGAGGCAGACAAAGCCGAATACCCAAAGCGTTATGCCGACGCCGTGGAGCTTGCTTCGCTGGAGTTCGGTATATCCGAAAACCTCATATACGCTATAATAAAAGCGGAAAGCTCGTTTGATAAAGACGCAGTTTCGCGCTCGGGCGCGGTAGGGCTTATGCAGATAATGCCCAAAACATTCGAAGAAGATATAAAGCCCAAGCTCGGCATAGAGAAAAGCGGTGCAGAAGCGCTGAAAAACTATATGCTGAACGTGCGGAGCGGTGTATATTATTTTTCCTACCTTTACGATTACTGCGGAGATATAGAAACCGCGCTGGCTATGTACAACGCGGGTATAGGCACGGTGCGCTCCTGGCTCAAGGAAAAAGAATATTCCAAAAACGGCAGAGAGCTGATTGTGGACAATATTCCGTACGACGAAACACGCACCTACGTTTTGCGTGTGATGTATTATTTTGAAAAATACAACGATATTTACGGAAAAGATAAACTGAAAGCCATAGAAGACCCGACTTTTGAAAAGTACGGTGTTAATGTAAAATGGCTCACCCGAACGGATGAAAAGGGCAGAACATTCGTAAATGAGCTTGCGTGCTATGCCTGGGCGCTTCGCTACCACGAAACTTATACGGACGTAGACCCGATTTTCGTTATGGCCATAATAAAAGCGGAGAGCGATTTTGTGGTGAACGCCATTTCAAAATCCGAAGCCTACGGGCTTATGCAAATACTTGAAGAAACGTACACGGACGATATAAAACCGATTTTGAAAACAAATAAATCATTTTCATATCTGTTAAAAGACCCTGAATTTGCCGTAAAATGCGGTATGTGCTATCTGCACTGGCTTTATGCGCCCTCGCGCAAACTGGGCGGAAGTATGACAAACGTGGCGGCGGCTTACAACGGCGGATGCGGCAACGCTCGCATTTGGCTCGCCACGGAGGGGCTTTCACAAAACGGCGTGCTCATAGCGGACAAGATTCCGCGCGAGGAAACGCGAAACTACGTTAAAAAGGTTATGGCAAATTACGCATATTACAAGGAATACCTTGCAAATATATTCACAAACGCAAATTAAAAACAAGATTATATAAAAGAAAGGAAAACGAAAATGGAAGAAAAAGAAATGAACCTTGAAGAAACAGAAGTAAACGAGCTCGATGAACTCAAAAAGTCGCTTCTCGCAGAAAAGAAAGATATTTTCGCGGAAATGACGACAGAGAAAATCGACGCGGCTTACGAATATGCAAAAGGCTATATGCAGTTCCTCGATAACGGTAAAACCGAGCGCGAATGCGTATATGAAGCGGAAAAAATGCTCAAAGCCGAAGGCTTCAAGCCGTACACTTTTGGTATGAAAGTTGCCGCAGGCGAAAAATACTACTACAACAACCGTGCAAAATCTTTTGTGGCGTTCGTTGTGGGCACAGAAAGCCTTGAAAACGGCGTATACTTCACGGCTTCGCACATCGACAGCCCGCGTATAGACCTTAAACAGCACCCGCTCTATGAAACAGAGGGTATAGGCTACCTTAAAACACATTACTACGGCGGTATCAAAAAATACCAGTGGACGGCAATTCCTCTTGCGCTCCACGGTGCGGTTACAAAGAGAAACGGTGAAACAGTCGACGTTATTATCGGCGAAGACCCCACAGACCCCGTTTTCTATATAAGCGACCTTCTTCCTCACCTTGCCTCCAAGCAGATGAGCAAAACCCTTTCCGAGGGTATCGGCGGCGAACAGCTCAACCTTATCTCCGGTGCGCGCCCCTACAGCGACAAAGCCGAAAAAGACGCGGTAAAACTCAACGTAATGAAACTCCTCAACGATAAATACGGCATTGTGGAGGCAGATTTCCTCTGCGCAGAGCTTTCCGCTGTTCCTGCGTTTACGGCACGCGACGTTGGCCTCGACAGAAGCCTTATCGCTTCCTATGGTCACGACGACAGAGTGTGCTCATACCCCTCGCTCACAGCTCTCGTTGACGTAAAAGCGCCCAAACACACGATTATGGCGGTTCTTGCCGACAAAGAAGAAATCGGTTCCGAGGGCAACACGGGTATGCAGAGCCAGGTTTACTTCGACATCATAGCAGAGCTTGCCAAGAGCTTCGGCGTTTCCGATGCGGTTGTGCGCGCAAACTCAAAATGCCTTTCCTCCGACGTTAACGCGGCGTTCGACCCCAATTTCCCCGAACCGATGGAAAAGATGAACTCCTGCTACGTAAACGGCGGCGTTGTTATAACGAAATACACGGGCGCACGCGGCAAATCGGGCTCTAACGATGCAAGCGCGGAATTCTGCGGCTACGTTCGCGATGTGCTCGATGAAGCGGGCGTTATCTGGCAGACAGGCGAGCTCGGCAAGGTTGATGCGGGCGGCGGCGGTACCGTTGCAAAATACATCGCATCCAAGAATATCGACGTTATAGACCTCGGTGTTCCCGTGCTCTCTATGCACTCCCCCTACGAGCTTGTTTCCAAGGTAGACGTTTATATGACACACCTTGCTATAAAAGCATTCTTTGAAGCGTAAGCTTATACAACAAAAACGGCTTCCTTTTACGGAAGCCGTTTTTACGTTTTAAAGATAAGGTTTGAAGAAGTTGTCAAGCTCGGAAAGGTAGAGCTCCTTATTGTATGTGTATGCCGTGCCGTGCCCGGCGCCCTCTATAGTTACCATACGTTTTTTGCATATGCACGCTTCGTATGCTTTCACGCTCATTTCGTGCGGTACGAAATCGTCTTTGTCGCCGTGCAGGAATATAACCGGTATTTTGCATTTTTTCATTGCTTCGATGGGCGAAGCCTCATTTATATCGAAATGCCCGAAAAGCCTTGCGCCCAGCACAACAAAGGGGTAGAACACAGCAGGGGGGAGCTTCATATCGCGGATAACCTTTTTGATTATCTCTTTTGCGGAAGTATAGCCGCAATCTGCCACGCCGCCGATGACGTTTTCAGGCAGCTCTTTTGCCGCTGTAAGCATAACCGTAGCACCGCCCATAGAAACACCGCCTATTATGATTTTTCGCTCTTTGCCGAAGCGTGCCGCGGCGTATTTTGCCCATTCCACAGCATCGCGGCTTTCGTATGCACCGAAGGTTATAACATTGCCTTCGCTTTCACCGCTTGCGCGATGGTCCACTATAAGTACGCTGTGACCCAGGCGGAAGCAACGCGCCACACCGCCGCAAAGGTCGCGTTTTGCGCTGCCGCGGTATCCGTGGAATAAAATTTCCATAGGTGCATCCGGCGCATATTCATAATATTTTCCGCGCAGGGTAAGCCCATCGAAGGATTTGATTTCCACATCGTCGTGCGGCAGGGTTTCGAGCTTATCTATCCATTCAATCAAAAAATCGCGGTACGGCTCGTAAATTTCACCCACGGGTATGGGGTGTGGGTCTTCACGGTATTCTTTGCGAGCTTTTTTGGAAACAAAAAAGCACATTCTGAAGCATATGTAAGCTGTTGTGAGCACAATAAGTGCCAACACTGCGATTATAATTAAAATTATTTGCCAAAATTCCATAAAGTAATATCACCTCGCGAGTATTTTATCATAATCTGCAAAAAAAAGCAACTTTTTTATTGATTTTTTACAAATAATATAGTAAAATAAACTTTGTATTTATTATGAACAAAATATGAACAAATTTTGCGGAGTATGAACGAATGACAAAAGACGTAAACTACAAAAACAAGAAGCGTTACAAAACAGCAAAATATCCCATTCGCCAGCCTTTGTTTATAGTTTGGCTGATTTGGCTGCTTTCAAAAATTATGCTTTTGTTAAAAAAGCATAAGGTGGAAAAAATAAATATGGAGGGTTTAAAGCCGCCGTATATGATTCTGAGCAACCATATGTCGTTTGTGGATTTCGAGCTCACTGCGCTCGGCACAACGCCGCACAGGGTAAACAACGTGGTTAATATAGATGGATATTACCTGCGCCCCTGGCTTATGGAGCTGATTGGCGCTATTTGCACGCGTAAATTCACGATGGACCTGCACCTTGTAAAATCTATAAAGAAAGTGCTTTCCCGCGGGGACGTGCTTTGTATGTACCCCGAGGCACGCTATTCGCCCTGTGGCGTGGAATCCTACATTCCCGATTCTGTGGGTATGCTCGTAAAGCGCAACAAAGTGTCGGTTGTGGCGGTTGTGCACAGAGGTAACTATTTGCACGCGCCGTTCTGGGATTTCCGCCACAAACGCAAAGTGCCGCTTCACACCACAATGACAAAAATTCTCACGCCCGAGGAAATAGAAAAGATGAGCGTGGAGGAAATTAACGCGGTTATCCGCAAAGCGCTCTCCTACGACGATTATAAATACCAGAAAGAAAACGGTATAATTATAAATGAGAAGAACCGCGCAAACGGTCTTCACAAAATCCTCTACCAATGCCCGCATTGCGGCACGGAACACAAGATGGCTTCTAGCGGTGCGGAACTTTTCTGCACGGAATGCGGCAAGCGCTGGTTGCTCGGCGAGGACGGCTCGCTTTCTGCAGTGGAGGGCAAAACGGAGTTTTCTCACGTGCCGGATTGGTTCTCGTGGGAGCGCGAGCAGGTGCGCGCGCAAATAGAGCGCGGGGAATACCGCTTCGAGGATGACGTGGACGTATACTCTATGCCGCGATGCTGGCGTTTTGAGCCGCTCGGAAAAGCGAAGCTCACGCACGACCCCGAGAACGGCTTTGTGCTTGCGGGGCATTACCGCAGCGAGGATTACCTCATACACCGTGCGCCGTTGCAGACGAACAGCCTGCACGTGGAATATGATTTCCCGCACATAAAACCCTTCGACTGCGTGGATATTTCCACGGAAAACGACTCCTTCTACTGTTTCCCGACGAAAGAAAACGTAATCACAAAGCTCGGCTTTGCCACAGAGATAATTTATCAGAGTGAGATGGCGAAGAAAAGAAAATGACATAAAAAAGCGCACTCGGCAGAGTGCGCTTTAATTTTTGCGAAATTTATTTGTTTAACCACATATCTTTGAGCATAGTGATATAGAAACCGCCGAGGACAGTTCTGTTCTGGAAGCCAACCTGGAAGGAAGTTTCCGTGTCGTACCAGTCGGTAATCGGCACGCGCTGCTGCGTGTCGTTCACCATTTTTGCGATGCAAGAGTAGATTTTGTCGCGGTATTCTTCGTTGTCTGTGAGCACTGTTGTCCACGCTTCCCAGTCGAGCTTTGTGTACATCTTGCGGTTGTCGAGCGGAACACCGTATTCGTTCATTTTTTCTGTGTAAAGAGCGATTTCGCGCGCGTAGAACTCATCGGAGAAGAGTCCGAGGTCGAGAAGCTTATCCCAAACGAGGTTGTATTTAAGGCTCCACGTGCCCTCTCTGTCGAATGCGAGGCGCGTTGCCTTTTCGTCCATAGCCTCTACCTCGAAGCGGCGCGCCATATCCTGCGCTATGTCTGTATAACGTGCGTTGCCCGTGAGCTTGCCGTATGCGGCGAGCGCGGCGATGGCTTTGAGCGAAAGGTTGCAGTTGTGCGCGAAGTGGCCTGCAAAGTCGTCTGTGCAGAGCTGATTTTCAGGGTTGTAACCATATTCAATGAGGTATTCTGCCCATTTTTCCATAAGTTCGCGGTTTTCTTCCGCAAAAGTGTTCGAGCCTTCCGCGCGGCAAATAGCGGCTACTGTAAGAATGAAGTTGCCGCATTCCTCAACGGGCATCTGCTCGTCTTCGCTGAGGATACCGTGGCGTGCGCTGTATACCTGCCCCGTGGCGAGAGGGTATTGACCGCAGTCGTGCGGTGCGTAGGGGTAAGTCCAGCGTGCGCTCGTAGCTTCACGAACGATGGGACGAAGCATACCTTTAACAAGCTCGGGATTCAGCATAAGGAAAAGGGGGATGGAGGGGTACGTTACGTCGAGCGTGGCGATGCAACCGTTGGAGTAACATTCCTTGGAGAAAAAGAGCACTTCGCCGTTTTTGCCGCGGCAGATTTTGTGTGCCGCTATAGCCTGGCGGTATGCAAGCGCACCTACGTTTGCGTAATCTTCGCCGTATGCGAGCATTTTCTGTGTGAACTCGCGGTCAAATTTCTCGCATTTTGCGAAAACTTCGTCGGCGTCGGCAATAGCTGCGCGCGCGAGCGTATCGAAATCGCCGTATGTTTCAAGGCAGTAGGAGGGGAGAATGTCGCCGTAATAGTTTATGGAAGCACCGAGGTCGTTGTATGCGATAGCGATTGTGTCGCTCGCGCCCTTGCAAACGACAGCGAGCGCGGCGTTAAGAGCGTACGTCACATCTTCGCTGAAGTAATCTATAAAACCGCCTTCGCGGCAGAATGCACGTCTGTTGGAAAAGTTGCCGATGAACGCATCTTTTTTGCAGAGGTGCAGGTAACCCCAATCTATTCGTACACCATCGCCGGAGCGGTTGAGCGGGCGCTGGTCGATATTTCCGCAGTACATAGAATAATCTGTTCTGCCGAATTTAACACGCTGACGGTCGGAGTCTATGCAGGCGTCTGCGCCGATATCGAAATAAAATTCTATATCGTGAGCGCCGGGTGTTTTCGGCTCTGCAAGGTAGCGGATATAGGAAACGGGGCGGGAAGCGAGCACAAGGTCGTCAAGAAGCAGGGGGGTGGTGAACGTTACCGTCAGCTTCAGAAGCTGATTTTCAAAGGTGTATACGGTAG
>JAFTOK010000145.1 GCA_017463815.1 Clostridia bacterium | reverse complement strand
TATCCGTAAACGCGCCGTATGCGTGTGCGAGCGATGTTTTACCCGTACCGGACATACCCTGGAGTATTATCAGGCGCGAAACCGCCATACCCGACACAAACTTGCGTATATCCTCTATATCATAATAGAGTTTCAGCTTTGTTGACGCGTAATTGCGGAAGTTTTCGCATATTCCCTCAAGTGTAATGCCTATATCATACGCGCTTTGCCCGTACGTGTTTTTTCTTCTGTCTATCTCCGAAAGCATACAGAAGCGTTCTGTTCCTGTTTCTTCTGCTGAGTTTTTTGCCTTTTCCGAGCCATTTGTGGTCGAAACCGCTGTGCTGCCCTGTTTCTCTGACTTATTTTCCGAGGCCATCGCAGAAATAAGCAAAATAGCAATCAGCGCAATTATTACAATTATATATATTATGATTGCCGTGCCTGAGGTAAATGTTTCCACAAGCCCTGACATTAATTTTTGAAGCATTGTCATCTACTCCTTACTTGTGCTTTTATACAATATCCGCGCCGCTGGCTTTTATGACTTTTTTGCAAGCAGCAACATTTTCTTCTCCGAAAATATTTTCAAGCGTTTCGCTAAGGCTCGCATCTCCCTGTGCTATTTTTCCGTTAAGCGCAACTATAATCGCAGGCAAAAGCTTCGCCGCAAGGCATTCGTCAATAGTTTTTTCCTGTTCTTTGCCGCAAGATAAGGAAATCGCTATGTATTTTTCTATGCAGAGCCAGAGCTTGTTTCCAAACGTAAAAGGCATATGCGAGTTTACAAACGCTTCGAGTCTGTCAAATCTTCTCCAAACATTTTCCCCGATATTCATAGAGGAAACGAGTTTGTCGCAAAGATATTCTATCTGATAATATGTAAAACTGCGGTGTGAGGAATAAACCGTTGCGGCTTCGCAGGGTTGCAAAGCAAAAGTGTTCACCGTTGCTATTTCAGCTACGTTTGCGGGGATTTCTGCGTAGCTTGCGCTCTCCGCAAGATTAACTACAAACCACGCATTCTGCGGGAAATAGTATACCGTTTCCACGTTTTGTTCGTTACGCGCCTTAAAGGAATAGTGCGCATAGGGGTTTTTGGCGTGTTTTGCTATAGGCGCAAACCAATCTGCCATTTCCTGCGGTTTTACGCCGTTAAAGCCAAGAAAATGAACTTTTTCTACAGCGCTCTGCGCTTCTTCCATACCTATCATTATGTTGGTTTTTGTGTATGTACCGGCAGAATCGCTTGCAAACAAGATATTTTCGGGGCTCTTGTAGGAACCGTTAACATTATCTTTGTATACGGCGGTTTCAAAATAATCCGAGAGCACCTGCATAAAGCTATCAAATGCTTTTGTGCTCATTCCGTGCAAAAGAAGCACACGAGAGGATGCCATAGAAGAAAAGAGTTTGCCCGCATCGCTTTCCGAAAAATCAATGCCCTTTTCTTTTGCAACCTCGGAAAATTCGCGGCTTGCCGTAGCAAGGTCGAGCTCGCCGTCAACATACATCATATTTTCGGCTTCAACGCCGTCGGAATAAGTTTCCGTGGCAGAAACTTCCGCTTCGCTGTACGTAACGTCGAATTCCTGTGCAAACAACTGCTCTGCCATAGAAATTTCAACTTTTTCCGCTTCTTCAAAAGCTTCTTCGTTTGCCGCCTCTATAGTTTGTTTGTCCGCTTTGCTGTCTTTCTTTCTTGCAACAGCTTCCACTATAAAGAACACCCAGCCCGCTGCGGCAAGAATAATCGCTATAATATCAAAAAACAGCGCATTCGTGTTTGTGGCAAGGCAATATACCTTTAAAAGCACGGCGAGCAAAAGCGCCGCTATACCGGCTATTATGTTAAACACCGATTTTTTCATAATTTTGCAATCTGCCTCCAATTTGTAGTTATCTGAAATTATGTTGGATTCCGAAAGGAGATAGCTTGTGGCTTTCTCGCCGTCGGGTTTTATTTTCGCATCGCCTGCATATAGAGTGCACATCAGGCGTATATCGCGCACAGAAGAGCCGATATAGATTGTATTTGTTCCCATGTCTTCTGCGAACTGTCCCTTGTCCATATCTAAAATTTCCGGCAAAGAAAACGGAATTGTCACAGTTCGAGTTTCTCCTGCTTCAAGCTCTATTTTAGCAAAAGCACAAAGTTCTTTTTTGGGGCGAATTATGGCAGAGCCTTGCATACCCACATAAACCTGTGCGATTTCTGCGGCACGAATTTTACCACAGTTTTTAATGGTAAAGGTTACGCTCATTTCCGTCGGAGATACGTTTGTGGAAACGGAAGAATAGGCAAACTTTGCATAGCTTAAACCGTGACCGAAAACGTATTTGGGATAAAACTCCGCCGTGTCGTAATATTTATATCCTATAAACGGGCCGCTCTTCATTCCGCGCTGTTTATACGTTGCCTGCTTCTTGAAAATCCTGTCGGAATCGATGTATACAGTACGCGAAAGCTTTCCGCAAGGGCTGTATTCGCCCGAGATAATGCTCGCAAGCGCTTCGGCGGAATATTCTGCATCGAGCGGCGCAAAAAGTATCGCATCCGCCTTTTCTTCCAATACAATGTCTGTACTATAATCGCCTGCTACGACGGCAACGACCTTGCATTTGGCTTTTTCCAGCTCATCGAGTAGCGCCACTTGGTTTGCAGGTAACGAAAACCTTGCCGTGCTTTCTATATTGCGTTCTCGTGCCTTTCCCAAGCCGAGAAACACAATAGCCGTATCTGCGTGGTAGGCAAAATTCACAGCGGCTTCAAGCAATTGTTCGCTTCTTTCTTTGCTTAAGTCATAGCCTCTCTGCGTACCGATTATGTTATATCCCTCTTTGCCCAAGAATTTTGAAAATTCTGCCGCAAAATTTTCTTCGCCATTGCCCATAACTATATCGCCTATGATGCAAGCGCTCTTCTTTCTTGATAAAGGCAAAAGATTTTTTTCGTTTTTGAGCAAAACCACAGATTCTCTTGCTGCACGCAATGCCGTGATGTCTGCACGTGGATTTTCTTGTGCGGAAAATCTTCTTTTCATTTGCTCCGTTTTAAAGGCAAAGTCTATAACCTTATCTGCCGCGGCGTCTATAAGTTCAGGGGATACAGCACGGTATTCTGCTATAGCTCTCTCTATTTCTTCCTCGGAAAGGTCTCCGCGGTCTGCCGCTTTTTTCATTTGGTAATATTTATTAAGCGCCGTGTTAAGTTCCGCAGAATCTGCTTCAAGGCATATAACT
>JAFTOK010000144.1 GCA_017463815.1 Clostridia bacterium | reverse complement strand
TTGTGTATATTCATCATTATAAGTTAATTTTAACACGATGTAATTGACTTGTCAACATCAAAAGGAGGATTTTTTCCAAAAAAAGAACGGCTTAAAAATTCGTGCGCTCTCCCAACGTAACAAAACAAAAAACAGGCTTGCGCCTGTTTTTTGTTTTGTATTAAATTTTTAATTATTTAATTGCGTCGTTATTGTAGAAGAACTCTACCATATTGGAAGCTGTCATAGACGTTACGAATACTGTGTATGTATCTGTAGCTTCATCATAGTAGTATGTGAATGTGGGGTAAGCGGGTGTTTCAACGTCTTTGAACATTTTTGCGATAGGAGAATTGTCCATATCTTCTGTGTTCCAAAGAGCTACGTTAGCGAGTTCGTCGTAAGCTGCGCAGAATTTAGCGTAAATGGGAGCCCATTCTTTGTATGTGTCAACTTTTGTCTGGTTGGAAGCAGCTGTTTTCTGTGCTGCTGTAGCGTCTGTAAGAGCTGTTGCAAGAGGTGCGAGAGTTGCGTCTGCTGCTACTGCTTCATCGTATGCTTTTTTAGCTGCATCGTATGTTGCCTGAGCTGTTGTCTGAACTGCTTCTTTTTCAGTTCTTACTGCGAGAGCTGCAGCTGTTTCCGGGCTGCTGCTGCTCTTAGCTTTTTCTGTTTCGTGAGCTGCTTTTGCTTCATAAGCTGCCTGTTTAGCATCTTCGAGAGCTGCTGCTGCTGCATCCATAGCATCTTTGAGAGCTTTAACTGCTGCGTTAGCTTTTACTGCATCGTCGAGAGCTTTCTGAGCTGCTTCGAGAGCTGCGTTTGCTTCTGTGAGAGCTGCTGCGATACCTGCTTCGTCAACTGTTGTAGCGCCTTCTGCGATGAGAGCTTTGTAGTTTTTGAGAGCTGCTGCATATTTAACGGGAACAAAAGCATTTTTGAAATTACCAACGTGTGTTTCCTGGATAGATGTGCCGTTGTATTTGCCGTTAGCAGCAACAACGGATTCGGGAGCTTTGTAATTATCCATTGCAGTTACGTTGAGGCCTCTGAGTGTGCCGATTTCGTTACCCAAAGCTTTGTCGCAAGCAGAGTAGATGATATCTTTTGCGTTCATAGCAATAGGAGTGTATGTTGTGCCTGTAGCTTTGCCATAGGATTCGCCGTTGTAGCCAACGTATACGAAGTTCCATTTGTAGTCTGTGAGAAGTTCTTCGCCTTCAGGGTCTGTGCCGAAAGCAAATGTGGAAACGTCACCGTCAACAGCTTTGATTGTGATTGTGCCGAATTCGCCAAGACCTGTACCTTCAAGAGCTGCATTGAGGTCTGCAAGGCCCATATAGCAGAAGTTGTAGTTGAGTGTGGAAATTGTCGTACCGTTGGAACTTTTACCGGAAGCTGCTTTTTCACGATGGAAATAAGATGTGTAGCTCAATACTTTGCCGTCGGATTTAACATTTGTCCAACCCAATGCAACCTGTTTGTCAGCAACAGCTGCACCAACTTCTTTTGTAGCTGTCTGTTTGCCTTCAGCGGGAACAACGTCTACAACGTAGAAGTAGCCGCCTTTGAGTTCGATGCCTGTGCCAGCTGTAAGTTTGCCGATTTCTTCGCCTGTGATAACGTTTACTGCAACGTCTTTACCGGCGGGAAGGAAAGCAAGTGCTGTGTAGGGGTCAGGAATTACAATCTGTTCTGTTGTAGTTGTAGCCTGTGTTGTCTGAGATGTGGATGTTGTGCCGCCATTGTCGGGTGTGTTCGGAGTTTTTGTGGTTTCTGCAGGCTGTGTACTGCCACAAGCTGCAACTGCGAGCATCACCATAATGGTAGCCAAGATGAGTGCAATAATTTTTTTCATAATAAAATCCTTTCTTAAAAATATTGTTTGAAAAAAATTTCCCAATAGCAGAGATGTTCTGCTTCTATTTCTAATTATAACTAAAAAAGTGAGTTTTGTCAACAAATTTGGTGTGAAATGTAACAAATCGGGGCAGACATTATTTGTGACAGGTTTTTGTGCAAAATGCCGAATTTGTGTAAATTCTGCGCAAATCCGGCATTGTGTATGCTTTTTAGTTTTTGCTTGTGAAGAGTGTCTGGTATTCTTTTTCTTCGTTTTTCTTCTTGTGTGCGGCGCTGTATATGATTCCGCGAACAACTTCCACTAAAAGATAAGCAAATGCGAAAGCGATTATAACGAAAACCATACCCTTGGAAGAGGAAGCAGCACCCGAACCGTACGCCATAACGAGCGAGAAATCAAGCACGATGAGAACGTAATGAATAGCGAGCTTTGCTATATATGACTCTATAAATTTGATTTTCAAAACGAAATTGCAAAGGGAATAGATTGCGGAAAAGAGAAGAATCCACCAAAACATTTTTGTTTCAAAAACCTTGTTGCCATCGGGGTAGTTCACGGTGAGGAACGTGTTGAACGCCATAACCACGAGTGTGAAATAGAAGCCCGCGTGCCCAAGGAAGGATTTTACAAAGGAAAATATTTTTTCTGCTGTTTTCATTTTGACCTCCGAAAATGATATTGTATTAAGTTTAGCATACTTTTTGTATTTATGCAATGATAAATTTGTGAATATTTAAAAAATGTTTTGCGCTTCTGCAATAAGGGCAGATAGGGGGCAGGCCTTCCCCACAAGTGGAAGCCTTAAAAACAAAAATCCGTACTTTTTATAAGTACGGATTTTCTTGCTTAAATAAACTTATTCAGCAGCAACAACTTTAACACGTTTCTTGTTGCCTGCGATGCGCTCAAACTTAACTGTGCCATCGATGAGAGCGAAGAGTGTGTCATCTTTGCCGATGCCAACGCCTGCGCCGGGATGTACGTTAGTGCCTCTCTGGCGAACGATGATGTTGCCTGCGATTACGCTTTCGCCGTCATATTTTTTAACGCCGAGTCTCTGCGCGTTACTGTCGCGGCCGTTCTTTGTAGAACCAACAACTTTTTTATGAGCAAAAAACTGTAAGCTTAACTTCAACATTTTAAATACCTCCATTAGATTTTTAAGAAAATGTAATCAGAATTCTTTGTCTTCGAGATTGACGTCAAGGTAGTCGTAATAATCCTCAAGCATATCCATAAGCTGCAGATAATAACCCTCGATAACGCCCGAAACCGCATACCTCTTTGTAGGGTCGTGCTCGTACTCGGGAAGAGCGGCTTTTACAGCAACCGTGATATCCGCCGTTTTTTCGTCGATGTCGTAATCCACATCGCAACCGAAAGCGACTTCTATTGTGTTTATTACAAGCATTGTCATAGCCGATACCGCAGAGCAAATTATATCTTTGCCGGATTCATCGTATCCCGCGTGTCCGGAAACGTGAAAACCGTAATAGCGCATACCGCTTTTATAAACTACTACCTTAATCATACTGCTCAGCCAACGATTTTTTCGATCTGAACCTTTGTATAAGGCTGTCTGTGACCGATTTTTTTCTTTTCATTTTTCTTGGATTTGTATTTAAGAACGTGGATTTTTTTGCCTTTGCCGTTCTTAAGAACTTTTGCAGTTACAGATGCACCTTCAACTGTGGGCGCGCCGGCTACGAATGTTTCACCGGAAACAGCGAGAACTGTGTCGAATGTCACTTCTTCGCCTTCGGAAGCTTCGAGTTTTTCAACGAAAACAACGTCGCCTTCCTGAACTTTGTACTGCTTTCCACCTGTTACTATGATTGCGAACATTTCAGAAAGCACCTCTCTTTCATTTTACGACTCGCTAACAACGGTAATGCATTGCATTTTTAGGGACCGTACATTAAGCGGCATATTATTTTAGCATAATTCAACACAAAATGTCAAGTGTTTTTTTAAAATAATTTAAGTTTTTTGTGATAAAATACTTCGTGTGGAAATATGTGGATTTTTATGTTGACAAATTCATTTTTTTCGTGTTAATATGTATAGGACATTTTTAAAAAGGAGTTTTTTATTTTATGGAAGTATGGGACATACTTGAATTTATCGGCGGCTTGTGCCTTTTCCTTTTCGGAATGAACCTTATGGGCGCGTATCTCGAAAAAGCCGCGGGCTCGAAGCTTAAAAATATTCTCGGTAAGCTTACGGGCGGCAGATTTACGGGTTTTCTTACGGGGCTCGGTGTGACGGCGGTCATACAGTCCTCCTCTGCCACCACGGTAATGGTCGTGGGCTTTGTAAACTCGGGCTTGCTTTCTCTTTCGCAGGCAATCAACGTGATTATGGGTGCTAACGTGGGCACGACGGTTACGGCGTGGATTTTGAGCCTTACGGGGCTTGACGGCGGCGCCTGGTATATGGAGATGCTGAAGCCTTCTTCGTTTACCCCTATTCTCGCACTTATAGGTATTTTGCTCTATATGGGCGCAAAAAGTAACAAAAAACGCGATGTGGGCGTTATTTTGCTCGGCTTTGCCGTGCTTATGTTTGGTATGGACACGATGTCTGTGGCGGTTTCGGGGCTTAAAACAGACCCGAACTTCGCAAATATGCTCACAATGTTCACAAACCCCATTCTGGGCGTCATTGCGGGCGCTGTTCTCACAGCGATTATACAGTCCTCCTCTGCCTCTGTCGGCATTTTGCAGGCGCTTTCCACCACGGGTGCGATAAGCGTGGGAATGTCTGTTCCGATTATAATGGGGCAGAACATAGGCACCTGCGTTACGGCGATGATTTCTTCCGTAGGTACGAACAGAAACGCACGCCGCGCTTCTGCCGTGCATCTTATATTTAATATAATAGGAACAGTAGTGTTCCTTTCGGTTTTCTGCATCGTGAAAGCTATGTTCAATATAGCGGTTTTGGAAACGGACGCAAGTGAGCTTTCCATAGCCGTTTGCCATACACTCTTCAACGTGCTTTGCACGATTTTGCTTTTCCCGTGTGCGAAGCTGCTCGAAAAGCTTTCGCTCAAAATCATTCCCGTTACAAAGGAAGAGCTCGCGGCGTCCAAAAACATCAGCATAGACGAGCGCCTTATGGCTACCCCCGCGATTGCCATAGAGCGTTGCCGTGTATTTACCGCAGAGATGGCGGAGCTTGCTATAGATTCGCTCAAATCGTCTATGGCGCTTCTCGATACGAGCAAATTGACGGGGGAAAAGGCAAGCGCTTTGCGTACGGCGGAAAGCCAGGTGGACAAGTATGAGGACGTGCTTGGCAGCTACCTTGTGAAGCTCGGCACCCACCACCTCAGCGACAAAGACAGACACGAATCTTCGAAACTGCTCCATATGATAGGCGACCTTGAGCGTATTTCCGACCATTCCGTAAACGTGCTCGAATCGGCAGAGGAGCTTGCGGAAAAGAAAATGAGCTTTTCTGCGGAAGCGCAGAAAGAGCTTGCGGTTATAACCGCGGCGGTCACCGAAATCATAGACCTCACGTATGAAGCGTATATCAAAAACGACCTTGAAATTGCCCGCAAGGTAGAGCCGCTCGAACAGGTTATAGACGACCTCAAAAGCACTCTTCGCACCAACCACATAGGACGTATGCAGGCGGGCAATTGCTCCATAGAAGTGGGCTTCATATGGTCCGATTTGCTTACGAACCTGGAGCGCGTTTCCGACCACTGTTCCAACATTGCGGGTTGTGTCATAGAAATGTCGCACGACAGCCTTTCCTTGCACGAATACCTCAAAGAAGTTAAGGAAGAACGCCCCGACTACAAGAAAATGTACAAGGAATATTCCGAAAAATATTCCGTTTAAAAGAGAAAAAGAAAAAACGCCTTTTCGGGCGTTTTTTCTTTTGTAAAAAGTTCTTTAAGCTCAGTCTGTCATATTGTCGAAGTAGCCCTGAACGAGTACGATAGGCGTACCTTTGTCGCCGGAGCCGCTTGTGAGGTCGCAAAGAGAACCGATAAGGTCTGTAATGCGACGGGGTGTTGTACCCTGAGATGCCATTGTGCCTTTAAGGTTGGAGTCTTTGTTTCGGATAGCTTCTTCAATTGCTTTTTTGAGTTCTGCGCCGCTGAGTGAAGCAAAATCGTTATCTGCAAGGTATTTGAGCTTGAGCTCGTTGGGCGTGCCTTCGAGACCTTTTGTGTATGCGGGTGCAACAACCGGGTCTGCAAGCTCCCAGATTTTGCCCACGGGGTCTTTGAAAGCGCCGTCGCCGTATACCATAACTTCAATATGCTTGCCTGTGCGTTCGAGGAACTGTTCCTGCATATTGTTTACCATATCGAAGCAATCGTTGGGGAAGAGCTTTATTGTGTCTTCTGTGGATTTGTTGGAACCGAGCAAGCCGTATTTTGTGTTGCAGCCGCTGCCGTTTACAGGCTTTGTGAGAATATCATCGAGTCCTACCACGCGTTTGGCGCCTGCGGCACGCAAAATGCGTTTTGTACGCGCACGGCTGTGAATGTCGCAATTGAGCACGTTTTCTGTGTAGCGCAAAATCACGCGGGGGTCGTTTGCAAGGATGATTTCAGCTTCGGCGCCGCAAGAACGGATAATGTCGCCGTAATACTTAACGTAATCCACGTTTGTGAAGGGGTGAAGGTTCTGGCCGAAAAGTTCTCTGTATCTGGTTTCGCTGAGTACGTCTGTGTAGGGGTTTACGCCTGCTTCGTCGAGCTGGTCGAGCGAAACAATCGCGTTGCCCACTTCGTCGCTGGGATAGTTGAGCATCAATACAACTTTCTTTGCGCCCTGTGCGATACCGCGCAAGCAAATTGCAAAACGGTTACGGCTGAGAATCGGGAAAATAACACCGATTGTTTCGCCGCCCAATTTTTCTCTTACATCTTCAGCTATTGCATCAACAGACGCATAATTTCCCTGGGAACGTGCAACAACAGATTCTGTTACGGCAACAACGTCGCGGTTGCGAAGCTCAAAGCCTTCTGCTTCTGCAGCTTCGATAACGCTATCAACCACGATGCCGGCGATATCGTCGCCTTCGCGGATGATAGGGCAACGAATGCCCCTTGAAATTGTACCTGTTTTTCTTTCCATAAAAAATTCCTCCTGATGCTTGACTTTTTTACATATCTTATTATAATACAATTATAGACATAAGTAAAGCAGGTAAAACTCGCAACAGTTATAAGGAGAGCTTATATGAAAACCAAACTTGACTATTACAGGATTTTTTATGAAACGGCGCGCTATTCATCTTTTTCCATTGCTGCGGAAAATTTGTATGTTTCGCAATCTGCCATTTCGCAGTGCATACGCCAGCTGGAGGGCGACCTCAACACACAGCTTTTTATAAGAACGCGCCGCGGCGTTACGCTTACCAAAGAGGGGGTTCTGCTTTTTCAGAAGGTTGAAAGCGCTATGCAAGCCATAGAGCAGGGTGAAACCTTGCTCGCAAGGCTACATCACCTGGAAAGCGGCTCGCTCGTGATTGCCGCGGGCGACTCCATAACCACGCACTATCTTTTGCCTTATATTGAAAAGTTTCACTCCATTTATCCCGATATTCGCATAGAAATGGCGAACTCCTATTCCCACCATATGCTACAGTGCGTAAAGGAGGGAAAAGCAGAGCTTGCTTTCGTAAATCTGCCTATTGAAGACGATGAGCTTTGTATAGAACCGTGCCTGGAGGTTCACGATATTTTCGTGTGCGGGCCCGAATATGATATGAAAGATAGCTACACTTGGGAAGAGCTTGCGGAAGAACCGCTTATTCTGCTCGAATCCAACTCTACCTCGCGCAGATATCTGAATGAAAAATTCGGCGAAAAGGGTATCCAGCTAAAGCCCAAAATAGAATTTGCCGTGCACGACCTACTTATACGCTTCGCATCCATTCATTTCGGCGTTTCCTGCGTTGTGGAGGAGTTTTCTGAAGAAAGCATTGAAAAGGGCATCGTGCGCCGTGTGCCGCTCGCCCCTCCGCTCCCCGCGCGCAGCGTGGGCTGCGCTTACCTTAAGCACAACCCGCTTTCTTTGGCGGCGCAAGCGTTTCTGGAGCTTATCCGTGAAGACGAAACGGTGAAAAACTGAAAACAAAAAAGGAACTTCTTTAGCCTCGGGTGCTAAAGGACAGTTATAGAACTTTTGCAAAAATTGAATATAGAAAAGCTTTCGATAAGATAATTGTCGAAGGCTTTTTTATTACAAGACATTGACAGAATGAACTCCCTGTGGTATAATACATTTGAAAGGAGGACCACGTGCTTAGAACGAAATATAATTTTATTGAACCAAGAAAACTATTGAACTCTTATAAAATGTATGAGTTCGTGTGCGTATTTCTTGGCTTTTTGTTTTATATGCGTTCTTTGCACTTCCCGTAACTTTGTATTGTTTATTTATTTGTTTACAAAATTAATCATAAAATTTACGGAGGATAATTAATGAACAATACTTGTTTTACTATTTGCAAAGCCAATCAAGAACAGAGAGATTATGTTTTAGAACGATTTCCTAAGATAAAAAAAGAAGAGCGAGAAAACGCAATTATATATGTGGCAGTTAATGAATTAGACAATATAATTGGCAGAATCCTTGTTACAGAGAACGATGTGCCGAAACCTCTCTCCGGAAAGTACTGGTTTATTATTAATGTTTTCGTACACCCAAAATTCAGAAGAATGGGTATTGCCACCGAACTGGTGAATAAAATAAAAAGTCAAGCGGAACTATCCGAGGTTCTTTATCTTTATGGTTCTGCTAATGCAACTGTTGAGGCAAGTCTGTTTTGGTTTAATCAAAATTTCAGTCTTAATTCATATGGCAAAAAGCAAGATAATGTGAACGAACCCTTACTTTATGGAAACTATCATCATTTGTTTAGTTACCGCGTTGAACGTAAAACTTTGATTCCCAACAATACATTTAATCGCATCAAACGAGCTTCAACAGATGAAATACAACAAGCAATATATACTTATATTATGGATGATAAGAAAAAAGCGTATTTTTTGAGTAAATCAAATGATCTTTTGGGATTTGTGGCGATAGAAGATAATGGAAATATACAAGGCGCAATCATAGCATTCCCCGACAGTATGCAGGCTCCGCTTGATTCTACTCGCTTGTGGATTAATGTGTTTGTTGAACTGGAATGTCGGAATCAAGGGATCGGAAAGGCTCTTGTATATGAAGTATACCGATATGCAAAAGAAAATGGTTTCGTCCAATTAACTAATTTTGATATCACAGAAGATAATATCGGCTTTTGGTATGAAATAGGTTTCGATATTTTCTTTTGGGGAGTTAATGCCTCAACCGGAAAACGAGGTACAACTGCAATGA
>JAFTOK010000143.1 GCA_017463815.1 Clostridia bacterium | reverse complement strand
GTAAAAAAGTTGGAGGTAAAAATGAAAAACCATAAATTTATTGTCAAGTTTCACAACCCAAACTCGGCGGAGGAAACGGCAGAGGCTTTTCTTGCGATAATGCTCGCGGCAAACACGGAAAAAATAGAAGAAGAAATTTTACATAACATAGAAAAAGAAAAGGCTCGCCGCACACGCAAAGCGCCTGCGATTTCAGCAGCTGTCTGAGGCGGAAAGGCAGGAAGTTTTATTGAACGTAGTTGCATACTGCCGTGTTTCCACGGACGAGCAAGACCAGCTCAACAGCCTAAAAACGCAAAAGGAATTTTTCGAAGCGTACGCGGAGAAAAACCGTCTTAATTTGATTCACATCTATTCCGATGCCGGCATTTCGGGCACAAAAACAAAAAAACGCGTAGCATTCAATCAGATGATGCGCGATGCGGAAAGCGGCATTTTCGAAGCGGTTCTTTTCAAAGACGTTTCCCGTTTAGCGCGAAACACGGCGGATTTTCTCGATTGTTACCGCAAACTGCAGGAGCTCGGCATAAAAATGTATTTTTTGAGCTACAATATGACGAACACCGACACGAGCGAATTCCACTTCACCTTGCTCGCCGCCATCGCGCAGGAGGAAAGCTACAACACCTCAAAGCGCATAAAATTCAGCAAGCATTACAATGCGGAGCGCGGCAGGGTGCCGAATTTCGTCTACGGTTACGACAAAACGAACGGCGAATATTTCGATTTGAGCGTGAACGAGCGTGAAGCGGAAACCGTGCGCAAAATTTTCGCTTGGTACACGGAAAACGGCGACGGCACGCTGAAAATTTCCGCGCGCCTAAACGAAACGGGCGTGACGACGAAAAAAGGTTGCAAATGGACGCCGAACGCCGTTTTGCGCATACTCACGAACCGAATTTACGCGGGCAAAATCGCAAACGGCAAACAGGAAATAGTCAATTTCCCCAACAGCAAGCGCGTGGACAAGCCCGAAAATGAGTGGATTATCGTGGAAAACGAGAAATTACGCATTATTCCCGACGAGGTCTTTGCCAAAGCGCAAGCCCTGATGCGCGAACGCGCGGGAAACGGCAAAAAAAGGCACAGCAACAAGCATCTTTTCTCCACGCTAATCAAGTGCAAGGAGTGCGGGTGGTCGTTTCGCCGCCTGGTCACACACTACAAAAATACGTACGTGCGCTGGGTGTGCTCGGGCAGGAACGGGCGGGGGGCGAGCACCTGCGAAAACGCCGTAGTGCTCGACGAAAACAAGCTTATTGAAGAACTGCAAAACTACTTTTTGCAAATGCTTCAAAACAAGGAAAAATATATAGAAAAAGCAAAAGAAAAGTTCCGCCAAAGCTACAAGGCGGAGGGAAAAAACGAAAGAAAAAAAGAAGAGCTTGAAAAAGAAATTGCGGAAATGAAAAGGTACAAGGAAAAAATGCTTCACCTTTTCGCAAACGACTACATTTCGTTTGAGGAACTGAACGAAAAAACTTCACATCTGAAAACAGAGATTCCGCGCCTGGAGTATGAGCTGCAAAGGCTCTGCTCCAATGCGCCGAGCGCTACCCAATTCGACAGGGCGATTGCGGAAACTTTTACGCATATCGAAAAAATTACGGATTTCCGCTCCCTCACAAATGCTCAGCTAAAAGAAATAATCGAATGTATCACCGTTTCCGCAGACGGTGTCGTGGATATCCACCTGAAAGCGTTCGGGCGAATGTAAGGCAAAAAGGACACTCGTGCAGAGGTGCCCTTTTTTGGTGTTTACGGTTATTCAAAAATATTAAAATCACAAATTTCGCGGGGAATCGTCACATACCATCATAAGAGTTTCCAAAACGAGCCGAACATCGCTCTCCGACACGTCTTCCCCGCCGAGAAGCTCAATCGCCATATTAAGCGCCGCAACGAGCAAGCGGTTCGCCAAAATTGTGCCGTATGCCGAGACGTGTTTTTCCTTTGCCGCGCCGCAAAAATATATGGAGTAATAAAACCTTGCATAAAAAAGGCATTTTTTTTCGTTTGCGCATAAATATCGCCAAACAGCGAGAAAACCGCCGCAAAAATCCCTACTTTGGCGCACAAGAGAAACGAGTTCGAGGTCAATTTTTGCAAAAGCAGAGGCGAAAAGCCCCTCTTTACCGCCGAACATACGGTATATATGCGCTTCGTTAAGGCGCACTTCGTCGAGCCTTGCCCTGTCGTGCACAATAGCCCTGGTTGTGACCTTCTCAAAGCCGCCCTCTGCCACAAGGCTTATGGCGCTTTCTATAAAAAGCTCCCGAAGCAATTCTTCGTGTTTCATTTTTCCTCCTTGCGAGCACGTAACATATCTATTTCCCAATTTCATAATGAAATATGGCACAGCCAAGCCGTGCCATATTTCGTATTCATATTTATCTATACCCTACCCGGTGAAAGGGAAAAAGGAGAGGGATAGAAGCGTGGTAAATTATTTATTATAATCAATAAACATCTACGCCATCAACAACAATGTTCAAATATGTATTAGAAATGCTATTTTTGTTGCCGACAATATTTTTGTAACCAACGCACGTATCATTTTCTGCAAAACCATTTACAGTAGTATTGTTGATGTAAATGTTGTAGGTAGCAGCACCTGCCTTATCAACACCGGTTTCAAGTGCAGATTTAGTAAATCCTGTTCCGTTAGTGCGGTCATTGAACGTACAATCATTTACATATACATCACAGCTCTGGTTATAAACCAAAACAGACTTACCGTCGGAATTGAATGTGCAGTTGTTGAATTCAACAGTTTTTCCGCCCCACGTCCAGATGTTGTAAACGTCACCTGTAACATTAAATGTGCAGTTATTGAACTCGCTATTGCCATAGAGAGTATAAGTACCGTCAATTGTGCAGTTGTTGTATGTTGCGTTAAGTCTTGCATAGCCTGTGTACGTTGTGCTATCAGTATTGATTGTAATACCTTCAAACGTTACTGTAGAGCCGTCAAGGCTATAATCGCAGCCCTCGTAAGAGCCGTCATCCTGCACATCAACAACTGTTTCACCGTTGCCGATAATTGTAAGAGTTTTGCCCTGTGCAGAATCGGGGATTATGAAGTTGCCGGAGCCGAGAGAAATAGTGGTTGCATCGTCTTTAATAGCTGCATCTATACCAGCGCTTGTATATGCATAATAAACACCGTCAACTATGCTGTAATCTATAACAGTTACATAATCTTCCCCATTATAAATAAGTCCAAGTTCGGAAATGTTTTCAGAAGTGATAAGTGTATCCCCGTAATAGCAGTTATCAAGAACTACGCTGTTGCGAGCATCAATCTCAAATCCTTCTTCAAATACGCAATTTGTAATAATTGTAGCATTATACGGACGCATAAACGCATATTTATAACCACCCGTACCTGCGCCAAATTTACAATTTTCAAAACTTACTAACTTATGAACATCAGAATAGCTGGTCCAACCGTTAAGTGTAGAATTTTTAATTGTTACGGAATAATCTTTGCTACCTGCATCGGAGTTGAATGTATAGCACACATTATCAATTACAACATTGTCTATTACAACATCTCCGGTAGCACCACTCATAAAGATACCTCTGAAAGCACTGCCTATTGTAAGGTTTTTAATTGTACCACTTTTTGCATTTACAGCACTATCCCAAGTATTATTGGCACCAGTTACATCAAGAGAGTAATTATCACCATTAAGTGTACCACCATTTACAACAACGCCTGTTGCGCCATAACCACTTGTATTAGCTGCCTTGAGAGAAATGTCATTTATCAAAGTAACAGTTTCGCCATCTTCGATAGTTGTATCAAGTTCAGAAGCATCACTAACTATGGTGTCAGTATCAACATTGCCCTGAACCGCTTCAACTGTGTATGCGAAAGTGCAAGTTTTAAGTTTATATTCGTTACCGGCATTTTCAGGAAGAGCAACTTTTACAGGTACGATAATATCCTCGGAACCGGGCACAAGTGTTTCCCAAGCAGACATCTTGGAAGCTCCATCGTAGACTGTTCCATCGATAGTTACTGTTAAGCCATCCCACAAACCATTGTCTTCTACCTTTTTGATAACAGTTCTGTATTTAACCGTAACATCGCTATTGTTTTCTATTCTCAAATCAAATGTTACGTAATCGCCGGGAACGATTTTATCAAGAGTAACTGTATTGTCTTTGGAAGTTGCAGTTGTTTCATCAAGATTTGATTCCAATGTTGTGCCAAGCTCCAAGTTCTCTACCGTAGCCACTACATCAACATTACCTGCCGTAACAGCTACGTTAACTTTAGATTCGCTTGTGAACAAAGCAAACGTAGAACCCGCGATAAGGCTAACGCAAAGCGAAATAACCAAAATCGAGGAAAGAATTGATTTTAATGTATTATTCTTCATTTTTTCTCCTTTATAAAATTCGGGTTTATGTAATATTTTTTATTTTTGCAAGCGGCAAGCCCGCAAGCCGCATTTTGCCGTGATTAGTCTGTTGCCTGAACTGCGGAAACGATAAGGTCGAATACCGCTGTCTGCTCCTGCGCAGCATTGTTGATGCTGCCGTCTGTATCGAGGTTAAGGAAATCTACTCTTACGCTAAAAGCGTCTGCTGCACCCCCAACAAGCATTTCGCCCGTGGTGATTTCAACGCCGTTTTCCATTTCGCTCAACATTTTTTCGATTACAGAGCCATCCGCTTTTGTGATAGTTACTTTAAGCTGTTCGGAAATAGCCGTGTTGGAACTATCATTAAGTTTGATTTGAACGCTGTAATCAAACGCAACGTTGCCGTTGTTCCTTATTTCAAGGTCAGCGTCAAAATAGCTTCCGGGAACGATTTTCACTTCATCTGTAAGCCCAAAAACATTCTGTGTTGTAACCTGCGAAAAATCAACGTCAGCAGTGTTTGTGAACGTTTGGAGTTTTCCGCTATTGTTCAAAACGCTGTATTCAAGGTTGGTTCTGATAAGAACAGCATCCAGCTTGCCTGCCTTCAGGTGGTTAATTGCGTTTTCGGAATCGGTGAACAAAGCAAAAGTTCCGCCCACAATCATACAAAAGCAAAGCAAAATAACCGCACAAGATACAAGCAAAGTTCTTTTTTTCTTAATCATAATTATTCCTCCTTTCCCGAAAATTGTATTGATATAATGCCCGCCGCTATTGCGGCAAGCCAATATCCAAAATCATTTCAGCGCAGTTTTATAACTGTGCCGCCCGTCAGCTCAATCATTTTGATTGCCTGAATAGAAAAGCTGTGGGCTTTAACCGTAAGAGGTTTCGTAAGCGTGCCGTGCGCGAGAATTTTAACCCTTTTGGCTTTTTGCGTAATAAGCCCTTTTTCTTTAAGAGTCTCGAGCGTTACGGTTTCGCCCGATTCAAAGCACGCGTCTATAACGTCGACGTTTATATACGTCTTATATCCTTCCGTAACGGGGGATTTTTCGTCTATAATGACAAGCGCCATAGCGTTCTCGTCGCTGAGCATTTCGTCGACTTCTTCGGCATCTACGTGCGATACAATCTGCGGCAAAACCACAGGAGCAGAAACCACGGGAATGACCTCCGGCACGATTTCCGCCTCGCCGTCTTCCGATTCTTCTTCTTTCTTCTGTTTTTTCTCGATTATAAAATCCACAGCCACAAAAAGGAGCGTTCCTATGGAAAAAATCGTTGCCAAAACAAGAAATATTACCATAAGTGTTTTCACTTTTTCTCCTCCTCTTCGTTTTCGGAAGTATTTTCTTCGGGTTTACCGAGAGCGAGCTTTTCCAGCGCTTCTAACTTTCGGCGGAGCTCCTCAATTTCGCTGTCTTTCTTCGCTTGTTCCTCTTGCTCCCGTTTCTTCTTTTCCGCACCTGCGACCCCGATGATTTTGATGACCTCGAGCAAGATAATGATAAAACACGGTATTATGATTATGAAAATCAAACCGAGCGGTTGCTTCAACATACTTATAAGGAAGCCGAGCGGGTACGATTGCCCCACAACCTTTCCTATAACGTAGTTGGTACTGTTTTGTTCCGATGTGTCAATCACCTGCGTAAGCGCACCTGTTTCGGAATTTTTGTTGTCGCCCGCAAGCTCTATTATGTAGCCGCCCGTTGCCTTCTCCGTTATAGAGGTAATACGGTGCGTAATGGTAACCTGGCGCACGTAAACGTAGCGGAACGTGAGCACGTCGCCCACGCGAAGGTCTGCATACCATTCTTCCCTTTCCGCCTCGTCTTCGGGCAGAGTTTCAACAAACACCATAGAGCGGAAAGCTATACTTTTTATTTCATACCCCGAAACGTCCGTAAGCTCACATTTTGCCATAGAATCCGAGGTTACTACACGCATTTGGTAGCCGAAAACCTCTGCCGTGCCGTCGCTGTCCCTTTTTGAAACAACGGTGATTATCACAGCGACAATGCAAACAAAAAGAAACAAATACAAAAGCACGTTTATGGCTATATCGGATATTTTTTTCAGCAAAGCTTTATTTTTCATTGCCGTTCTCCTTACTCATTGCTAACGCTTATTACGAGCTCAAACGCCGCTTCTGAATCCTGCGCCTCGTTACCTACGTTTTCGGGCATATAATACGTGATATTTACTTCTGCGGGTTCTTTGCCGACAAATTCGCAATCGAAGCAAATTTCGCCTGCTTCAAACAGTTCCGCAAGCAGCATATCGCAAACAACGCCCGTTTCGGCTTCAACAACAGCGTATACGTAATTTTCAAGCTCGCATTTCTCGCCTTTTTCAAAAGTGAGGCTTACGCGGCATTTGCCCTCTATTTCGCTGTAAAGCAAAACCGTATATTCCGTTTCCTTACCCGGAACCATAGAAAGCGACTCAAACTTCACAGTTTCTTCGCCGTTCTCCGATATTTTAACGTCGATTATGTCCCTGTTGTCTATATTAAAAAGCATAACGGCGGTAAGAACAACGCCCAGCAAAATAAACAAGCTTAAAAATGTCAATATTCCCGACATAATTTTGCCTCTCAACGCGAACTGCCCCCTTTTTGCTCTCATACTGCAACATAATTGTCATTATGTTGTAAATTTGAGGGTAAGAAATTTACGCTGAAGAATTTATCCCTGAATATATTGCTAAAAATAGGCGCAACGAAAAAGCCTTTTTTGAAAAAAGCAAAAAAGGCTTTCTCGTTGCGCTTTGAATTTTGAAATAATTAAAAAATATTATAAATATGTATTGATTTTTTTTGAAGTTTGAGTTATAATACCCTTACACAAAACATATTTTACAACATAATGACAATTATGTTGTTGCGCGGTGCTTCGGCATCGTTTTTTGTTTTTATAGGATAAGATTCATATTTTCCATACGGCGGCGATGTTCTTTCCCCGTTGTAATAATATAAATTCGTGTGGTATTTATGCTGCTGTGCCCAAGTATATCGGCAAGCTTTGCTATATCGTTTTCGATACGATAAAATTCCCTTGCAAAAAGATGGCGCAGGTTATGCGGAAACACCTTACCTTTGCTTACGTTCGCTTCTTCGCAAACAGACTTCATCTCCCGCCATATATTGCTTCGGTCAAGCGGCTTTCCGCTTTTGGTAGTAAAGAGCATACCGCTTTTCAAATTATGCTTTCGGGAATATTCCAAAAGTTTTTTACGCAACGACGAAACGATAAATATGTTTCGTGTTTTTCCCTTGCAGGAAACAACTGCCTCCCCGCGTTTTACAGCCTCCACGGTTATAAAGGCAAGCTCGCTCACTCGTATACCCGTGCCGCAAATCGTTTGCAATAGCAACGAAAGGCGGTTCTTTTTCTTTTTTTCCGCTATTTTCACCAGACGGATATACTCCGATTTGGAAAGCTCCTTTTCTTCTGCACAATATATCTTTTTCTGTATTTTAAATTGCTTCACGCAAAGTTCTGCACAGCCCCAAAATCTAAAAAAGGAATTGAGCGCTGTGAGCATAGAATTGGCACTTGATGCGCTGTATTTGCGCGAAAGTTCTTCTTTATACGAAAGCACATCTGCTTTTTCCACAGCCCCTTTCCCTATATAATTTGAAAATTTTTTTATATCGCACAAATATTTTTTCACGGTTATATCGCTTTTTTCATTCTCGTAAAGATACTTTTCAAAAGATTTTATATGATTTTCCGTCATCAAATTATTACGCAAAGTATTTTCCTCCATTTTTTTACATAATAAAATCTGCCATCATTTTTATTATTCCCGAAATGCACCCAAGTAAGCATTTTGAAAGCCTGTCTATTTTAACAGATTTGCAAAGCAAAAAATTTAAAAGGAAGAATTATACCAAATATTATTTGCTTAATCTTATTATATAATATTTTACTTGTTTTTTATAGATACAAGATTATATTTGTAAATCATTTGTTCCCAAAGAAACAAAACAGAGGATTTTATCGACTATATTCGATAAAACCCTCTGTTTTTATGTTTTTATTCATTGTAATCGATAAAAATCACAGAGTTAACCATCGTTATATTCACATTTATCCGTGTACAACCCGTATTTTTTTGCAACATCCGATATTGTTTGGGGCATTAAATCGCAAGCAAAATACATATAGAAATCATACCCCGTTTTCCAGACAAATCCTCGTGCCGTAAGCTTGCCCCAGCATTTTTCACGCAGACAATCGGCGGCGAAAACGGCGGCTTTTTCGCTGTCGAGGAGCTCGTTTTCGCGCCAGACAAGGTCTGCCTCATATTTTTCTAAACACAAAATCTTAAGCCCTTCTATTTCCAAAAGCTTCAATAGTTCCAAAAGCATTTGGATATAGTTTGATTCTGTTTCCTCATATTCTGCGGCGGCAAACGCTTTTCCGCCATATATCTTGCCAATATCGCTGTAAGACGTCCATTCGTCGCGGGTGTATACGCCGTTTTTTCTGTATAACGGGTTGTATTTTGAAACACGATAACAGTTCATATATTCAACCTCATTTTCTCACCTTTATGTTGATGCGGTTATTGATTTTGCTTGTATTTTTCATCCGCGCAGGACTTGCCGAAGTACATCAGCTCCCACACCGCAGGCTCGCTCACGGTTTCTGTAACGTCGCCGTTTTCGAGCTTTTCAATCGTAGCCACGCCTTCAAAGCGCAGGTATCCGCCGTCGAATCCCACGAGCTTTGCCATCACGCCGAGAGGCTTCGGCAGAACGTCTGTGAAGCGCGTTTTGTTAATATCGCCGTGGCGGTCGTATGTAATTCTGTATTCCTCGCCCGATTCCGTTGTGTACTCGTATATGACTTTGCTATATACGGGCTTGCCCGTTTCCCCGTCTATATACCTGCCTTCGGGCTTGAATTTCAAGGTATGGTTGGAGTTGTCCCCGAGTATTTCGCCGCCTTTCGCGAGCAAGAAAACGTCGAAATCCTTATACCCATACTTCTTCTCGCCGGTTATCCAAGCGGATATGACCTTGTACTCGCCAATCTTTGCTCTGCCCCAGTACCAATGGTGCATCAGCTTTAGCATCGAAATATTGCCCCAGTTGTGGTCGTGATAGCCCGAGCCTTCAAGGTGAAGCGCCTTGCCGCCGTCGTAGGTGACGTCAGCAACCGCTTTTCCCTCGGGAATGGCGGGAAGCCAGGCAAAATAATGCTCCTCGTTATCGCCAAAGAAAATACTGCCCGTCTGTGACCGCCACGCTCTAATCGTGCCGTCGAGAGCAAGCTTTGCGCTCATAGTCTTACCCTTGAAAACCACGTCGTAATGCTTGAGGTCGCCTTTGCAATAGCATTCGCCTATTCTGACGTCGCACTTATCCTTTGCATAATGGCTTTCTTCTATCGTCGCATAAACCTCTTCGGAAAATTTTCTGCCGTCGGGGAGCGTCAGCTCGATTGTGGAAATCGGTTTTATGGGGCCGTCTACGCTTATGGGCATTTTAGAATAGAAGAATATTACAAGAATCGTTCCGTCGGGATAGTGGGAATCGTAATACCACCATTCATATTCCCCTTTTGCGCCGCCAACTCTCGCGCCGTCCTCCCAAAGTTCAACCTTGTCGCGCACAAGGCCCATTTTTTTATAGTGCATATCGTCATCGGGATGTATTGATTTTTTTATTTTATTCATAGCTATTCTCCGTTCTTAGTATCTATTTTTCAAAATAATGAGCTTCAAGCCCAAATTATTCAATTTTATTCGGGGTCGTACTCCCCGTATTCACAGCCCACGTTCTCGCAAATCACCTCGTCGATGAGCTTTCCTCCACGGTAAAGTTTGACCGTACCTTTTCCGTTGCCGCCGTTCCAAAGGCGGTTATGAAGCTTTTTACCGTTCGGCGCTTCGTAGTTTACGAGAAGCATATCTTTCTTTTCGCAGGTAATGTCGGTCACCATTCGGTTTCGCCACGTTTTCTGCTCCACGTGCCAGATAATCTGCGTGTCGGTCTCACGGCAATCGAATTTTGTGCGCGTGAATGTCCAAAACTTCGAGAAGTTGAATTCATAACATTTTCCCTCGTGCCAATATGCGGAGAGCAGTTTGCGCTTGAGCGCAACCGGCCCCACCTTCGGGCAACCGCCGCCGATGTCGAACACGCTGTCGGTCAGCTTCTTGCCCGTAAGCTTGCTTGTAAGGTTGTTCGACGAGAGCCAAACCCAAGGCGACGTGAAATCCTTGCCCCAGTTTTTATCGGCATAGCCGTAGCAGGTTTCGGGCGTTACGGTGTATTTCTCGCCGTTCCAGATGACCTCGCCCTCATAGGCGGTTTTCATCCCCTCTGCGTGCCAGAACATCTCGAAGAGCTGCATCTTGCGGAAGAGCTTGCCCGCGCCGTAACCCACGTTAAAGGCAACCTTTTTGTCGATTTTAAGATTCCACGACATCTCGCCATTTCCACACATCCATTCGGGGTGTGCCTGCGCATTCTCTATCTTAACGTGCCCTCGCATCTCGGTTTCGGTGCAATAGCAATCGTCCGCTTTTACAGAGAATGGAACACCGAAGGATACTTCAACGTTATTCCAACCGAAAAATCTATGTAACTGCGCGGCATCTTCGCCCCAGGAACCGGCTTTAACCATCAGATAGGAGGGTTTTACGCCGTTCTTTTTGTTTTCTTCAAGCTGGCCAAACACGGGCGCATCCCCGCCGCCCTGCGGATTGCAGAGGAAATATTCTATGAAGAATGGCTTTTCCTCGCCCGTTTTTTCATTTCGCGCGGTGAAAGAATGCCACCACCAATCGTAGCCGCATTTCGCCTGACCGCCGTATAATTGACACGCATTGCGTGCTCTTTCGTGCTTGTTGAACATAGAAAACCTCCCGAAAATTTATAATCTGATGTTAAACTGCCCCCAATAACAGCAGAGGTATAATATCGTAATCTCTCTTTCGTATTCTATACGTTTATTTTATCATAAAAGCACATCTGCAATCAAGGGCTTTCGCTGAATATTGCGTAAATAGTGCATCCACGTATTCCCTCTTTGCCTAAACCTCAATTGATGCGTTATTGTAAATGGCACTAAAAAGCGTGGCTGTAAAATTTTATTTAAAGGTAATAGCGATAAACTTATCAGGAAAACTAAAAGATTTAAGCAACAACAAGAATGTGTCGCAAGAAAAACTTATGCCCGGTATACTTCGACACAAACAGAAAAAAGATAAAGACATCTGCGTGCAGATGTCCTTAGTTTCATATTATTCGTTCCACAAATTCGTGGGGTATTTCCCTTCGAATTTGAGATTGGATATAAACTTCTTAAACGGTTCGCTGTCTTCTTTGTAGGTTACACCACACCATTTTGCATCGGTTTCGAGAACCTTTACCTTTGCTCCGTCAGCAAGCATTTCTTTGAGCGCTTCGGAAAGTATGTATTCGCAAGTAGAAAAATCAGCTTTGTTTTCTTCGAGGAATTCATAGTAAAGTTTGTTGAGTTTCTCGTAGAAATCGGGTGTAAATCCGAAGCAAGTCATCGAAACGAGGTCTTCAAAATCAAGCTCCGTTTCACTTCCGTCGGAATTTGTATTGTACACGCGATTTTCTGTGTGTGCAATCTTTTTGCACTCGGTTATCTCGACAAGGTCGCGATTTTCATCCATCTTGCAAACGCCACGAGAAACAGTTCCATTTTCGCTGAGCGTATTTTTGAGGCGATAACCTACACTACACCATTCATCTTTTGAAGTTGCAAGAAAATCTGCCACAGACTTGAGAGGCTCAAATCCGTAGAAATCATCGGCGTTAACGACTGCGAAAGGTTCTTTTATCTCCCCTGCACTAAGCACCGCTTGTACCGTCCCAAAAGGCTTCACACGGTCCTTCGGGAACTCGTAGCCTTCGGGAAGCTCGCGTTCCTGATAAGCGTACGAGAACTTAACTCCGTTTTTGCGAAGTCTTGCGCCAATGCGTTCTTCAAAGATATCCTCAATATCCTTGCGGATAATAAAAATAACGTTGTCAAATCCGGCTTTGATTGCATCATAGACAGTAAAGTCGATGATGTATTCGCCCTCGTTTGTAAGAGGGGTAAGCTGTTTTATTCCACCGAAACGGCTTCCCATTCCGGCAGCAAGTACGAGTAGGGTCATTTGGAACTCCATAATTATTTATCTTTTTTTGTAATTGCATTTCTTAGTTGTGTGCTACTTGTTCCTTTGGTATACGGGAAATATACAATCTCAACTTTATCCTTAAACATTTCTTCGTATCTTCTAAAGCGTTCTGTGCCTTTGTAATCAGAGCCAACAAATAATTTATGATAATGGAATAAATCCCAAGCATCACTATCCTCATCCGGAGACTCCACAACTTTATCAACAAACTTTATGTTTCTTAAAATTTCGCAACGTTCCTCAAATGGAATAAAAGTTTCCTTTCCTTTCCAAGCGCCACTATTATGTACCCCGACAACTAAATAGTCACACTGTTCTTTTGCTCTTCTCAGAAGATTTAAGTGACCTATATGAAACAAATCAAACGTTCCGGAAAGATATCCAACCACTACTTGAGGTTTATCGGATATTCTTCCGCTTTCTTCTTTATAGCGATAACTATCTTGACCAAACTTATTTGGCTCTGTTTGATATCGCCCAATAACGTCTTTATATATTTCTTCATATTGTGGAATATATATGGTTTCTTGTGCATACATCTTTTCTATTACTTCGTAGGCAACATCATCAACCAAGGAAAGGTTATTTTCTCCACCGTTAAAAGCAGTTCCTTTAAGTGAACCAGGAGAAACATCCAAAATTCTATTATTGATACCAGCTGCTTCAAGTTCAATATTTATATTTTCTATAAATCTGCAAAGTCCAGATTTTGCAGCGCCATAAACACTAAAATAAGGCGAAGATATATGACCTGCAATAGAACCCATAATCATTGTATAGAAAGATTCTTCGCTTTTAATTTTATGATAATATTTCTTTATAATACGAACAATCGAATTGAAATCCACATTCATAAGATTTTTGATTTCTGCTTCTGTAAGATCTTCAAAAAGAGCTACTCTACCAAAACCAGCAGTAATAACCAAGGTATCTATGTCAGTGATATTATCAAAAACTGAAAAATCATCATTTACAAAATTCAATTTATAAAATGAAGTTTTTTCCTCAAACTCTCTTCTAAAATTATCTGGAAGCGCGTGCGCACATACTGCGTCTTTGCCAACTATGTATACGTGGTCATAAATATGTAACAAATTTTTACATATTGAAAGACCTATTCCGCTATTACCACCTACAATCAATGCTTTTTTCATTGATACATTCTCCTGCTTTTTATAGTTTTAGATTAATAACATAAACCAATTTGTATAAGACCAGTTATTTAGACATATTAAAGAAATTCTCAAATAACCCCCTTCTTCAATATAACATTCGCATACTGCGCTTTTTCGCCGGTGGCGATGACCGCGTATGCTTTTTTCGACCTTTCGTAATAATCGAAGCGGTCGATGAACGTCATACTGCATTCGGGTTCGTATTTGTCGATAATCTTCTTAAAATCATCCCATATTTCCGGGATGGGGTCGCCGTCCACGACCTGCATAACGATGAAGTTTTCATCGTCATACTGGTCGAGCGGGAAAAGCGGGAGTATGGCGTCAAGGAGGTCCAGAACGCCAATACCGTCCGCGCGTATGATTTGATTGTTATGAGCGATGCTCTCCGAGGGAAAGTTCGCGTCTGCAAGCACGATTTCATCTCCGTGTCCCATTTCGCAGAGGACCTTGAGAAGCATAGGGGAGATTATGGGGGAAATATTTTTCAGCATATCCCCACCGCCTTATACGAGTGTGCAATCCCAAACGTCGACAGCGGAATCCTGGAAAACTTCCTTGAGTCTTGCGCGAACGTCTGCCTTGTCCACACCTTTCTTGAGGAGCACCTGGAGGAAGCCGCCACCGCCTGCACCGCAAACGAGCTTGCCTGCCGTGAAGTCGTCAACGCTTGCAAAGATTTGGTCAATCAGCGTGTTCGTAGAGCCCTTGTCCACCTTCTGAGAAAGCTCCCAGTGGTAGTTGAGAAGGTTTGCAAACTCTTCTACGTTGCCTCTTTCAAGCTCGAACTTCATAAGAGCCGCCGTTTTCTGTATCTCGTTGAGAGCAAAGAGCGAATCGGGCTCATTACCCACGTATCTGCCCACAACGTCACGGAGCAGGTTTCTTGCAAGTCTGCGCTGACCTGTGTAGATGAGCACAAATCTTTCGTTGAGTTCTTTCTTCGTTTCTTCGGGGATTTCTACGTGGGAAACCTTGATTTTCTGTGCGATGCCGGGCATCGTCGTGATATACTTGATTCCGGGGGTCACACCGCCCACCTGGTCCTGCCAACCGCCGCCCGTGGACATTATCTGTTCCATAACAAGAACGTGCTGATAGAGGTCGTCTTCCGTGTGTTCCACTCCCATAAATTCGAATATAGCCTTAACGCAAGCCGCTGAGAGAATGGAGCTTGTACCAAGTCCGCTTCCCTTCGGCACGTTCGTTACCTCGGAGTGCATTACAAAACCACCGCCAAGGCGAGTGAGGATTTCATCAAGGTTGCCGCCCTCTTTGGGGAGAACGCCGCACGCAAGGAGCGCCGCTTTCTGGAGTGCGAACGAATCGTACGGGTCACCCGTAGCCTGCAAAGGCTCTATCTTATCGAACTCACCGTGTACGTCCATATCGCGGCTGTCGAACACGATTTTGTGTTCGGGTATTCTTTCAAGCGTTACCTCAACAGGCTTTTCGCCGTTGAGAAGGATTGCCGCGTTGAGCACCGTACCGCCCTTTTCGTTGCAATACGGAGGTGTATCGGACCAACCGCCGCCCCAGTTAACGCGGAGAGGAAGTTTTACCGTGTGATGAGCTGTTGTGATTTTGCAGTTTTCGTTGTACTGCAAGTTATCGATTGTGCCTTTGAGTATAGTTTCGGAAATAGTATCGAAGCATTTGCCGAGGAGCTTTTCACCCTCGATTCCGCCGAGCGCCGTTCCTATGTAGTAGTAAAGTCTTATCGTTTCCGCAAAGTCAGCGGCTTCAAGTCTCTTTTCGAGCCAATGCTCCTGTACAGGCGTGAGCTTATTCGAGCGAAGCACATCCTTCTCTTCCCTTGCGGGTCTTCCGGAGATGATGAGCTTTGCGATACCGTCCATGCGTACACGCTCCTGCATACGGTTGTCCCAAGCGATTATCGCTTCGGGGTCTGCCGCATTGAAGCCCGAGCAGAGGGATTTACGTACCGCGTTTTTCCATGTGCTTACGTCGCCGCTGTCATGCGCCATAGCGTAGATATTGAGCGCCGCCGCTACCGCTTCCACGATAGTGTCGCAAGCGGGATACATATCCGCCGTCCAGAGCGTGCCGTTGTAGTCAGCACCAAGTTCGGAAACGTCAATGCAGTTTTTAACGAGGAAGTCGGAGATGGGCATACCGAAGAGCTTG
>JAFTOK010000142.1 GCA_017463815.1 Clostridia bacterium | reverse complement strand
GATTTTAGAATAAGGAACCTTTGTCAGCAAATCCTTAAGCGCCGCGGCAAGTGCTTTTTTTGTTATATTGGAATCTGCCATATGGCACCTCCTTGTTTTTCAGGTGTGCGGTATTCCACATAATAATAAAGACGACACTCATCCGCATACCGCAGATAAGTCTCGTCATTTCAGATAAAGCCAGGAATATTCCCGGTGTGTTGACTTCACCGCACGTTGTGCAGACTACTCCCTTATTGATTTTATTGTATCAAAAAATGTCGAAAATATCAAGCACCTGCCAAAAACTTCTTTGGGACAAATTCGCATAAGTGTCCCAAAAATTCAGATGACCGCTTACCTATGTTGAAAGCCCTTTCTCTGAGGAGATTGCAAAGTAAATATATTATTTTTTAGGATTTCCGCACCGTCTATGTAAAATGAAATAACGGTTATAAAAGCAGTTGAATTACGGATATTTTTATGGTATAATCACTTTATAAATATCCCAAATTGCTTATTGATAATGCGCATATATCAATTTTTAAGCACAAACACCAACGATGCAAAAAAGGAGAACATTATGAAATTTTACGAATTCGGAATCAAAACCAATAAAACGATAATGTGTCTTCCCGGAAATTTTATGACACACAGACAGTTTGAAGGAATTATTCCCCTGCTTGAAAGCGATTATCATATCATCACTGTCTCCTTCGACGGATATGATGAAACAGGCGATACCGTATATACCACGGGAAAAGACCAGGCAGAAAAACTTGCATCTTACATAAGAGATAATTTGGGCGGAAAAATTGACCTTGTATATGCTGAATCCCTCGGTAGTATTCCCGCGGCTTTTCTGACACAAATCGAAGACCTGAAACTAGGCGGTGTAATACTGAGCGGCGCGGAATATATGAATTACGGAATATTCAACAAGTTGGCGATAAACCTCTTTGCGCCTATGACATATAGGCTGATGACAAAAATAATTAGGACAAAAGAAGTAAAATTTCCCAAATTTTTGTTGATAAAAATGGGAATCAGCAATGAAACATTCAAGCCTATGCTTATGCAGGCGTGCCGGACACTTACGCTTGAAACAACAAAAGCAACATTTTGGGAGGCAGTCAAAATGTACCCAAAATATATGAGCGCCTGGAAGCCCAACACCAATACCCGTATCGCTTGCTGGTATGGCGAAAAAGAGATGAATATGAAAAAGGCAATAAAAAATTTAAAACGGGCGTTTCCAAGCATAGAAATCCATCCGTTTAAAGACCTCGGACACGGCGAAATAATGGCTCACCCTGAATTATTAGTTAAAGAGTTGAAGGATTTTATTGAAAGATAATTTTCATTTGAGGCAAATGTGGGGTATGCCATTCTAACGTCACCAAAACAAAAACAGCCTTGCTCTTCCACAAGAGCAAGAGCTTTTCTTTCGTATATATTATTTATTGTAAAATATGGAAAGACATCAAACCGCAAAGGAGAAGGAAATATGAAAATGAAAGACAAATTGCACACAGGCGAGCTCTATTTACCCGGCGATGAAGAGATTATGAAAGAACAAACGCTGTGCCTTGAAAAGCTCTATGATTTCAATGAAACAAGACCCTTGGAAGGCGAAAAACGCACCAAGCTGCTAAAGGAAATGTTCGCCGAAATAGGAGATGGATGTTACATAGAGCCCCCACTTCATTCCAATTGGGGCGGTCATCACGTCCATTTCGGAAAAGGTGTCTATGCTAATTTTAATCTGACGCTCGTCGATGACACGCATATTTACGTTGGCGACTACACACTTTTCGGGCCGAACGTAACCGTTGCTACGGCCGGACATCCGATTTTGCCCGAACTGAGAGAACAGGGCTATCAGTACAATGCTTCCGTGCGTATCGGCAGAAACTGTTGGATTGGTGCGGGAGCTATAATAGTTCCCGGTATTACCATCGGCGATAATGTGGTGGTAGGCGCAGGAAGTATCGTGACAAAAGACCTGCCCGACAACGTTGTCGCGGTAGGCAACCCCTGTAAAGTGCTGCGCGAAGTAAACGAACACGATAAGGAGTATTATTTCAAAAACAGAAAAATCGATTGGAATAAAATATAATCTACCGAGTAAAAATTCCTTTCCGTCATTTGTCAATGTTACGCCCCTGCCGCTCCTTCAGAGTTTGTGAGCGATTGTGGAAATACATACAGAAACTTCGATGCTTTATTAAACGACCTTGTTTTTGATATGATGGATAACAATAGCGGAGCTGTTATGTTGTCATAATGATATTACTCCGCCGCCAAGCACCGTTTCGCCGTCGTAAAGCACAGCCGCTTGCCCGGGAGTTATCGCCCGTTGGGGCTCGTCGAAGGTGATATGCACATTGTTTTCGCCCATTGTTGTAGCTGTAGCCCACTGTTCCGGCTGGCGATAACGTATTTTTGCTTTACAACGAAACGTGCCTTTCGGCATTTCGCCGCCAATCCAGCTAAAATCTCCAACATTTGCCTCTTTGCCGAGCAAATCTTCGCCATTTCCGAGAACGATATCGCCGCTTTCGGGGCAGATTTTGCAAACGTACAGCGGCGCAGAGCTTGAAATACCAAGACCCTTTCTCTGCCCCAAGGTATAATGAATAATTCCCTTATGTTTGCCGAGAATATTTCCTCGGGCATCCACAAAATTGCCTGTAGTAAACTCTTTTTCGCTGTTCAGCTTGATTACTTGGGTATAGTCGCCGTTCGGCACAAAGCAAATATCCTGGCTGTCTGGCTTTGCAGCGTTTACAAAACCACTCTGCTCGGCAATGGCGCGAACATCGGTTTTTCTAAGCATACCGAGAGGAAAAAGCGTATGTGCGAGCTGTTCTTGGGTCAAAGAATAAAGCACATAGCTTTGGTCTTTGCTTTCATCAAGCGCTTTTTTCAACACATATTTTCCGCCCTCTTTTTCAATTCTTGCATAGTGGCCCGTAACGATGTAATCACACCCCAATGTGCGCGCGCGTTCGTACAATTTGTCGAATTTCATATGCCGATTGCAATCGATACAAGGGTTCGGCGTTATTCCTTTTTTGTAACTTTCAATAAATTTGCGAATTACGGTATTGCGGAAATCTTCTGAGAAATTAAAGACATAAAACGGCATACCCAGCTTGTATGCCACACTTCTCGCGTCCTCCACATCGTCAAGCGAACAACAGGTACGCGAGCGTTCTATGCCCGCGTCCTCGTTATTGTAGAGTTTCATCGTGCACCCGATACATTCAAAACCATTGTCGCTCATCAGTTTCGCCGCCAAAGAGGAATCCACACCTCCGCTCATTGCAATAAGAGCTTTCATTTTACCTACCTCTGTATTTTCTCGATGTACTTTTTGGCACAATAAATAGGTTCTTCGGACATAATATTTTGAATTTTATTTTTTGTTATAGCCTATTTATCGAGTCGGTTTTATTGTAACATTCTAAACCTATCTTGTCAATAGGTTTTGCGTTTTTTCAGAAAAGTTTTCTGAATACAATTCCGTATTCTATCTGATGATAAAAATATACAGAAAAAATCACAGATTATCAATCTGTGATTTTTTCTGTGATAACTCCGACAAGAATATATTTATTCCGCAGCCCTGAAAAACATAATCACTTCCCTTATTTTCCACGGCTTATCCTCGGATAAGTTATTTGCCGCCGAAATATCCTGCAAAATCGAATTGCAGAAGCTTTGTTCCTCCATAGTCAGCTCGGAATTTTGGAGGCACGTTTCAAAATATGCAAAAACTTCATCGTAATGTTTCCCCGCCATATTTTGAAAAGCCTTGTGCAGAGCATTGCGAAGGCCAAAAGCGTCTTTATCTTTAAATCCTTCGGTAAAAAGCAGTTTTTGTAGTTTTTCAAGCTCTGGCAATAGTTCAAGCTCATCGGCAAGAGCAATGCTTTCGGTAAGAGGCATATAGCCATCGGCTTTGGAATAATCAGGTATAGCGTTTTTCTCTTTTGCAATTTCGTAGTATCTCTGCAAAGCATATTTACTACGCATTGCAATCAAAATTTTCAGATACTTCGTGCCGTCTTTGGCATCACGGCTTTTTTCTTCAAGTCTGCTTTTGAGTTTTTCGCTTTTTTTCTGCCAAGTCAGCTCCACAATGTCTTCAAATAATGAGTTGTCCTCTATGTAAAGATACTTGTCGTAAACGTAATCAACGCCTTTCATTTCCAGCAAGTATTCCAACGCGCGGCGCTTTGTCCATTCATCGTATGCTTTGCTTTCACAGATGAATTCCACATATTCCGCCACACCTGCAAGATGATTTTCTTTGCAATAACGCAAATGTGTCCTTGCCGAATAATTGCACAGCTTTCGCTCGCACATATTCTTAAACACCCTATTCTTGATTTCAATTTCCGTCAAATGAGAAGTTACGTATTCCGAAAAACTTTCGTTGTCCCCATTGCCGCGGTCAAATACGAAAGTGGGCAGCGATAGCATTTTCAGGTAAATCTCTTTGTCGTATGCGATATTCAGTTTTTCAGAGAGAAAAACCGTCACAGCCAAGTGCTGTGAATAGGATATGCTTCCATCCTCCTCTTTTATCGCGTTTTCAAAATCGATAGAGCCAATTTCCCTGCGGAAATAATTCTCTATATATTCTCGTTGCGATTCAGAAGGTTCAATATCGGTGGTTTCCAAAACACGATATGTTTTGAAAATAGCGTATTCTTCCCAATCGCGGAGTAAAGAAAGAAAATCTTTCACCTTCTTGTTACCGGCTTCAAAATGGCTTATATCCCGGGCCACGTTAAAAAGGGCTTGCTCACGCGCGCAACCGCCGAAATCGGACCAAGAAAAACAACCATCGAATTTATCGAACGTTATTTCCGGTTTCTTTATAAACTCCAACATCTCTTGCAGTAATTGGGCATATTCGTTTTTATCAAAGAGGCTGTCGAAATAAATCGCCTCTCCTTTTTTGCGTTCAGCTTCATAATCAATGCGCACGCGTGGCGGCGGCAGAGTTATTCCGTCGGCTTTTAAAAGCTCGGTATTTTCCCTATATGCGGGGTTCGCAACGTCCATACTATTCGTAATGGCTATCATCAGCGCTGAATATCGCGACTTATCCTCGGCATATAAAGCCTGTAGCTCGCTGTATCCCGCCTTCCTTAACAGATTTTCTATAAGAAAGAGTATAACGTAATCGTTTCCGTTGTTTCGGTAAAAAAGCTCTAGCCTTTCAAGAGCATCGCGCACAGTACCCGTTTCAGAGAAAAATTCAAAGCAAATATCCTCAAAATCGCGGCAATATTTTTTTGCAGAAGACTCCAGCGCTCCGCATATTATATCAAATATATCTTTTCGACCATCGTTGCAGTAGCACACACTTACCTTTAATATGTGATTGTAGATATCCTTTTTATCGTAATACCGTATTTCTCCTTTGGAAAAGAAGTTTATAATCTTACAAATAGCTTCATAGCCCGTTGTTTGAAAAATAGTGT
>JAFTOK010000141.1 GCA_017463815.1 Clostridia bacterium | reverse complement strand
TCTTCTGCCTCTTTGTTATCAGGGTTCATATCGGGGTGGTATTTTTTCGCAAGCTTTCTGTAGGCGGATTTTATTTCCGCATCGCTCGCGCTTTTTTCCACACCGAGGACTTCATAGCAATCTTTCATTATGTGTATTCTCCGTCCTATAACTTCTGTAAAACTTCATTAAAGGGCGGACAAAAGCGCCCGCCCTCGTTTTAATTTTTTATTTCTTTTCTGTGAAATCTGCGTTGAAGCTGCCGTCTTCGTTCTGGTAGCCGTCTGCGCCCTGTGCGCCGCCCATATCACCCTGAGGTGCATTTGCTTTGTAGAGCTTTTCTGCGATTTCGTAGTAAACCTTTTTGAAGGCTTCAATCGCCGCTTTGATTGTTTCCGTGTTGTCGGATTTGAGCGCTTCGCGGAGTTTGTCTGCTTCAGCCTGTGCTTTAGCTTTGTCTTCTGCGTCTACTTTATCGCCCATTTCTTCGAGCGTTTTTTCGCTCTGGTAAAGGAGTGCTTCCGCTTCATTCTTCGTATCTACAGCTTCTTTAACTTTTCTGTCTTCGTCTGCAAATTTTTCAGCGTCTTTAACAGCGCGGTCGATGTCTTCCTTGCTCATATTCGTGGAGGAAGTGATTGTAACGTGCTGTTCTTTGCCCGTGCCGTTGTCTTTCGCCGTTACGTTTACGATACCGTTTGCGTCAATGTCGAAAGTAACTTCAATCTGGGGCACACCGCGGCGTGCGGGCATAATGCCGTCGAGAGAGAATCTGCCGAGCGTTGTGTTTGCGCTTGCGAGCTCGCGTTCGCCCTGAAGAACGTGGATTTCAACAGAGGGCTGGTTATCAACAGCCGTGGAGAAAATCTGAGATTTCTTAACGGGGATTGTCGTGTTGCGTTCGATAATCTTTGTGCAAACGCCGCCGAGTGTTTCGATACCGAGAGAAAGAGGTGTTACGTCGAGAAGGAGAAGGTCTTTAACTTCGCCGCCGAGAACGCCGCCCTGGATAGCCGCGCCGATTGCAACGCATTCGTCGGGGTTGATGCCCTTGAAGGGTTCTTTGCCCGTGAACTTCTTAACAGCTTCCTGAACAGCGGGGATTCTTGTGGAACCGCCTACGAGGAGCACTTTGTCGATTTCGGAAATGGAAAGGCCTGCGTCGGAAAGCGCTTTGCGGCAGGGTTCGAGTGTAGCGGCAACAAGGTCTGCCGTGATTCTGTCGAATTCAGCGCGTGTGAGCGTTGCATCGAAGTGTTTCGGGCCTGTTGCGTCTGCCGTGATGAAGGGGAGGTTGATGTTTGCGCTTGTCATACCGGAAAGCTCGATTTTAGCTTTTTCTGCGGCTTCTTTAAGGCGCTGGAGCGCGGATTTGTCGTTTCTGAGGTCTATGCCTTCTTCTTTCTTGAACGTGTCTGCAATCCAGTCGATTACTCTGTTGTCGAAGTCGTCGCCGCCGAGCATTGTGTTACCGTTTGTAGCGAGAACTTCAAACACGCCGTCGGAAATTTCGAGAATGGAAACGTCGAACGTACCGCCGCCAAGGTCGAAAATCATAACCTTCTGGTCGATTTCGTCTTTGTCTACGCCGTAAGCGAGTGCTGCCGCTGTGGGCTCGTTGATGATACGCATAACTTCGAGGCCTGCGATTTTACCTGCATCTTTTGTTGCCTGACGCTGAGAGTCAGAGAAGTATGCGGGAACCGTAATCACAGCCTGTGTTACGCTTGTGCCGAGGTAAGCTTCCGCGTCTGCTTTGAGCTTCTGAAGAATCATAGCGGAAATTTCCTGGGGTGTGTATTTTTTGCCGTCGATTTCAACTTTGTAGTCGGAACCCATATGGCGTTTGATACTCATAATTGTTTTTGTGGGGTTTGTGATGCTCTGTCTTTTAGCAACCTGACCAACAAGGCGTTCGCCGGCTTTGTTGAAAGCTACAACGGAAGGCGTTGTTCTCGCACCTTCGGGGTTTGTGATAACAGAAGGTTCACCGCCTTCAAATACTGCCACGCAAGAGTTTGTTGTACCAAGGTCGATACCAATGATTTTTCCCATAATATATATCCTCCGTAAAAAAATCTGTTTTCTGAAATTATTTTATATGTTTATGATTGATTTTGTTAACTTATGCTACTATGTTCTCATTAACCGCAGTTTGCAACCTTTACCATTGCAAAACGGATAATTTTTTCGCCTCGCTTATAGCCTTTCTGGAAAACCTCGGAAATAGCGTTTTCGCCGAATTCCTCGTTTTCTTCCTGCATAATCGCGTTGTGCAAATTGGGGTCGAATTCATCGCCCACGGCACCGTATGCTTCCACACCCATATTTTTGAGCGCGTTTTCAAACTGATGAATTATCATCGTAATGCCCTCTGCCATACCATCGCCGCCCGCAAACGTGCTTGCACGTTCGAGATTGTCGAACACGGGAAGAAGCGCCGTGAGAGCGTCCGCATAAGCATCGCCGTATGCGTTTTCGCGTTCTTTCTGCGCTCTTTTGCGGAAGTTATCGTATTCCGCGAGCATTACAAGGTATTTTCTCTTTGTTTCTTCAAGCTCTTCGGAAAGTTTTTTCGTTTCCGCATTTTCGCTTGCCGTTTCTTCGGAAGTTGTTTCTTCCTTTTCAAGTTCCGTTTCGGGAACTTCTTTTACTTTTTCGTCCATTATAGGTTTCCTTTCAATATTAAATCGGTTGGGCTATTCGTCACCCGGTTCGGGTAGCGCCCTTCCTTCTATTATACCTGTTATTTTCTGCGTTAAATATTCCACCGTGGAAATCACCTTGGAATAATCCATTCGGCTCGGGCCGAAAACGCCGATAGCACCTATTACTTTGCCGTCTACGGTGAGCGGGCGGAAGATGAACGCGGAATTTGAAGCGAAGCGTTTTTCCTCGTCGCCGATAAAGACGTTGATTTTGTCCCTGTCGGAGTTTGAAAGCATATCGAGAAAATCTTCCTTGTTCTCTATCATAGAGAACACTCTTTTAAGCTGGTCCACGCTCGAAAACTCGGGGTATTCAAGCAGCTTGTTCACGCCCTCGAACTTCACGTTGGAATCTGTAGACGTTGCCACCGCATCGTAGAAAGCTTTGACTGCGGGGGATACAAGCGCCGCCGCGCTGCCCATCGCGCTTTCCATTTTCACGATTGTGGAATACGTTATGTCATCGGGCGTCACGTTTACGCAATATGCGTTGAACAACATCATAAGGCGCGAAACGTTGTTTTCGTCGAGCACGATGTCCGTGTGCACCTGCTTGGTCTTCACGTTTTCGCCGCTCATTTTCATAACCATAAGGAAATTGTGCTCGTCAAGCACCATATGCGAAAACGCACGCACCGTTTCCCTTTCGCTCGCCTTTATGGCAACCGAGGTATAGTTTGTAAGGTTTGCCACCAGCTTGGAGGCGCTTTGTATAATCGTATCAAGCTCACCGATTTTGCTTTTTAGCATATTATTGAGCGCCACAATTTCCGTGGCTGTGAGCTTGTAGCTTTCCATAAGCGAATCTACGTAGAAGCGGTAGCCGAGCTGTGTGGGCACGCGCCCCGCGGAGGTGTGCGGCTGTTCAAGATATCCCATTTCCGTAAGCTCTGCCATTTCGTTGCGTATGGTCGCAGAGGAAAAAGGAATTTCCGCAGAAGTGACAAGGTATTTGGAACCGATAGGCTCGCCCAGAGCAATATGAGCATCTATTATGGAACGAAGTATTCGTTTTTTTCTCTCGGAAAGAGGACCGCCGTAAATAAGTTCTCCGGACATTTTATCACCTGCACTTTTTAGCACTCAAAAGGTTCAAGTGCTAACTTCTATAAAGAATTTACCACTAAAACGCCGATTTGTCAAGACTTTTTGCCCATTTTTTTGTTAATAAATTGTGAATTTCAATCACTTTGGCAAATTGTTTGCCAAAAATCGCGCAAAACATTCAAAAAAACGCGAAAAAATGCCAAATTTTCTTCCGCTATTGCAATATTACCCATATTATTATATAATATAGAAATAGAAAAAGAACTTTTCGTTCACTTTCGGAGGGAAAATATGAAACTTGCAAAAAACAAACCGCTCGGCTGGCTTCGTGAATATTTAGTCACACAAAAGCAAGGCCTTACAGGGCATATGGAAAAAGCCGGCTACCCCTTTGACCGCAGATTTTGGGGAGAAGCAGAGCCCAGAAACGAAAACAGCCGCTTCTGGTGGCCTTTTGAGCAAACGGCGTATCACATAGATGGTTACGTGCGCACGGCCATTCTGCTCGGCGACAGCGAAATGCTTGCAAAAGCGGCAGATATGATATACCCCGCGCTCGATGCGGCGGATGAAAATGGCTCCATCGGCCACGAAAGAATGAAAGAAAGCGCAGATGACTGCGAATATTGGCCTCAAGTAATATTTTTCCGCGCCTGTCTTGCGCTTTATTCATATAATAAGGATAAAAAAATTATAGAAGCGCTCACAAAGCATTATCTTTCCTCTCCTACGGACTACAGCAAAATAAGAAACCTATTCAACGCAGAAATAATGATTTTGCTTTATAAAATAAACGGCGAAGAAAAATTGCTTGAGCTCGCGGTAAAATCCTATGAAAAAGGCAAAAATAACGATGTACAGAACACGCTTTCGCGCGTAACGGCAAAGGCTCATATACACGGCGTTACGTATAACGAATATGCAAAACTCGGCGCGCTTCTCTACTCCTGCACGGGCGAAAAACGCTACCTTGAAGATTCCGTGAAGGCATATGAAAAAATCCTTCGCCTTTATATGCTTCCCTGCGGATGCAACTCCTCCTCGGAGTATATGCTAAACAACCGCTACGACGAAACTTACGAAACGTGCGACATAGCGGATATGACTTGGTCGCTGCATTACCTTGCGGAAATCTGCGACGATACAAAATATTCCGATATGATTGAAAAATGTATTTTCAATGCGGGCATAGGCTCTGTAACGGAAGATTTCCGCGCACTTCAGTATTTCTCCTGCGCAAACCAAATCGTTTTAGACGAAACTTCCTCCCATTGCCGCTACGATATGGGAGGAAAATCTATGGCGTATTCGCCAATGCCGTTCACGGCTTGCTGCCCGGGCAACGTAAACCGCATTATGCCCAATTTCGCGCTTTCGATGTGGTCGCTCGAAGAAAACTGCGTCACGGCGAGAATGTACGGCCCGTGCGAGTTCAGCGGCGAAATAGACGGCAAAGCATTTTCGGTTACGGAAAAGACAAACTACCCCTTCGATTTAAAAATTGATTTTGAAATAAAAACAGAAGCCCCTCTGCTGCTCCGCCTGCGCGTGCCCGAATGGAGCAACGGAATAGGTGGCGCGATACGCCAAAAAGGTATAACTATAGAGAAGGCGGAAAATCAAGGCGTTATAAAGAACGGTTTTATGCTCTTTAACGTGACGGAAGACGTGGAAATAAGCATTGAATTTTCCGCAAAAACAGTTCAAAAGGAAAACCACGGAGGCGTTTATTTCGAGCGCGGGCCGCTCGTATACTCGCTCGGTATGTTTGGCAAGCGTAAAAAAAGCGGCGACGCCGACTTCCCAACCTATAAAATGTACGCAGACCAAAAGTGGAACTACGCTGTCGTGGGCGACGGTGCGCCGCAGTTTTTGCAAGGTACGGGCACAAAATGGGATTTGCGCGAAAATCTGCCCAGCATCACGGTTTCGTGCCGCGAGGTGGAAAATTGGCATCTGCGCCGCACAAAAAAACTGCGCGGCATAAGCTGGAAATATGAGCCCAAAACAATAGAATTCGAAAACCCCGTGGCGCTTACACCGCGTTTGCCCGCAAAATCGCGTATGAAACTCTCTCCTCAAATAGAGCGTGTTACGCTTTACCCATACGGCGCTTGCAAACTGCGTATGACGGTTTTGCCGAAAATTGATAAATAATCTTGACAAAACGCTTATTTTATATTATTATATATACAACCGCAACTGAATAGTCGGGGGTGCTGATAAAATAGTCGGCTGAGATGAGGATATTTTTCCGAGGACCCTTTAACCTGAAACGGATAATACCGGCGTAGGAAGATTATATGACTTTTCCACAAACTAAGTGGAGAGATTTTTCTTGTTTATATAATTACCGCACGGATTTTTTCGGTGCGGTAATCTTATATTTACAGGAGGTTTTTCCAAAGATGAAAAACACAAAAGCAAGAGTGCTCACGGAAAGCGCCATAATGATTGCGCTCGCCACGGTGCTCAGCATTCTCAAAATCGCGGAAATGCCGTACGGCGGCTCCGTAACAATCGCATCTGCCCTTCCCATAGCTATAATTGCATATCGCTACGGGCTTAAAACGGGGCTTTTCGCCGGCACGGTGCACGCCGCGCTCCAGCTCGTTCTCGGGCTTTCCGCACTCTCTTATGCCACGTCGTGGCAAAGCGCGGTGGCAATCATTATGCTCGATTACATCGTCGCGTTCGCGGTAATCGGTTTTGCGGGCGTGTTCCGCAAGGCTATTCCCAACCAGGCGGCGGCGCTCACAGCGGGCGCGGTGCTCGTTTGTGTGCTCCGTTACATATGCCACGTTATTTCGGGCGCTACGGTTTGGGCAGGCATTTCCATTCCCACGGCGGCAGCACTCGCATATTCCTTCGTTTATAACGCGACGTATATGCTCCCCGAAACAATCGTTCTCGTGGTTGCCTCGCTCTATATCGGTTCTGTTATAGATTTTCGCCCCGCAAGCCCCAAACGCATAGTTATGGAAAAAATGGCGGGCGGCGCGGCTTGGGCAAAACCTGTCGCAGGGCTTCTCGTTTGCGGCGCCGTAATCTTCGACGTTGCGGAAATTTTCGAAAAGCTTCAGGATGCTGAAACGGGTGAATTTACCCTCGCCTACGTTTCGAGCATAAATTGGCTCGCAGTAATTATAGTAACGGCTGTAGCGCTCGTAGGTGCCGTGGCGCTCATTATCGTTCACAAATCTTTGCAAAATTTCAAGAAAGATTGATTTAATTTTATGAAAGCAGTAATTATAACCCCTTGCCTCCACGGAAAAATTAAAGACGCAGCAGAATTTTCTGCAGAAGATTTTATTATCTGCGCAGACAATTCCTTCGCGCGCGCGATTGAAGAAAATTTAATACCAAATCTTATAATCGGGGATTTTTATACGGGCGCGCCCGTAGATTTTCCGCAGGGCACAGAGGTTATACGCTTTCCCGTGGAAAAGGACGACGCAGACAGTATGCTCTGCGTAAAAGAGGCAGCGGCACGCGGATACAAAAAAATATCCGTCATAGGCGGCATAAGCGGCAGGCTGGACCATACTTTTGCCAACATACAAATGCTCGCATACGGCAAGGCACACGGACTGGATATAACCCTTGCCGACGGCGAAAACGAAGTATTCCTTATGTCACAGGGTAAAATAACCTTGCCGCGTAAAAGCGGGCATTCCCTTTCCCTCTTTTCCTACGACACCGAAGCGAGCGGTATAAGCATATCGGGCGTGAAATATCCGCTTTCGGGCGGCACGCTCACAAACCGTTTTCCCCTCGGGCTCAGCAACGAAATAACCGCCGAACAAGCGGAAATAACGCTTGAAAGCGGCCTGCTTCTCATAATAACCTCTAAACTTAACTGATTAAAAAAAATCCTCCGAAATTCGGAGGATTTTTTTAGTTAAATTTTTTAACTTATTCTGTTACATTTATAACAAAGTCTTCATAGCTCTTGTCAAGCTTGGAATCAGCTTTAATAGTTGCTTCCCAATCTTTGCAGTATGTCTCAGCAGAAGTGCCTGCTTTTACATTGAATGTTACAATCTTCTTGGAGTCTGTGAAGAGGTTAGCGCCGATTTTAGCGTCTTTGCCGCAAAGGAATGTAACTTCTGCAAGTTTATTGCAAGTATTGAAAGCTTTTTCGCCGATGGAAGTAACCGTGCTGGGGATTGTAACGGATTCCAAACGTCTGCAAGTGTCGAATGCGTTTTTGCCGATTTTTGTAACGCCTTCGGGAATTGTAACGGAAGCGATTGCCTGGCATTCAAAGAATGCGTACTGACCGATAGATGTGATACCTTCGGGAAGAACGATACCTTCAACACCGGCTGTGTTAAGGAGAGTTTTGCAACCCATAAACATTCTTTCGGGGATTTCTGTCATTCTCTTGGAGAATGTTACGTCAATGATATTGCCGCAACCTACGAATGTGTAGCCGCCAACTTTGCTTACGCTATTAGGGATAACAACGGAAGTGAGACCTGTGCAGTTTTCAAATACACGTGCGCCGAGGGTTTCAACAGACATAGGGATGAAGTCTATTTTACCGAGACCGCTGCAACCGGAGAAAGCACCTTCGCCAATTGTTTTAACGTATGCGGGAAGTTTGATTGTAGCAATTTTTGTGCAGTCACGGAAAGCGTATGCCTGAATTTCCGTAACATAGTCGCCGATAACGATGGATGTAACATTATTGAGGTTAGCGAATGCAGATTCACCGATTGTGGAAACTTTTTTGCCATCGATAACAGCAGGAACAACAACTTCGGAAAGAGTGTTCATTTTGTCGATGTAGCAACCTGTTATAGCAACAGTGCCATCGCTGAGCTCTTTGTATTTGAAGTTTGTAAGTTCTGTGGGTGTTTTGCCATCAAGACCGAAGCCTTCTTCTACGGGAAGATTGGGGTCGATGTTCAAAATAGCATCGGGGTCTACAGGGTTTTCGGGCTCGCCGCAAGAAACAAGCATTGCGCAAGCGAGAACGAAAATGAGGAGTAAGGAGATGATTTTTTTCATAACATTCAAGCCTTTCATAAAAAAATTTGTGTGTATGCTTTTAACTATATAATACCAAAAAAAGCTGAAAAAGTCAACCTTTTTTGAGTAATTCTACATAAAACCATAATAACTCACAATGCTTTTGTTAGTTTTTCACAATAACAGAAATTTATTCGCTCAAAATAAGCTCACAAACCCTGCTCGCAAGCAAAATTCCCGCCGCACTTGGAACGAAAGAAACGCTTCCCACCGTCTTTTTTCCGCTTTCAAGGAAAATGTCCTCGCGCGGTTTCATCGCTTCTTCCTTGGAATAAACCACGTCGAGGTGCTCTATCCCGCGGGCGCGCAATTCCCTGCGCATAACTCTTGCAAGGGGACAAACGCTCGTTTTGGAAATATCCGATATTTCCAACATTTCCGGGTGCAGTTTGTTCCCCGTGCCCATAGAACTTACGATGTGTACGCCCGCTTTTTTTGCGCGTACAATCAGTTCGAGCTTTGCCGAAACCGTGTCTATAGCATCTACGATACAATCAAAGCGCGAAACGTCAAATTCATCTGCGTTTTCGGGCAGATAGAACATTTTAAGCACCTCTACCTCTGCTTCGGGGTTTATATCCAAAATACGCGCCTTCGCCACGTCGACCTTGTACATACCAAGCGTGGAATGAAGCGCCACGAGCTGGCGGTTGAGGTTGGAGAGCACTACTTTATCCGGGTCAACGAGCGTGATGTGTCCTATACCGAGCCTTGCCAGTGCTTCTACCGTAAAAGAACCCACCCCTCCAACGCCGAAAACGGCGACACGGCTGTTTTTAAGCCGTTCTACGCCGTTTTCACCGAGGAGGAGAGCCGTTCTGGAAAATTTTTCTTCCATAAAACTCTTCCCTTTCAATTATTTTCCTTCTTTTTTGAGCTTGCCTGCAAGCTTGTAGCGCATATCGTTGGAAAGAATTCTCTTGCGCAAACGAATGTTGTGGGGTGTAACCTCTATAAGTTCGTCGTCTGCAATGAATTCAATCGCTTCTTCAAGGCTCATTATTCTCGGGGGAACAAGGCGGAGCGCTTCGTCCGCACCTGTAGAACGGATGGCAGTAAGGTGTTTTTCTTTGCATACGTTAACGGCAATATCGCCCATTTTCGGGTTTTCGCCTACAATCATACCCTCGTATACAGGGCACTGGCTGCTGATGAACATAACGCCTCTGTCCTGAGAGTTAAATACACCATAGGAAGTGGAAACACCCGCTTCGCTCGCAACGAGAGAACCTGTGTAGCGGCGTGTAATTTCGCCTCTGTAGGGCTCGTAGCAATCGAACACAGAGCTGATTATACCCTCGCCGTGCGTATCTGTCATAAATTCGCTTCTGTAGCCGAAGAGGCAACGTGTGGGTATGCGGAACTGGAGGTGCATTCTGTCGCCGCGGGGTGTCATATTTATAAGGTCACCTTTGCGCGCGCCGAGTTTTTCCATAACCGTGCCGCAGTAGTCCTGAGGAACTTCAACTTCAACATTTTCGATAGGTTCGCAAGTTTTGCCGTCTATATCCTTGTAAAGTACGCGGGGCGTGCTTACGCAGAGCTCATAGCCTTCGCGGCGCATATTTTCAACGAGAATGGAAAGGTGCATTTCGCCGCGGCCGGAAACTATAAAGGAGTCTGTCGTGTCGCCGTCTTCCACGCGGAGAGAAACGTCTTTAAGGAGCTCTTTGTAAAGTCTTTCGCGGAGCTGGCGGGAAGTTACGAATTTGCCGTCCTGCCCTGCAAAGGGGCTGTCGTTAACGGAGAACGTCATTTCCATCGTGGGTTCGCCGACTTTGAGGAACTCTATGGGTTCCACCGCGTCTACCGCCGTAATCGTATCACCGATAGAAATTGTTTCCGCGCCGGAGAAACAGATAATGTCGCCCATTCTTGCTTCTGTAACGGGCACGCGGCGCAAACCGTCGATTTGGCTGATGCTTACGATTTTTGTTTTAACGGGAGCTACGTCGGGCTTGAAGTAGTTGCAAATCATAGCGTCCTGGTTCTGTTTGATAGAACCGCGTTCGATTCTGCCTATACCGATTCTGCCAACGTAATCGTTGTAGTCGATGGAGGAAACGAGCATCTGAAGGGGGCCTTCGTCATCGCCTTCGGGTGCGGGAATGTATTCGAGGATTGTATCAAAGAGGGGCTGGAGGTCCACACCGGGTTCATCGGGGGAAAGGGACGCCGTGCCCGCTCTGCCGGAGCACCAAAGCGTGGGGGAATCGAACTGCTCGTCCGTCGCACCGAGGTCGAGAAG
>JAFTOK010000140.1 GCA_017463815.1 Clostridia bacterium | reverse complement strand
GAGAGATAGCGAATATGCTCAAAAGAAGCAAAAAGCCTATCATTCTCGCGGTAAACAAGATAGATTCCGTTGGCGACCTGCCACTCGGTTTTTATGAATTTTACGAGCTTGGTCTTGACGACCCCATAGCCGTTTCCTCTGTTCACGGCACGGGTACGGGCGATATACTCGATAAAATTTTAGAGCTTTCCCCCTGCAAGGACGACCCCGAAGAAGAGGACGACGATTCCATAAAAATCGCCGTTATCGGTAAGCCTAATGCGGGCAAGAGCTCTATTGTAAACAAGTTCCTCGGGGAAGAGCGTATGATTGTTTCCGATGTGGCGGGCACAACGCGCGACGCTATAGACAACCACCTCGAGAACGAATACGGCAAATTCACTCTTATAGACACAGCGGGTATGCGCCGCAAAAGTAGGGTCATTGACAAAATCGAAAAATACAGCGTTATCCGCGCGCACGAAGCCGTGGAACGCGCCGACGTATGCCTCATTATGATAGACGGCAACGAGGGCATTACGGAGCAGGACGAGAAAATCGCGGGTATTGCACACGAATCGGGCAAGGCTTCCGTAATTGTCGTAAACAAATGGGATATTGTCGAAAAGGACAATTCCACGGTTAAAAAGTTTACCGACGATATACGCGACGCACTTTCCTTTATGCCGTATGCGCCCATAGTTTTCGTTTCCGCAAAAACGGGTCAGCGTCTTAATAAGATATTCGAAACGGTCATAGCAGTAGCAAACGAAAACGCAAAACGTATAACCACGGGTATGCTCAACGACGTGCTTACAGACGCACAGACGCGCGTTCAGCCGCCTACGGACAGGGGCAAGAGGCTCAAGATTTACTATATGACGCAGTCGGGCGTTAAACCGCCGACATTTGTTTTCTTCGTTAACGATGCGGAGCTTTTCCATTTCTCCTACCAGCGTTACCTTGAAAACAAGCTCCGCGAGGCTTTCGGCTTTGTGGGTACACCCATACGAATGGTAATTCGCCAAAAAGGCGACGATACAAAATAATAAAGGAGCATAAAACTATGTTTGAAATTATCAGAAACGGTATCATCGGATACGATTCTCACATCGCACTCTTTATTCTCGGCATCGTTCTTTGCGTGGTAGTTCCTTACCTCCTCGGCAGCCTTAATTTCGCAGTTATTATTTCCAAAAAAAGATACAAAGACGATGTTCGTTCGCACGGCAGCGGCAACGCAGGCGCAACAAATATGCTCCGTACACACGGTAAGAGCGCCGCTGTGCTTACGCTTCTCGGCGACTTGCTTAAAGCTGTAGTTTCCGTTGTTTTCGCACTTTTCCTTATGCCCGGCGACGGTTTTGCATATATCGCAGGTCTTTGCTGTATGCTCGGTCACGCATTTCCTATCTACTACAATTTCAAAGGCGGCAAGGGCGTTGTTGTGGCTGCGGGCACTATGCTCGTGCTCAACCCTGTAGTTTTCCTCATTTGCATAATTGTTTGGATTCTTATTATTCTTCTTACAAGATACGTTTCTCTCGCGGCTATCGTGGCTGCAGTGCTTTTCCCGTTACTTAACTTCTTCCTCTACGTTAAGGATTATTTTATGACGGCTGATTACATTGTACCGTATTCTTTCCTTCTCAAATCTATCTTCTCTGTTCTTATGGGTGTTTTGATAGTTTGGCTTCATAGAGAGAATATCGTTCGTCTTGCAAAGGGTACGGAAAATAAAATCGGTTCCAAGAAAAATAAATTAAAATAATTTTGCAAAAACTATTGCATTTTGTTTTAAAAAGTGGTATAGTATTAAAGTAATTGTGATAAGGAACACGGGTTTGCAACCCTCTCATTGCAAGCTCTGTTTCAAGTCGTGTAATGTAAGGGGGTATTGAAGAAATGGCAAATATCAAATCCGCAAAGAAGCGCATTAAAGTTAATGAAGCAAAAGCTGCTCAGAACAAAGCACTCAAATCGGCTCTCAAAACTGCAATGAAAAAATATGAAGCTGCTGTTGCCGCAGGCAATATGGAAGTTGCTGAAACAACATACAAAGCTACAGTTAAGAGAATCGACCAGGCTGTTGCACACGGTTTTATCCACAAGAACAATGCAGCAAGAAAAAAGAGCAGATTCACAAAGATGCTCAACGACGCAAAAGCGTAAGTCAAGCGAAAAAGAAGCACGCATTCATCTCACCGAATGCGTGCTGTTTTTTTCCTCTACAAAAATTACTTTTTCTAAAGAATATGGAACAAAAATCGCTTCACGCGATTTTTGAAATAATTATATCCGCTTTTCTTGGTTACAAGAAAAGCTCTAAAAGAATAAAAACCTTGCAGGTTTATCGCTTAGTGCGGCTGAAAACCACGGCAAGCACCGCTCCCCGAGTGGAATTTTTGCTCCGAGCGCTCCGCAAAAATTACTCGGAACCACGCGGTTGGGTTCAAAGCGAAAACTTTTCGCTTTCTGCAAAGGGCTACGAACAAGGTTTCGGCTTAATATTTTGCGCTCATATCTGAACCGCCGTTGCGGGACGAAAAAGTAACGGAATTAG
>JAFTOK010000139.1 GCA_017463815.1 Clostridia bacterium | reverse complement strand
CTTAAGCGTTTTCTTCAGTGCCGTTTTCTTTATCAACAACAGCCTGAAGTACATAAGCAAGACTGTAGAGAGAAGACTGCAAGCTTCCGAGTACCTTGCCGATAAGAACTTCTTTGGAAGGAAGTTTTGCGAGTTCGTTTACGCCGTCTTTATCAAGAATTTTGCCGTCAACGAAACCTGCTTTGATTTCGAATGTTTCGATTTGTTCAGCATATTTGCTGAGAATTTTTGCTGCTGCAACGGGGTCTGTATCGCTTGTTGCAACGGCTGTCATTCCTTCGAGAACGCCTGTGAGTTCAGAATAACCGGAATTTTCGCAAGCTCTTTTAATGAGCGTGTTTTTAATTACGGAATATTTAACTCCTGCAGCTGTGAGCTCTTTTCTGAGAGCTGTGTCATTCTCGACTGTAATACCTGCGTAGTTAACGATTACACAAGCCTGTGCATTCTTGAAATTTTCAGAAAGTTCGTTAACTATTTGCTGCTTTTTTTCAACAACCTGTGCGCTAGGCATTATTTCACCACCCTTTCTAAATAATAAAAGCTTAGCTTTTTTCGTGCGATAGGGCACAAAACAAAAAGTCTTTCCGCAACCCCAAGGCGCAGAAAGACAGAAAATATCATTTTCATATCTCCTCGGCAGGAAAGCTTTGCTTTTACATCAACCTGCTGTCTTAGGATTACTGAAGTATGATACCACATATTGAATCGTTTGTCAATAGTTTTTTGAAAGTTTTTTGAATGATTTTGCAAAAAAAATCATATATGGTCGGTAGGGGACGGTACCTTCGACGTCCCTAAAAAATTTCCCAAGAATGTAAAAATGCGCCTCGCTTCTTAAGATTTTTTTAAATTCAAATCGCGGTTGTTGACTTAAAATTTTCTCTATGTTAAAATAAAAAAGAAGGTGAGGAAAGAGATGAAAAAAATATTATCTGTGTTTTTATGCTTGACGCTTGCTTTATGCTTGTCGGCTTGTTATTATAACCCGCCGGAGGGGTGGACAAAAAATCATCACACTTACGATTAGGTATTGGCGTTTGCAAGAACTATTGACCCGAATGCAACCGTAGCAGAGGAATATACCGATACCGATGATGAATACGGTTATATTTATCGTGAGTGGAATGCTGTTATAAACGGGGTAAATTGCCACGTTGCGAGTGTTCCCGAATGGGTATGGAATGAAGGGATTGGAGCAGGAGAGTTTGCAAAAACCTATTATTATATTGATACGGATTATGATTATACAGTAATGAAAAATATTCTCGACAAAAAATATCCTGATTGGAAGGTTCGAGAAGAAATTGGCAGCGGATATTTGGATAACGGTACAATATTTGTTCGTTTAAGCTTGGCTGAATACAGAATGTTGAGTGATGCAGAGCTTGAGCAGGTATGGCAAACGGCTTACGAAATAAATGAAGAATACGAAAAGACAGCAATAGGCTGCAAAGCAAATTTTAGTGTGCCTTCTCCCGGAGAATTCTATAGTTCTTCAAAAAATGAGAATTTTGTGAGCAAAAATTCATCTGCATTGATTAGAGATTTTACGGAACAGGGCAAAAAAGATTTTTTGCAGGAATACAAAGATGATTGGTCACTTTTGGAAACTGGATAGCCTGTATATGATTAAAAATATATCCCTCGAAGGGTTTTATGGCCTGCCGAGGGATTATTATTGTTAAAATCAATATTTTCGGGAGGAGCAAGCCCCTCCACTACGGGCTCTTATGGAATTTTTATTTTCTGCATAACTTTATCGCACTTTATTATCATTTCCCCACGCAGAATTTGTGGAAAATGTGATCTACGACGTCGACGCTTACCTCTCTGCCGTCGAGCTCGGAAATAGCCGTGGCGGCGCGTTCGAGCTCCGTGCCCGCTATATCGTCGCCGTAGAGGTCGAGCGCGTATTTCGCGGAAACAACGGAGGCAAGACATTCGCAAACGGAGGAATACTGGCGCGCGTTCGTGAGTATTTCCTCGCCGGAATTTTCTATATCGCCGCTTATGAATTTGCCTTCGATTTTATCGGAAAGCGCCGCTCTGTCGCCGCTCTTGGCGGAAAGGGAGATTACGTCGTAGCCTGCGAATTTTTCTTCGCCGAAGTGCTTCTCTTTGTCGGATTTGTTGAGCACTACGAGCACGGTTTTGCCCTCTGCCTCCGCTTTTTCCACGAGGGCGAGCACTTCTTCGTCTTCGTCGTCAAACGGGCGGGAAGTGTCGAAAACAGCCAAAATAAGCTCGGAATTTTCTATTTCCTTTTTGGAGCGGTCAACGCCGATTTGCTCCACAATGTCGGCGCTTTCGCGTATGCCCGCCGTGTCGGAAAGGCGCAAAAGCGCACTGCCGCAAACCACGGTTTCGGAAATAACGTCGCGCGTGGTGCCCGCTATGTCGGTTACGATAGCGCGCTCGTTCTGGGCGAGGAGGTTGAGTATGGTAGATTTACCCGTGTTGGGCTTGCCGCAGATAACGGTGGGGATACCCTCGCAAACGGCGTGACCTGTGCGGTAGGAATCTTTAAGCGCGGAAAGCTCGGCTATAATGCCGTCCATCGCCTCCACCATACCGTCGTGCGTCATACGTTCGAGGTCTTCGTCGGGAAAGTCGATTATGGCGTAAATGTTGCCGATGACGGCGGTTATGTCACCATATATTTTTTCGGTCTTTTTGGTGAGCGAACCCGAAACACCCCTCTGCGCGAGTGTAAGCGCGGCGTTCGTTTTCGCGTCTATCATACCGATGACGGATTCCGCCTCTGTGAGCGAAAGTTTGCCCGCAGAAAAGGCACGGCGCGTAAACTCGCCGGGGCCCGCCTGCACGGCGCCTGCGGAAAAGGCGGCGGAAAGTATGTTCTGCGTGAGCAAAATACCGCCGTGGCAGCTTATTTCCACCACGTTTTCGCCCGTATAGGAGCGCGGTGCGCGGAAAATCGTGATAAGCGACTCATCGAGCGTTTTGCCTTCCGCATTTTTTACGTCTGCGAGGAAAACAGAGTTCTCCTTTATTTCGCTGAAGCTCTTTTTGCTTTTCGGGAAGATGAATTTTTCTGCGATTTTGAAAGCGTCGTCGCCCGAAATGCGTATTACAGCAACGCCGCCTTTGCCGTGGGGAGTGGATATGGCGGCTATTGTATCTGAAAACATTGTGTACATAGGAATTTCTCCTTTGGGAAAGGTTATGCAAAAGGCGCACCGACGGGTGCGCCTATATTGATTTTTATTTCTTTTCTTCCGTGGAATTGATTGTGCTGCCGAATTCTTTGAGGCGCGCAAAATAGCTGTCAAGGTCTTTTGCTTTTTCTATTTTGCGGGGTGCGGGGCGGGGAGCGTCGCTGCTTCTGCGGGGACGGGGAATATATTCGTCTTTTTCGCTTTTTTCAGCGGGTTTTTCCGCTCTTTCAGCGCTCTTTTCCGCATTTTCCGCTTTTTTAGCGGGGCGGGAGTGGCGTTTTTTGCCGCCATCTCTGCGTTTGCCGCCTTTGCGTTCGGGTCTTGCCGTCGTGGGCTTTTCGCCGCCTTCGGGGAAGAGGATTACGCGGCGGTTGCCTTCCATACCAACAGAGTTTGTGGAAACGCCGTCAATCCCCTGAACCTCGGAGTGGATGATACGGCGCTCGTATGCGTTCATAGGTTCGAGAACTACGTTTCTGCCCGTTCTCTTAACCTTTTCAGCCATATGGCGAGCGAGCTTCTTGAGCGTTTCTTCGCGTTTTTCACGGTAGTTTTCGATGTCTACGGAAATGCGTGTGTATTTGCGCTCGTCCGTTTCCTTCTTGTTTGCTGCGAGGTTGATGAGGTATTGGAGGGAATCGAGTGTGTCGCCGTGGTGGCCGATAAGCGTGCCTGCATCTTCGCCGGAGATTGTGAGGAGAGCTTCGCCGTTGCCGTCGTCGTGGATGGTAACGGTTGCTTCTATCCCCATATCTTTAATGAGCGTTTCTGCGAAGCTTCTTGCGGATTCGAGGGGCTTGAATATATAAGTTACTTTAACTTTTGCGGGTGCGGCACCCATACCGAAGAAACCTTTTTTTGCTTCTTCCAAAACTTCAAATTCAACTTCGTCTACCGAAACGCCGAATTCTTCTGCCGCTGCTTTTACCGCTTCTTCTGTGGTTTTTGCTGTTTTTATAAGTTCCTGTTTCATTTTGGAGTGTCCTTTTTTAGTCTTTTTTGCCTTTCTGGGGCTCGTCTTTTTTCATTTCTGCTTTGCCGAAGAGCTTTTTCTGCTTTTCGGAGATTTCTTCTTTCTCTTCTGCCGCTTTTTCTCTTTCTTCGGGCGTTTTGTCGTAGATAGATTCGTATTCGCCGAGGTCTGCATCTACTTCTTCGTCTTCAAAGTCGATGTAGTGGAGCGACTTTTTGGGGGGAAGATTGTCTGTGGGAAGCGGATGCTTTGCCTTGTATGCCTTGCCTGCAAGCTCTTTTTCCGCCGCTTTTATGTCTTCTTCCGTGCAAGTGGGAAGGGGCATAACCTTGTGAATAATGATTGTCTGAATAACGCCGAGAATGTTATTGAACATCCAGTAAATACCGATAGCCGCGGGAACCGTGAAGGCAATCCACGTTGTCATAGCGGGGAGCACAATGTCCATAACCTTCATTGTGGAGTTTGTCTGCTGGTCGCCCGACATAGGCTGGTATGTGAACTTTCTGGTGATTTTGGAAGAAAGGAACTGGAATACGAACGTAAGAATCGGAACGATGATGAGTATGTTCCAGCCGGGAGTTGCGGAAAGGTCGAAAATACCCATAGCGAAGTTCGGAATGTCTGCAAAGCTTACCTCTGCGAGCTCTGCTGCTGCGAGAGCGGCGTTTGCCGTGCCTTCATTGGCTGCGTTGAGGTGCTGAATAAGCTCGATGTCGCGGTTTGCAAATTCGCTTGCTTTTTCAAGTCCGATTGATGTAGCGATAGTGGAAATCTGCGCTTTGCTCCAGCCGCAGATGTATTTAAGCGGGTTGATGATTACGTTGTAAAGAATGAGGATGACGGGCATCTGAATGAGCAAGGGGAGGCAACCGCCCATAGGGTTGTAGCCTTCGCGCTGGTAGAGGTCCATAACCTCGTTCTGCATTTTCTGCTGTGTTTTCTGGTCTGTACGTCCTTTGTACTTGTTGCGTATAGCCATCTCTTTGGGGCGCATTTTTGCCTGTTTGATAGACGTTTTCTGCTGTTTTATGGCAAAAGGAACGAGTATGAGCTTAACAAGCAATGCGAAAAGGAAAAGACCGAAGAGATAGAAACCGCCCGTGATGTCGGAAAAGAACGAAAGAATCGTTCCGAAAAATTGAAGTATGGCGTCCATTTGATTGTTTTCTCCTTAATTTTTTGTATTCGTGGGGCTGTTTTTGTTTTTTCGCTTTTTTGGGTTTGCCGGCACGGGGTCATAGCCGCCGCGGCAAAAGGGGTTGCACCTTAAAATGCGCATAAGCGAAAGGAAGAAGCCGCGAAAGAAACCCCATTCAGCGAATGCTTCCAGCGCGTATGCCGAGCAGGTCGGCGTGAAACGACAGCAAGGGGGCTTGAGCGGTGAGATAAATTTTCTGTAAAACTTTATAAGTAAAATGCAGAGTGTTTTCATTTCTGTTCTTCAGCTTCACGAATTATAAGCCCGAGTTTTTTGAAGGCATAGAGAAGGTCGCGGTATATATCCTGCGTTTTTGCCGTTGTGGCCGCGTCGCGCGCGACTATTACGACGAGAAAGCCCTTCTTTATATTGTTTTCTTTTTCGAGCTGTTGGTATGCGGCGCGCAGGAGCCTGCGTGTTCTCGTGCGCACCACCGCTTTGCCGAGCTTCTTGGTAACCGTGAGTCCAACACGGTTGAGCTTCGTTTTAAGCGGGTTTTCGCGCGCAAGGCGCGAAGCGCGGTAATCGGTCAATACATATACCGCAATATGTCGGCAGAAAATTTTCTGCCCTTTTGCATACACCTTTCTGAAAAGGTGGTCTTCGGAAATGGCGATGTTTTTCACACAGTTTCCTCACTTAAAAAATAGAGTGTTTGCCCGCACAGCCCGTCCGATAGCGCGCGGAAAAGGGAAATATGCCCCGATAAAAAATCAAAGCCTATGATATAATGCACAGGCTTTGCGTTTTTATATTTGCTTGTATCGCAAATCAATAGGAGAGTCTTGCTCTGCCTTTTGCACGTCTTCTCTTCAAAACTTTGCGACCGTTGGCGGTACTCATTCTTTTTCTGAAGCCGTGTTCTTTCTGTCTCTGAAGCTTCTTGGGCTGGTATGTTCTAAGCATT
>JAFTOK010000138.1 GCA_017463815.1 Clostridia bacterium | reverse complement strand
CTATCCCACAAGAAATGACGAAGACTATCTGCGAAAAAAAGCGGGGCTCTACCCCGACCTGCTCATACCTATGGAGGCGGGCGAAACCGTGCAAATCCCCGCAGGGGCTCTCTTTTCCGTATACGGCACGGTTAAAGTGCCCGAAAACACCGCCGCGGGAGATTACACCGTAACCGTCGGCTTCGCTTTGGAAAACGGCGAGAAAGTTACAGAAAAATTCACGCTCCGCGTTATAGACGCCGTATTGCCCGCGCAGGAAATTGATGTCGCCCAATGGGTGCATTACGACTGCATTGCAGATGCGCACGGCTTTGAAATATTTTCGGAGGAACATTGGCAAGCCATAGAAAACTACCTTAAAATGGCGGTTGAACACGGCATAAACACCATTCTCACGCCCGTCTTCACGCCACCGCTCGACACAGCCATCGGAGGCGAACGCCCCACAGTTCAGCTCGTAGACGTTGAAAAGAACGGGAAAATCTACAAGTTCGGCTTTGAAAAATTCCGCCGCTTTATTTCTCTTTGCCAAAAGCTCGGCGCAAAAAAATTTGAAATTTCCCACCTCTTTACGCAGTGGGGCGCATACCACGCGCCCAAAGTTATGGCAAAGGCAGATGGTAAATACACAAAAATATTCGGTTGGGAAACGGATGCCGCAGGCGAAGAATACGTCGTATTCCTGCGCGCATTCCTTAACGCCCTTCTCGAAGAGGCAAAAGCGCTCGGAATAGAAAAAAAGCTCATTTTCCACATCTCCGACGAGCCCAATATAAACCACCTCGAACAATATAAGCTCGTAAAAAGCAAAATTGCAGATATTCTCGCGGATTACCCCGTTTACGATGCACTTTCCGATTTCGATTTTTACGAAAAAGGCATTGTTGCGCGCCCCATTCCAGCTTCCGACCGCATAGAGCCTTTCCTTAAAGCAAACGTAGAAAATTTGTGGACGTATTACTGCTGCGGTCAGTACAAGGACGTTTCCAACCGCTTTCTCGATATGTCGCTCGCCCGCACGAGAGTCATCGGCACACAATTCTGGAAGTATAATATAGCGGGCTTTTTGCATTGGGGATATAACTTCTACTATACACAGTATTCAAAGCGCAAAATAAACCCTTACGTTATAACCGACGGCGACGGTTTCGCCCCCGCAGGCGACGCTTTTTCCGTGTACCCTGCCCCGGGTGGCAAACCTTACCGCAGCCTGCGCCTCGTGGCGTTCCACGAAGCACTCTGCGACACACGCGCCCTTTCGCTTTGCGAAAAGCTCTGCGGCAAAGAAGCCGTTCTCGCCGTTTTGGAACGCGAGGGAGAAATTACGTTCTCCTCCTATCCGCGCACGGCAGAGTTTATACTCTCAACGCGTGAAAAAATCAACGAAATGATAGCAGAAAAAGTTTTATAATACAGCCGTATCCTAAGCCTTGCGCTGTTGGACTGATGCTCTGTTAAAAGTATCGTTCCAACAGCGCAAATATTTTTTATCATTTCAACTAAAAAAGCGGCGAAAGGCGTTCCATCTGCGCGCGCTTTTGCTCTAGCGTGGGGTGTACGTATATCGCCAGAGTGGTGCTGACGTTGGCGTGCCCCAAAATTTCCGAAAGCGATTTTGTGTCAAACCCAAGCTCCACACATCGCGTGGCAAACGTGTGGCGCAGGGCGTGGAAAGTATAGCCTTCCATTCCCAGCTTGCGCATAAATTTTTTGTACCTTACATAGTACCCGTGCGGTTCTGTATGCGCCCGCGTGCCTGTTATTATGTAAAAGTCGCTCGGCAAAGCCGCTTTCTCCAGCTTCTTCACGAGAAAATCGGGCAGAGGTATTTCCCTATGCGAGCAAGCCGTTTTCGGTTCGCTGACAATAACTTTAGTTTTTCCGCCGCCTCCCGAAAGGTCGGCTATACGTTCCACCGTGCGCCGCACGGTGACGGTTTTCGCCGCAAAATCTATATCTCCCCAGCGCATACCGCAAAGCTCGCCTATGCGCACGCCCGTGTAAAGGGTAAAAATAATTCCAAGGCTCGCCGTGTCCTCGGAGTTAAAAAGTTCCTTTTCTATTATTTTAAGTTTCTCACGCGGGATTACACTCACATTTTTCGCCGCCCTGCGCGGATATTTTATTTCCTCGGGTGCGGCGCAAGGGTAGCCGTTCCTGCGCCCGTACTTCAGTATGGATTTCAGCACGCAGAGTATATCCGATGCCGTCTTTGCCGCGAGCGGAGCGCCGCCCCTGCCGCCTTCGGCAACGAGAAATTCGCTGAAAGCAAGCAGTTCTTCCGCACCGATTTTTGCGATTCGCATCTCCCCGAAATAAGGCTTTATATAAACCTCCGCCGCACGGTAATACTGCGCGCAGGTGGATTCCTTTGCATACAGTTTCACCTCCGCAAGCCAAACGCTTGCAAGCTCGCCCAAAGTAACCTCGTTTTTCGGCGTGCGAATATACATACACACCTCATTTTTTTGCTCCCTCGCCCGTTTCGCCTTTACTTCCGCATATGTGTGCGCGTAAATAAAACGGTATTTTGCCTTGCCGCCCTCGTAATGGTGGATATAACGCGCCTCCCAGCGCCCATCCTTGCGTTTGTAGATAGATTCTCCTCTTCTTGCCATTTTTCTTCTCCTTTTTGCCGTATTTTATATTTTCCCCGTTTTTTCGGGGATTTCAAATATAATTATACTTTAAAGAGCTCCGATGTAAATCTACTTGAAAACACCGCGTGTTTTATGTATAATGTATTTATAAAACCACTCTTTTTCAGGAGGAAACATTATGGCAAGCTACCCTGTATACAAAGAAAGCGACCTGCACCAAACAGAATACAGAAATTATGAGGAAGCTCTGCTGCCCGCCTCACTTATTTACCACCCAAGCGGAGTTTACAACGACCACCGCCGCCTGTGGCAGGGGATTCCGGGTATAGAAAGAACAAAAGGCGGCAGAATTTTCGTGGGATTTTACAGCGGCACCACCACGGAAGCACCGGGAAATTACGTTTTGCTCGTGTACAGCGATGACGACGGCGCTTCTTTTTCCGCGCCAGAGCTTGCCGTTTTGCCTCCCACGCAAAATGTGCGTTGCTTTGACGAATGCCTTTGGATAGACCCGCAAGGCAAACTTCATCTTTACTGGGCGCAAAGCTACGGCTTTTTAGACGGCCGCATAGGCGTTTGGGAATCTGTCTGCGACCTGCCCGATGCAAAGGAACCTAAGTTTTCCGCGCCGCGCCGCCTAGCCAACGGGATTATGATGAACAAACCCATCGTGCTTTCCACAGGTGAATGGCTTATGACCTGTTCCATATACAAAAACTGCAACACGCCGCGCACGGCAGATTCCGTTCTGCCTACAAAAACACTTTCCTTCCCCGAAGAGATGTACTCTAACGTCTACATTTCCAAAGATGAGGGAAAAACGTTTTTTCTCGGCGGCCACAGCGACTATGAAGACAGGCTTATCGACGAGCATATGTGTATAGAGAAAAAAGACGGCTCTGTATGGATGCTCATCCGTGCGCGCCACGGCATCGGTGAATCCACTTCATACGATAAAGGCTTAACTTGGGAAAACACGAAAGACAGCGGGCTCGGCGGCCCTTGTGCGCGTTTCTGCATACGCCACTTAAAAAGCGGAAAAATGTTGCTTGTAAACCACCACGATTTTAACGGCAGAAACAACCTGAAAGCAATGGTTTCCGAGGACGAAGGCAAAACCTGGCGCGGCTTTTTGCTCCTCGACGAGCGCTCGCCCGTAACGTACCCCGATGTAACGGAAGACGAAAACGGCAATATTTATGTTGTTTACGATTTTGAGCGCTATCGTGCGCGCGAAATTCTTATGGCAAAAATAAACGAAGCCGACATTCTCGCCGGCAAAATCGTAACACCCACTTCGTATTTAAAACGTCTTGTAAACCGCGCAACGGGCGATTTACAATCATAAAAACACGTCATCATAAGGATAATTATTATGGAAAATAAATTGCGCTATTCCGCGCCCGCCGCCTGCTTCGAGGAAGCCTTGCCGCTCGGCAACGGCTCTGTCGGCGCTATGGTATATGGCAAATGGGATAAAGAAAAACTCTCGCTTAACCACGACACGCTTTGGTCGGTCAAACCGCGCCGCATAGCGCGCCCCGAAGCATACGAGGCGTACAAAAAAGCTCAGAAACTCGTGCCGGAAGATAAAATAGAGGATGCCACCTCGCTTTTGGAACGGGATTTCACGGCAGACTTCGGGCAATCGTACCTGCCGCTCGGCAACATCTATATAGAAGCCAAATGCGGCGGCACGGCAGAGGAATACGCGCGCGAGCTCGATATGCAAAAAGGCATCGCCACCGTGCGCTACACGCAAAACGGCATACGTTTTGCCCGCGAATACTTCGTTTCGCACCCCGATAACTGCATAGTGGTGCACATAACCTCCGAAAAACCCGCAGATTACGTATTCTCTGCAGATTCACAGCTAAAAAGCGCCTCCACCGCCTTTGGCAGATGCCTGTATCTCACAGGCGAATGCCCCACGTCCATTTCCCCCTTATATGCAATGGGAACGGTTCCACTTACTTACGACGGCGAAGGCATAAAATTCGCCGCAATAGGCTCGCTCGCGAGCGACGGCACGGTAACGAGCGACGATACGTGCCTCACCGTGGCGCAAGCTACGGAAATAACGCTCGTTATTTGCATAGAAACAAGCTATATAAACTTCGACGTTTTGCCCACAAAGCCATACTACTACCCCTGCGAGGCGCGCGTTCAAAAAATGGCAGAAAAATCCTACACCGAGCTTCGCGCCCGCCACGTGGCAGACCACGGCGAGCTTTACGGGCGCGTACAGCTTGACCTCGGCTTTCCCGAAAACCACGCTATGACAGACGAACGCATACGCGCAGAGGAGAAAAGCGGCGACCTCGGGCTTGCAGAGCTCCTCTTCAATTTCGGGCGCTACCTTATAATCGCATCCTCGCGCGAGGGCAGCGAAGCCACGAACCTGCAGGGCATTTGGAATGAACAACTCTATGCCCCCTGGTCCTCAAACTACACCGTAAATATCAATACGGAAATGAACTATTGGCCCGTGCTTATGTGCGGACTTGCGGGGCTTGATTTGCCGCTTGTGGAGCTGATTCGCAAAATCAGCGTAACGGGTGCGAACGCCGCAAAAGATTTCTACCGCGCACGTGGCTTTTGTGCCCACCATAACGTAGACCTCTGGGGGCTTGCCACGCCCGTGGGCGCACAGCGCACGGGTTGCCTCAGCTATGCTTATTGGAATATGTCTTCCGGCTGGCTTTGCCGCCACTTGTGGGAGCATTATGAATACACGCTCGACAAAGCCTTCCTGCGCGATACCGCATACCCCATTATGAAAAGCGCCGCCGAGTTTTACCTCGACGTTATGGTGAAAGACGGCGAACATTATATAGTAACACCTTCCACTTCTCCCGAAAATTCATATTACCATACGAAAACAAGCCGCGTTTCCCTCGCGCGGCACACCGCTATGACGCAAGGCATACTCACAGACCTTTTCGGCAATATTTCAAAAGCCGCAAGCGTTTTGGGCATAGATGATGAATTTGTGCGCGAAGTGCGCAAAAAATTGCCCACGTTCTGCACCTACGAAATAGGCTCGGAAGGTCAGCTTTTGGAATATGATAAGGAATTTGCCGAGGTTGACGTTCACCACCGCCATATGTCGCACCTCTACGGGCTTTACCCCGGCGAAAGCATAACGGCAGAAGGCACGCCCGAGCTCGCAGAGGCTTGCCGTGTAACGCTTCTGCGCCGAGGCGACGTAAGCACGGGCTGGAGTATGGGATGGCGCGTTTGCCTGTGGGCAAAGCTCGGCGACGGCGACCACTCGCTGGAGCTTGTGAAAAATCAGCTTAAATTCAAGGCTCCCGACGACGGCCGCGTAAGCTTCGGCGGCGGAACGTACCCGAACCTTTTCGACGCTCACCCGCCGTTTCAGATAGACGGCAATTTCGGCGTGTGTGCGGGCATCGCGCTTATGCTTTTGCAATGCGACAGCGGTAAAATACGCATATTGCCCGCCCTGCCCTCTGATTTCCAAAACGGTTCGGTACACGGCCTTGCGGCAAAAGGAAACGTCACCGTGGATATAACCTGGCAAAACGGCAAGCTAAAGTCGTATAGCCTGCTTTCCCCCACGGCGCAAAACGTAACTGTTGCCACTCCGCACGGCGAAACAAGCATACGCCTTGAATCAAATATCAAATTCACGTTCACGGAATAAACCTATATCATAAAAAAGTGCGCGAGCGCGCACCTCAACACCCCTACCCCTCACTCATGAGGGGTGGCGGGTGCTTTTTGTTTGTGATATAATAGAAATATGAATATCATACAACAAATATTTAAAGATCATTTTTACGATTTGGCTGAT
>JAFTOK010000137.1 GCA_017463815.1 Clostridia bacterium | reverse complement strand
TGTATAAAAACCCGTTTACGGGTAGCAAGTAATAATTGCGTGGCTGGCAGGCCAATCTAAAACGCACTTGTGCGTAGCCTGTAGCGTTTAGGGCTATGCCCGAAAATGAAATACCCCCCGTTATACGGGGGGATATTTATTCAAATAGGTCTGTGGAAAGATATCTGTCGCCCGTGTCGGGGAGAAGAACGACGATGGTTTTTCCCGCATTTTCGCTGCGTGCGGCGAGAAGTTTTGCCGCGTGGAGCGCCGCGCCCGAGGAAATGCCTGCGAGCACGCCTTCTGTTCTGGCGAGCGCGCGTGCCGCCGCATATGCTTCCTCCGTTTTAACGGTGATGATTTCGTCGTAAATGCCCGTGTCGAGCGCTTTCGGCACGAAGTTTGCGCCGATACCTTGTATTTTGTGTGCGCCTGCCTTGCCCGAGGAGAGCAGGGGGGAATCGTACGGCTCTACGGCAACGATTTTTACGTTCGGGTTCTTCTCTTTAAGGTATGCGCCCGTGCCGCTGATTGTGCCGCCCGTGCCTACACCCGCCACGAAAATATCGATGTTGCCCTCTGTGTCTGACCAGATTTCGGGGCCTGTGGTCTTTCTGTGTGCGGCGGGGTTTGCGGGGTTTTCAAACTGACCTGCGATTATTGCGCCGGGGATTTGCGCGGCGAGCTCCTCCGCCTTTTCAATAGAGCCTGCCATACCCTTTGTACCGTCTGTGAGCACGAGCTCCGCTCCGTACGCTTTCATAAGCAGTTGGCGCTCACGCGACATAGTTTCGGGCATCGTTATGATGACTTTATAGCCCTTTGCCGCCGCCAAAGCCGCAAGACCTATGCCGGTGTTGCCGCTGGTGGGCTCTATAATCGTGCCACCCGCGGCGAGCCTGCCACTTTTTTCGGCTTCAGCAATCATTTCTGCCGCTATCCTGTCTTTTGCAGAACCTGCGGGGTTTAAATATTCGAGCTTTGCGAGTATTTTGGCGGGGAGCGCAGCGCCGTATCTGCCGAGTGAGAGCAGGGGCGTGCCGCCCACGAGTTCCTCTATGGAATTATATATTTTCATATTTACCTCCGTGGTTTCATTACTCTTCATCGGGAACATATTCCGCGATATCTTCTATTTTGCAGTTTAATATTTTGCATAGGGTGTTTAAGGTATATGTGCTGACATTTCCGTTTTTTCGCAATCTGTCTAATTGACCGGCGCTCATTTTGTATTTGTTAAGCAATTTATATTGAGATATTCCGCAGTCCTTCATTGTTTTCCAAAGTTTTGTATATATTATCATATTTTCTCCTTAATAGGCTCCCTTTGTACAAGTTAGCTTTACTAACATATATTTTTATTATAATATATTGCCTTTCTATTGACAATAACCCGCAAACGGGTTATAATATTAGCTGAACATAGCCCTAATACGGGTTATAAATTCAAACCGAAAGGAATTTATTATGAAAACAATACTGCAGAAATTATGGAATTGTGAATATGAACCGCTGGAACACGACGGCCCCAACAAAAAACTTTTGAGCGAGTCGTACGGAGCGATGGATGAAAACAAGCTTTATTTGAAAAAAGAACTGAACGGCAAGCAGCTCGCCGCATTTTTGAAATATGAGGAGGAGGCAAACGAAGTTGTGTTTCTTTCTATGGAAGATTCGTTTGTAAGGGGAGTCCGTTTTGCCGTGCGCTTTTTTATGGAGGCGCTGGAAGAATAAGACAAAGAAAAAACGCACCGTACGGTGCGCAAATTTAGCGAAAAATTGAATAGCCTTCCCCAGTGGGGGAAGGGGGAACGCGATAGCGGTGGATGAGGTGTCTAAATAAAAAAAACTCCTAATCCGTCAGCCTTCGGCTGCCACCTTCTCCCGCAGGAGAAGGCTTTTTTAATACGAAGAAAACAAATAATAAGGTATAATAAATTGATTTTTATAAAAAATAAATATTTTGAGCTTTCATTCAATAGCGGTATTGCTTATTCCAATCTTTTTCCGCAGTTTCCGCAGAATTTGTGGTCGCCTTCTGCTTTTGTGCCGCAGTATGGGCAGAAATTTTTGCCGCCCGTGTACGTTTGGTTTGCGCCCGTTTCGCGCTTTTCGCCGTAGCGCGCGTTGAGCGGGTCTTCTTCTTCGTTTTCGTCTACGATGTCAAATTCGGAATAGCGGTTTTTGCCCGTGGCGTTTTTGTGGTTGTAAACGGCGTTTGCTATACAGATGACTATAAAAATTATGCCGAACGGTATCATAAAAAATGCGCCCATACTCGCCGCCACAATACACCAGAAAACACCGAAAATTGCGGCGCAAACGGCGGAGAATGCACCCATTCCCGAGGGGCCTCTGCCGGGTTTTATGCTTTTCATATTCAAAATCTCCTTATATGCTTATATAAAAATTTATATCACAAAAAGCGCGTTCTGTCAATACGCATACAAAAGAATGAATATGCACAAACAGCATTTTTATGCAAAAAAATGAATAAATAGTCACGGCGACCGAGAAATGGCTTAAACTGTCAAATTTATATCTCAAACACCCCTAAATATATGACTCGAAAAAGAAAGTTGATAAAAAAATCAAAAAAACTTTAAAAATTTGCCGTTTAACTATTGCATATTTATGCATAGCGTGTTATAATGTACGAAAATGTGTAAAATCGGGGAAAAGTTCCTGCGATATACACCACGGAAAGAAAACGGTATTTGAACAAAGCAAGGTGTTTTTTATGAAAAAGAAAATATTTATAGATGGCAGCGCCGGCACAACGGGGCTGGATATATTCAGAAGAATCGCGGGAAGAGAAGATATAGAGCTTATAACTTTGCCCGAAGAGCAGAGAAAAGACGTATCGGCGCGAAAAAAAGCGCTGAACGAGGCGGACATAGCTTTCCTTTGCCTGCCCGATGCGGCGGCAATTGAATCTGCGGGGCTTGTGGAAAACGAGAACACCGTGCTTCTCGATACCTCCACGGCACACAGAACGGACGATGCCTGGGCATACGGTTTCCCCGAGCTTTCCGAAAAACATTATGAGAAAATCAAAAATTCCAAACGCATAGCCGTTCCCGGTTGCCACGCAAGCGGCTTTATCGCGCTTGTTTACCCGCTTATTGAAAGCGGCATACTCGCGGGCGACGCGCGCCTTTCCTGTTTCTCGCTCACTGGCTACAGCGGCGGCGGCAAAAAGATGATTGCCGAATACGAGGGCGAGGACAGAAACGTACTTCTCGATGCTCCGCGCCAATATGCGCTCGCGCAGAAGCACAAGCATTTGCCCGAAATGGCAAAAATCGCAGGGCTTGAAAACGCACCCGTGTTCTGCCCCATAGTAGGCGATTTTTACAGCGGTATGGAGGTTACAATACCCCTTTTCGCTTGTGACATAAACGGCACGGCAGAGGATATTAAAAAGGTTTACGCCGAAAAATACACGGGCGGCGTGGTAAAATACGTTGAAAACGGCGACGAAGAAGGTTTTGCTTCCGCAGGCAAAAAAAGCGGCACGGACGCGATGGAAATTTCCGTTTTCGGCAACGAAGAAAGAATCCTTCTCACAGCGAGATACGACAACCTCGGCAAGGGCGCTTGCGGTGCGGCTATAGAATGCCTCAACATCGTTATGGGCGCAGAGCTTACCGAAGGAATGAATATTTAAATAAAAACGAGGTAAATGAAAATGAAAATCATAGAAGGCGGCGTTTGCGCCGCAAAGGGTTTTTCCGCGGCAGGTGTTCACTGCGGTATCCGCAGAAATAAAACGAAGCGCGACCTCGCTCTTATATACAGCGAAGTACCCGCAAGCGCGGCGGCGGTTTACACCACAAACCTTGTAAAGGGCGCGCCCCTTACAGTCACAAAACATCATATAGCAGACGGTGTGGCACAGGCGGTTATCTGCAACAGCGGCAACGCCAACACCTGCAACGCAGACGGCATAGAGGTTGCGGAAAAGATGAGCGAGCTCGTGGCGCAGAACATAGACGTTCGCCCGAATGACGTTATCGTGGCTTCCACGGGCGTGATTGGTCAGAAGCTCGATATAACCCCCATAGCGGTTGGTATGCCCCTGCTCGTTTCCGAGCTTGCACAGAGCTGCGAGGCAAGCGTGCACGCGGCAGAAGGTATTATGACGACGGACACGGTGCTCAAAGAAATCGCCGTGGAATTTACCGTGGGCGGCAAGGTCTGCCACATCGGCGGCATTGCCAAGGGCAGCGGTATGATTCACCCCAATATGGCAACGATGCTCGTGTTCATCACGACGGACGCGGCAATTTCCCCCGCTATGCTCCAGAAGGCGCTTTCGGGCGATATACAGAACACGTTCAATATGGTGAGCGTAGACGGCGACACCTCCACAAACGATATGGTTGCCATTCTGGCAAACGGTATGGCGGGCAACGAAACCATAACGGAAGAAAACGAAGACTACGCGGAATTTATGCGCGCGCTCAACACGATTACGGTTTACCTTTGCCGTAAAATCGCGGGCGACGGCGAGGGCGCGACAAAGCTGCTCGAATGTGCCGTGAGCGGTGCACGCACGGAAGAAATAGCGAAAACCGTGGCAAAATCCGTTATTTGCTCCTCTCTTTTCAAGGCGGCGATGTTCGGCGCAGACGCAAACTGGGGCCGTGTGCTTTGTGCCATAGGCTACAGCGGCGCAGACGTGGACGTTACGAAAATCGACGTTTCCTTTGAAAGCAAGGCGGGCAGAATAGACGTCTGCCTGGGCGGCGCAGGTATTCCTTTCTCCGAGGAAGAAGCAAAAGAAGTGCTTTCCGAAAAGGAAATCACGGTTCTTATCGAGCTCGGAAGCGGCGAAGAGAGCGCGAAAGCGTGGGGCTGCGACCTTACGTACGATTACGTAAAGATAAACGGCGACTACAGAACATAATAAAGTGCAGAATACAGAATTAAAAAACATAAAAAACGGTGATATAAAAATGAAAATTACGAATGCACAGCGCGCACAGGTGCTTGTTCACGCGCTGCCTTACATACAGAAATATAAAAACAAAATAATCGTCGTAAAATACGGCGGCAACGCGATGATAAACGAAGAACTTAAAGATTCCGTTATGCGCGATATAGTTCTTCTTTCCCTTATGGATATAAAAGTGGTTCTCGTACACGGCGGCGGCCCCGAAATTACCGATATGTTCGCGAAAGTGGGCAAGAAAACGGAGTTTATAAACGGTCTTCGCGTTACAGACAAAGAAAGCGTTGAGCTCGTGCAGATGGTGCTCGCGGGCAAAATCAACAAAAACCTCGTAAACCTCCTCTCCGTTCAGGGTGGCAAGGCAATAGGCCTTTCCGGTATAGACGGCAGAATGCTTGAAGCGCAGATGAAAGACCCCGCGCTCGGCTATGTGGGCGAAATTACGGAAATACACCCCGAAATCATCACAGACGTGCTCGATAAGGGCTATATTCCCGTCGTTTCTACGGTCGCGTGCGACAAAGAGGGTAACTCCTACAACGTAAACGCAGACACGGCGGCGGCAAAAATCGCGGGCGCGCTTGGTGCGGAATGCCTCATTTCTATGACGGATATTACGGGCATTATGCGCGACAAAGACGATACGGATTCGCTTATTTCCACGCTCTACGTAAGCGACACGCAGGAGCTTGTTACAGAGGGCGTTATTTCCGGCGGTATGATACCGAAAGTGGAATGCTGCACGGAGGCTATACGCCGCGGTGTTAAGAAAGTGTTCGTTATAGACGGCAGAGTGCCCCATTCGCTGCTTATCGAAATACTCACAGACGAGGGTATGGGCACGATGCTCGTTTCGGGCGACGGCTTTTCGGAGGAAGAATGATGACAACGAAAGAACTCGATAAACAATACGTCGCAAACACCTATAACCGTTTCCCCGTGGAAATCGTGAGCGGCAAGGGTGCGACTCTCAAAGACGAAAACGGCAAAGAATACGTGGATATGGGCGCAGGAATCGCCGTTAACACGTTCGGTATGGCAGACGAAGGCTGGGTGGCGGCGGTTACGGCACAGCTCGGAAAATTCCAGCACACGTCCAACCTTTATTACACAGAGCCCTGCGCACGCCTTGTGGAAATGCTTTGCACGCGCACGGGTATGAAGAAGGTTTTCTTCGGCAACAGCGGCGCGGAGGCAAACGAATGTGCTATTAAAGCCGCGCGCGAATACGGCATTACGAAAAAGGGCGGGGAATATTACAATATTATAACGCTCAAAAACAGTTTCCACGGCAGAACGCTCGCCACTCTCGCGGCGACGGGGCAGGACGTTTTCCACGAGCATTTTTGCCCGATGCCCGAAGGTTTCCTCTACGTGGCGGCAAACGACTGTGCGGAGCTTGAAAAAACGGTGGAAGAAAACAAGGTCTGCGCCATTATGTTCGAGCTTGTTCAGGGCGAGGGCGGTGTAAACGCGCTCGATGCGGCTTTCGTTGCGAAAATCGCCGAGCTCTGCGAAAAGCACGACTTGCTTATGGTGGATGACGAGGTTCAGTGCGGCAACGGCAGAACAGGCGAGCTCTATGCATATATGCACTTCGGCATTACGCCCGACATCGTTACTACGGCAAAGGGCCTCGGCGCGGGCTTGCCCATAGGCGCGGTTATGTTCGGCGAAAAAGCGGTTGATATATACAAACCCGGCCTTCACGGCAGTACGTTCGGCGGCAACCCCGTTTGCGCGGCAGGTGCTTGCCACGTGCTTTCCCGCCTTACAGATGAGCTTATGGCAGACGTAAGCGCGAAATCGAAATATATAAAAGATGCCCTCGCGGGTGCGAGCGGAATAAAAAGCGTTTCCGGTATGGGGCTTATGCTCGGCGTGGAAACGGAAAAGAAAGCGGGCGACGTTGTGGCGGCGGCTATGGAAAAGGGCGTGCTTCTGCTCACGGCTAAAACAAAGGTGCGTTTGCTCCCTCCGCTCAATATAAGCTATGCAGAGCTTGATAAAGCTATAAAAGTTATTAAAGAGGTATGTGAAATATGAAACATTTGCTTAAACTTATGGACCTTAGCTACAAGGAAATTCTCGAAATACTCAACCTTGCAGACCAGCTTAAATATGAAAAGAAATACGGTATAGAACACCATTACCTTAAAGGCAAAACCTTGGGTATGATATTCCAGAAATCCTCTACGCGTACGCGCGTTTCCTTTGAGGTTG
>JAFTOK010000136.1 GCA_017463815.1 Clostridia bacterium | reverse complement strand
TTTTTCCCTCCGGAAAGGAGGGCGGTGCATATGGTTACATACGAAACATTATTCGCATTTGTGATAATGATAGTAGAAATCGTTACACTGGTGTATAACATAACAAAAAAGAAATAAACCGCCACCCTGCCAAGTTGCGGTTTATTTTCTTTAAATCAAAATTGCGGGGCTAACCGTCTATCGGCTTGCCTTATTTCAATTATATTATAGCACAAACTTCCATATGTGTCAATAACCAAAATAAAAACTCACCGCAAGGTGAGTTTTTTGTTGCATTTGATATGAAAATATGATAAAATATCAGCATAATAAACCTTTGAAAGGAAGCCGCAAAAATGGTACTTGCCGTAGATATAGGTAACACAAATATTATACTCGGTTGCTTTAAAAAAGATAAAATTCTTTTTATAGAAAGGATTTCCACAAACCGCAGCGCGACAGATTTGGAATATGCCGCCACGATACGTATGGCGCTGCATATTCACGGGTACGAATCTTCTATGCTGGAGGGCGCCATAATATCCTCTGTTGTGCCCGATATTACCGGCGTTGTGAAAAGAGCCATAGAAAAATACGCGTGCGTGCGCGTTACGGTGGTTTCCCCCGGCGTCAAAACAGGGCTGAGCATACTTGTGGATAACCCCGCGCAGCTCGGCACAGACCTCGTGGTAGATGCAGTGGCGGGTATAAACAGCTACCCCGTGCCGCTTATTATAGTTGATATGGGTACGGCGACCACGGTTTCCGTTATAGATAAGCACAAAAATTATATCGGCGGTATGATTATGACGGGCGTTGCGGTTTCTTCTGATGCGCTCGTGCGTTCCACCTCTCAGCTACCGAAAATAGCTTTTGAAACACCCAAAAAGCTGATAGGCAAGAACACCGTGGATTGTATGAAAAACGGCATAATGTATTCGAGCGCTTGTGCCATAGACGGCATTGTGGAGCGCATAGAGGATGAAATTGGCGAAAAATGCACCGTGGTGGCAACGGGCGGTATGGCGGAGCTTATAATTCCGCTCTGCAAAAGGGATATTATTATAGACGAAGAGCTCGCGCTTAAAGGGCTTATGATAATATACAATAAAAATTCATAAAAACAAAACCTACGGTATATTTTACCGTAGGTTTTTATATTTCTTAAATAAGCATATTTTTCATTTCAATAAAACTTTCGATACTTATTTCACCTGTGTATGTTTTGGGATACGTATTTAAATATTAACTTATTTACAAAGCTCTTCTATTGCTTCTGTGAAGATGCAGGTGTTCTTTTTGAAGCTTGCCAGTGAGAAGCATTCGTTTGCGCCGTGCATATTGTTCACTTCGCCGGGAAATTCCGCGCCGAAAGCAACGCCGCCCTCTATGTCGTGCACGTACGTGCCGCCGCCTATGGCGATGGGTTTTGCTATGCCCGAAGCTGTTTTGCCGTAGATGTGAAGAAGTGTTTTTACAAAATCGGTATCTGCGTCTACCTTATGCCCCTCAACACACTGCGTATCCGTTACGCGGATGCCGAATTTCGCAAAGCAGGATACGTATTTCTGGCGCAGATTTTCTGCTGTATCGGAAACGGGGAAGCGGCAATCGAATTTGCCGTTTATAACGCCGTCGCGGTATTCGAGAATGCTGAAGACTGCCGTGAGAGCGCCGCTTTCTTCGTCGCTTTCGGCAACGCCGAGCCCTGCGCCGTTGTTATCGCCGAACGGGAATGCTGAGGAAACGCGCGAGAAGGAACGCGCCGTTTCATCGTCTGTTGTGAGCGAGCCGAGGTAAGCGCAAAGGCCTGTTACTGCGTTTACGCCTCTTTCGGGCTGGGAAGCGTGTGCGGAAACGCCTTTGGCTGTGATTTTCGTGCAGCCGTCTGCCTCTTTTGTAAATTCAAAGCCGAGCTTGGGGAATGCGAGAGATGCCGTGCGGAGCTCTTCTTCGTCAAAGCCGCAAACGATTGCGTACGCACTTTCGGGCACGGCATTGAAAACTGTGCCGCCTGCGGCGCTTAATATACTGCGGTTACCCACAGCAAAGCCGGAATATGTGGAAAACTCGCCGCGTATTCTGCCTTTTTCTATGTTAATAAGCGGATATTCCGCGTCGGGTGTGAAAACTCTGGGCGGGAGCGCTTCTTTGTTTTTGTAATAAGCTATATCGGAAGAACCGTTTTCTTCGTCTGTGCCCACAATGAGGCGCACGTTCTGCGTTATGGGGTAGCCCGTTTCTTTTATGGCGCGCATAGCGTAAAGCACGGCGATTGCAGGGCCTTTGTTATCTATAACACCTCTGCCATACATTTTTCCGCCGCTTATAAAAAGGGAATAGGGCAGCGATTTCCAGCCGCTTTTGCCTGCGGGGACAACGTCGAGGTGGCAAAGTATGCCGAGCGTGGTGGGAAGCGATGGGTCAAGGTCTATTGTGCCAACGTAACCTTCGTGATTTTTTGTGTGAAAACCGTATTTTTCAGCGAGAGCGAGCATAGCATCGAGCGCGGCGGCGGGGCCTTCGCCGAAAGGCTTGCCTGCCTCCGGTTCGCCCTTAACGCTGGGAATTGCAACGAGTGCGGCGAGGTCGCGCACCATTTCTGAAAAATGATTTTCTATAAACTGACGGCATTTTATATTCATAATATCACCTCTGGATTATTTTACTGTAATGTATTTGTTGCCGAGCAACGAGCTCAATTTTTCTCTTACGGCTTTTATATCGTTTTCGCTCGAAAAGCCGTATTTGGAAATCACCATTGCCTGATAGGGGCTTATGAAAAGGAACATCTCCCCTTGTGTTTCGTATGCTTTGATTAAAGAAGAATATTTTAAATTTTCATTTGTTTCGATTTTATCGCTTTTCACTTCCACGGAAAATTCTTCGTCCCTGAAAACGTAATAATGTACCGAGCCCTTGAGCGGGGATTTTTTGTAGAGTATCTTTGGTAAAAAAAGATTCTGGTACACTCTGAACGCCGAAAGAAGAAGCATAAAGAAAATGGCGAGGGCAAAAGTTATCACACTGTTTGTATCGCCCGTAACTATCGCCAATACCATCGCAACAGCGGAAACGAAAACGGCAAACGCGATAAGCGCGGCGAGGAATATATTGAAAATCAAATTTGCCGTACTGCTTTTTTTGAAAAGTCGTGCGGAAAAACGCTGAAAGTTCACAAAAATCTTTTCTTCCGCCAAAGTAGTGTTTTTTATTTCCATAAAACCAATACCTCAAAATTATATATATGCTGTATAATATAATTTTAAAATAAAAACGACAATAAGTCAATATTTTCTGCAATTTTCGACGGGGTTTTTGAATGAGTTGATAAAGTGTGGGCAAAACGGGCTTCATTTTAAGGGGAGCTTTGCGAAAGGGTATGAGTTGTCCTGAATTTTAAAAAAGCAAATCCTTATATAATTTCATTCATTATAAATCAATCCCAAAAAAGTTTTTTGCCGAAAAAGGTAAATTATAGTTTTATAATCGAACTAAATTTGTAAAATTTTATTGATTTTTTTTGTTATTTATATTATAATTGTGAACATAGTATTTCCAAATACAAAAAATAATAAAGGAAAAAACAAATTATGAACAAGTTTTTCAAAATCAAAGAGCGCGGCTCTTCGGTAAAAACCGAAATAGTTGCGGGTCTTACAACCTTTTTCGCGATGGCGTATATCATCGTGCTCGGCCCTAACCAGATTACGGGTACCACGGGCGGTCCTTTCTGGAACGCTGTGTACATAGCAACCGTTTTCGGCGCTATCCTCGGCACGCTCTATTACGCTTTCTATGCGAACCTCCCCTATGCGCAGGCTTGCGGTATCGGCCTTAACGCCTTCTTCTTTGCTTCTTTCGTAAATATGGATAAGGGCATTACGGGTTACCAGGCAGGTCTTGTAATCGTGTTCCTTTCCGGTGTCATATTCCTCGTTCTCTCTCTTACGGGCGCAAGAGAAGTTATTGCGAAATCTATGCCCGATTGCATTAAAAAAGCAATCCCCGTCGGCATCGGTCTTTTTATCGCGTTCATCGGCTTCCAGAACGTAGGCATCATTCAGGATAACCCCGGCACGCTCGTTCAATTTGTTCAAATCAACGGTGCGGAATGGAAGGATATTGCCCCTGCGATTGTTGCACTCATTGGTTTCTTTATAATCGTAATACTTTCTCAGCTCAACGTAAAAGGCGCCGTTCTTATCGGCGTTGTGGCTACGAGCGTTATATACTACGTTGCTACGTGGCAGCTCCCCTCTTTTGAAGGCGGCTCGCTCACAGGCTCCTTCTCCGAGTTCTTTGAAATCAGCTTCCTTGCTATGTTCAAACCCGAATCCTGGAAAAACGCTTTCTCCGAGGAAATTGTTGGCGGCGTTTTCGGTGCGATTCTTCTTATAATTTCTTTCAGCATTGTTAATATGTTCGATACAATCGGCACACTCTACGGCACGGCTTCCGAAGCGGGTATGCTCGATGAACACGGCGACCCTATTGATATGAACAAAGCTATGACGTGCGACTCCACGGCTACAATCACGGGCGCTATGTGCGGCACTTCCACTTGCACGACGTTCGTTGAATCCGCATCCGGCGTTGCGGCGGGCGGCAGAACGGGCTTGTCGAGCGTTGTAACGGCAATCTGCTTTGCGCTCTGCCTCTTCCTCACACCCATTGCAAGCATCATTCCCGCGGCGGCTACAGCTCCCGCGCTCATCTACGTTGGCGTGCTTATGTTCAGAAACGTAACGAGCATCGATATGACGGAGCTTCGCAGCAAAGCGGCGGCTTTCCTCACAATCATTATGATGCCCCTTACATATTCTATTGCAAACGGTATCGGTATCGGTGCGATTGCATACGTTATCATCACGCTTTGCTCCGGTAAATTCAAGAAGAATGATATTGCTGTAACAATCGTTGCGCTCCTCTTCCTCTTCAAATTTATCTTCGGCGGAATTTAATTATTCGTAAAAAAACGCGGCTTGCCGCGTTTTTTGCGTTATGACAAAATGGGTGATGAAAATGGAAAATGAATTTCCGAAGAGAAATTTTGACCATAAATAATTGCCCCACGCTTTTTCAGCACAAATACGTAGCTCAAGATAAATCAAAGGAGAAACTGTTATGATTCACGGAAAGAAAAAATCTTTAAACGGTACGTTTTATTTGAAAAAGCCGCATTTTTGCCCCGAATGTAAAACAAAAATGGAAACGATTACTGTCAAGAAAATAGTCAATTCCAAATCACAGGAGGCGGAAAAATATGATTTCAGCATTAACCGCGGAACCGGTTTGGTGGGAAACGTTGAATTTTCTTGGCAGGAGCTGAAATGCCCTTGTTGCGATTGCCAAATGACGATTGAAGAAATGAAAAAATTTGAGCTTGATAATATGAGCGGCGAACAACTGAAAAAATATGAGAAAAAAGAGAAACTGAATGTTGCTCTATTTAAAATAGGCGTGGTTGCTTTCATATTGATTTTAATTATTTGTTTATTTGCTAAATGACGATGCGGATTGCTCCGATGAAAACATATAAAAATTCCGTTTGAGCAATAAAAATGCAAAAACAGATTGTGATATGTCAATTTTTTTGTTTTTGAGGCGTTTTATTTTTTTAACGCTTATTGACTTATGGGGCAATATAATTTATAATATAAAAGGTATAGGAATATTTTGGTTGAAATTTCTTATATTTTTATAAAAAGTAAATGACTCTAATAGTACAAAGAAAGACAAAGGAGGTGTCATAAACTTTGGTATGGGACATTTTGATTCCTGTTATAGTGGGCGTTGTTATGCTCGCTCTCGGTGTGCTCATCGGTTACGTCGCGCGTAAAAAGAGTGCGGAAGCCACGATTTCCTCTGCGGAAGAACACGCAAAGAAAATTGTAGATGAAGCTGTTGTAGCAGCCGAAGCAAAGAGCAAGGAAATGCTTGTTGAAGCGAAAGAGGATATACTCAAAGCTAAAACAGAGGCAGAAAGAGAAAACAAAGAACGCAGACAGGAAGTTATCAGACTCGAAAACAGAGCGATTGCCAAAGAGGAAACTCTCGACAGAAAGCTCGAAAACTACGAAAGACGCGAAGAACAGCTTGCACAGAAAATCAAAGACAACGATTATCTGAAAGAAGAACTCTTGCAGAAAAAAGCGGACGCACAGGCTCGCCTCGAAGAAATTTCGGGCTACACCGCAGAAACGGCGAAAGCTGAGCTTGTTGCCCAGATTGAGGGCGAAGCGAAGCACGAAGCAGCCGCAAAACTTATGCAAATCGAAAGCGAGCTTCACGATGCCGCTGAAGAAAAAGCGCGCAACATTATTTCGCTCGCCATTCAGAGGCTTGCATCCGACCAGGTTTCCGAAACTACGGTTTCCGTAGTTCCCCTGCCTTCCGACGAAATGAAGGGCAGAATCATCGGCAGAGAAGGGCGCAATATTCACAAAATCGAAACACTCACGGGTGTTGACCTTATTATCGACGACACACCCGAAGCCATTACGCTTTCTTGCTTCGACCCCATTCGCCGCGAGATTGCAAGGCTTACACTCGAAAAACTCATTTCCGACGGACGTATTCACCCCACACGTATCGAAGAAACCGTGGAAAAAGCGCGCAAAGAAGTGGAACTTTCCATTAAACGCGCAGGCGAAGAAGCCGCTATGGAAACAGGTGTAAACGGGCTCAACCCCGAGCTTGTAAAATTCCTCGGCAGGCTCAAATACCGTACAAGCTATGGGCAGAACGTTCTCGTTCACTCGATTGAGGTTTCTTATATCGCAGGTATGCTCGCAAACGAGCTCGGGCTCGATGGCACGCTCGCAAAACGCGCGGGTCTTCTCCACGATATAGGTAAATCGCTCACGCAGGAGGTTGAAGGTTCTCACGTTCAGCTCGGCGTTGAAATCGCACGTAAATTCAAAGAACATAAAGAGGTTATTCACGCTATCGAAGCGCACCACGGCGACGTGGAAGCACGCTCTGTTATAGCGGTGCTCGTTGCGGCGGCAGACGCTATTTCCGCGGCACGCCCCGGCGCGAGAAGAGAAGACCTCGACAACTACATCAAACGCCTCCAGAAGCTCGAAGAAATTTCCAACAGCTTCCCCGGCGTCGATAAATCCTACGCTATTCAGGCAGGCAGAGAAATCCGCATAATGGTTAAACCGGAGCACGTAAACGACGACCAGATGATTGTCGTAGCCCGCGAAATCGTTAAGAAGATTGAAGCAGAGCTTGAATATCCGGGCCAGATTAAAGTAAACGTAATCCGCGAAAGCCGCGCGGTAGACTACGCGAAATAATGAAGAAAAAAAGGACGAGATTTTCTCGTCCTTTTTTAGATAAGAGATAACAAAGAATAGATAATGTAAAAGGCGTTCGCTGAAGCGAACGGAATTTATCACATTTTTAAATAAAAATCAAAAAAATTTACAAAATCCCTTTTCTTTTCCCCTGTGTTTGTGGTATGCTTATTATACGAATAAAATTTTTGGAGGACGTTTTGAAAAAGAACTCTGTTTTATATCATATTTTCGGGCTTTTTCTTCTGCCCACGTTGCTTGTGTGTATTCTTACGGCAATAGGTTCTTTTGCCACGGCAAATTATGAATATCTGCCCGAGGGGCTCGATGGCCTGGGTAACGTATTTTTCTATGTTTCCACTTATGCGCTAGATTTGCTCATTTTCTTCATTATAGGAGCTTTTTGCTTTGCTGTTTACGAAAGAAACGTGATTTCTGCCGTGATTTGCGCGGTTGTTGCGCTTTTCCACTCGGGCCTTTTGCCTATGCTTATGTTTTTTATGCGCAGCCTTTTCCTTTCCGCATACAGCTCTGCAGACGTAATGGAACAGTATTGGGAATACGACGTATACTCTGCGATGTCCAACTTCACGCGCGTTTGCGTGGGAATTGTAATTGCTTTGGCGGTTATGCTTATCTATATTATAAGAAAAAACAAAAACGAATTTAAAAAGCCTTATATCGTGCCCAAAAGCGAACCTGCTATGGCTTCGCTTGTTATGTGCGCGGGATATATCATCTATTCTTCGCTTATTTTTACGCTCGATGGGGTATATACGGAAGAAACTTTTGCATCCCTCGGTTTGCAGGTTGCTTTTGCCGCAATAGGTTATTTTGTGGTTATACTCGGTGCATACGCGCAAAAAAGCTTTTGCGCAAAATCCAATATGGATAATTTGAATAAAAATTAAACCTTATTTTGCTGTATTTCACAAAAAGAAAATGCGCCATTGACAAAAACAGTGAATAGGTGTAAAATATTATATGGAAAAATTTTAAACTACGCTTTTTTGCGTCAGTTTTAATGTTTTTATTTTTCAGGAGGAAATTAAATTATGAAAAGAATCATTGCGCTTGTGCTTACACTCGTTATGGTTGTTTGTATGGTAGCTGCTTGCGGCAATACAGGCAATACAGAAACAACGGGCACAACAAACGGCACAACAGCAGGTGGTACTACTAGCGGTACGACACAGGCTACTACAACTACACCCATCCCCGTAGAACCTAAAGACGAAAGCCTTTTGGTTTACCTCGACTTCTCCTTCGATAACCTTATCGACGGCGACAAACCTTATTTTGAAGATATGTCCGGTAACGGTAACCACGGCTACATCGGCGGCAATATGGACGTTGCAGACGGCCCCGATTCCGATATGGGCGAAGCTATCGAAATAGGCGAAGTTGGCGACTACCTCACAATCAAACACAACGACGTATTCAACTTCAAAGCAGAAGATGAATACACAATCGATTTCTGGTTCAAAGCAGACACAGAAAAACTCTATTCCCAGAACTCTTGGCCCTGCCCCGTAACAAAAGGCTCCCCCAACAACACAAGCTACTTCGGTATGTGGATTAACGGCGGCAAAGTTTACTACGGTACAGGTACATACGATATCGAAAACAAAGTTAACGTAACAGGTAACACAAACGCTGCTGCTTCTACCACTGTAGATGATAACTGGCACCACTTCGTTGCTGTTCAGAAAGACGGCACAATCTACACATACGTTGACGGCAAAGCAGGTGCTACAGAAACAGCAAAAGACGTTTCCAGCACTTGGGACATCTACGTTGGCGGTAAAGTAGGCGAAAAAGACGGCGCAGACGTTATTCAGCAGTTCTTCGGCTGTGTAGACGAATTCAAAATCTACAACCGCGCTCTCACATATCAGGAAATCACAGGTATTGAAGTACAGAAACCTGAAAAAGAAGAACTCGTTCTTAACCTCGACTTCACAAAACTCGCAGACGGCAAGATCACAGACCTTACAGGTAAAGGTCACGACGGCGTTGTTTCCGCAGGTAACATTACAGTAACAGAAGGCGGCGCTAAATTCGACGGCACAGCAGAAAACGGCTCTTACATCACAATTCAGAACGCAAAAGACCTCCAGTTCGCAAAGAACCAGAGCTTCACATTTGAAATTACATTCAAAATGGATACACTTCCCACAGGTTGGTCTTGCCTCTTCCAGGCAGGTGTTAAAGGCGAAGGCTGGTATGGTGTTTGGGGCGCAGGCAACACACAGATTGCTTGGGGCGGCGTAGGCGGCAACTATTACGCTACAAAAACAGCTCTCACAGCAGGCACTTGGCACACAATGACAGTTGTTCAGAACGCTGAAACAGGCGAAATCCAGACATATCTCGACGGCGTTGCAGGCCAGAAGCTTTCCGCACAGGACTACAACTTTGACGGCAACATCTACATCGGCACAGAAGTTTCCGTTGCAAACGGCGAACCTTCCAAATTCGGTTGCAAATACGACGGCGAAATCAAATCCGTTAAGATTTACAACTATGCGGTTGATATGACAAAATAATTAAACCGAGAAAATCATAATCTTTTCCATCATTACCGATTTGCTGTGCAAAAACAGTGAATCGGTATGCTGGGTTTATCCAAAAAACAAAAAACGGAGGAATACTCACTATGAAAAGAGCATTGGCTTTGCTTATGGCGCTCATAATGGTTATGTGTGCGGTAGCGGCGTGCGGCGGCACGGGCGACACACCCACAACAGAACCGAGCGGCACAACAACGGCATCTACAACGGTTCAGAGCACAACATCCGGCACAACTATTCAGACAACAACTACAACAAAGAAACCCACAACACCCGCAGCTCCCACGGTTGCTACACAAAGCGAAAAAGCACCTGCGGAAGTAGCAGGAAAAGGCCCCTTCCTTTGGCTTGATTTTGAAACCAACAATATTAAAGACGGTGTGGTAGACAATATAGCAGGCGACGGACTCAATGCTGTTATCACGGGTAACCCCGCGTATATCACAAGCCCCACAGGCGGTTCTGCTATCCACTTCGGTCAGTCCTCCACGTTCGATTACCTCACAATCGCCAACGATGAAAGACTCAACTTCACACTTGAAGATGAATTTACAATCGACTTCTGGTATATGATGGACAGAAAAGCTGCCGGCTGGGATAACCTCTTCTCCAAAGGCTCTTCCAAAAACGGTTGGTACGGCGTATGGCTCGGAACAAACGACAATTCCAATCAGGGCGTATGCTGGGGCGGCGATACAGGTAACCACAAGGTAGGCTCTCTCTACTACAAATACAAATGGCATCATATCACGATTATTCTTAAAAATGAGATAATCTATACGTATCTTGACGGCGAAAACGTAGGCTCTTTTGAAGCTAAAAATTATACGTCCACGACAGATTTCTACATCGGCGGCAGAAATAGCTCCGATGCTTCCGCTATCTCCACTGCACAGTTCCACGGCGCAATTGACGAATTTAAAATTTACGATTACGCTTGGGAAACAGGTGTAGGCAGCATCTATGATTCCGAAACTTACACATACGAATATGTAAATCCTCAGGATAGCACACAGAAGATGACTCTTCCTTACCGTGTATACTATCCTACAAAATTCGACGGCAACACGGATAAATATCCCGTGCTCCTCTTCCTCCACGGCCACGGCGAATGCGGCACGGACAACAAAACACAGCTTCAGGTATTCGGACCCAACGTGCTTCTCAACGATATCGCGGCTATGGATAACTGCATTATCGTTGCTCCGCAGACGGTTTGCGACGGTGCTTCAAACGTATATGAATGGGTTGCTTCCGGTGTAGGCGCACAGTCCGGCAAACACGTTTGGGATACAGGTATGCCTATTCGCAGCGGCACTCTCGAAGAAACTATCCATACTGTAGGTATGCAGGCTGCTGAAGCTCTTATCAAAGAGTTTGTTGCAGACGAAAAGAACAGAGTAGACCTCAACAGAGTTTATGTTTCCGGTATTTCTATGGGCGGTTGCGCTACTTGGGAAATTATGGCTCGTAACCCCGAACTCTTTGCGGCAGGTATCCCGCTTTGCGGCTCCGGTATTCTCAGCACAGCAGCTTCTCTTAAAGATATCGACATTTGGGCATTCCACGGCACGTCAGACCCCACGGTTCTTCCTGAAGGCACGGCTAAAATGGCAGAAGCTATTAAAGCAGCGGGCGGTACTAAGATAACTTATACAGCGCTTGCGGGCCAGGGCCACAGCATTTGGAATCCTTCCTACACATATAAGAACGCTAACGGTGAAACA
>JAFTOK010000135.1 GCA_017463815.1 Clostridia bacterium | reverse complement strand
CTACATAAAGGAGAAATCAATGAAAAAGACCCTGAAAATGCTCAGCATCCTGCTGACTCTGGCACTTGTTCTCGCAGTTTCCGGCTGTGAGAATGGAAGTACCCGGAAGCAACGGAGAAGTAGCTTACGCCGTTTTCAACACACCATTTTTTGTACGTACCTGCAACGGGGTGCTGGAAACGTGTGGGGTTCGTGGAGTTACCTGTGATGGAAACGCCAACGTTTTCGAGTTTCATAATAGCAACGCCTTCGGGAACGTTATCGGAGCCGTAGCATTTAACGTCTGCGCGAGGACCGTTGGAGTAAGGTGTTTCTTTAACAACAGTAACTTCTTCTGTATTGTTATCGAAAGCTGTCTGAACATATGTGAAGCCGTTGATTCTGGAAATAATCATAGCGGCATCTTTGCCAAGACCGTTGAGGATAACGCGAAGGGGTTTAACACGAACTTTGTTTGCGTTGAGAGCGATTTTGATAGCGCCTTCAGCAGCAGCGAAAGATTCGTGACCGGCCAAGAAGCAGAAGCAGTCGGTTTCGTCGGAGAGGAGCATTTTGCCGAGGTTACCGTGGCCGAGACCAACCTTGCGGTTTTCAGCAACGGAGCCGGGGATGCAGAATGCCTGGAGGCCGATACCGATAGCGGCAGCAGCATCAGCAGCTTTTGTGCAGCCTTTTTTAATAGCGATAGCAGCGCCTACTGTGTAAGCCCATTTTGCATTTTCAAATGCAATCGGCTGTGTTTCTTCTACGATTTTGTAGGGGTCGATGCCCTTAGCGTCGCAAATTTCTTTGCATTCGTCGATAGAGGAAATGCCGTATTCTTTAAGAACTGCGAGGATTTTCGCCTCACGTCTTTCGTAACCTTCAAATTTTGCCATATCGTGTTACCTCCTTACTGTTTTCTGGGATCGATGTAGTGGTCAGCATCAGCAAATCTGCCGTATGTACCCTTGGATTTTTCATAAGCTTCATTGGGTTCCATACCCTTCTTGATGAAGTCTGTCATTTTGCCGAGGGATACGAATTCGTAGCCGATAACCTGATTGTCTGCATCGAGAGCCATTCTTGTGCAGTAGCCTTCTGTCATTTCGAGGTAACGAACGCCTTTAGCTTTTGTGCCGTACATTGTACCAACCATCGAGCGAGCGCCTTTACCAAGGTCTTCCATACCTGCGCCGATTACAAGGCCGCCTTCAGAGAAAGCAGACTGTGTACGACCGTATACAATCTGGAGGAAGAGTTCGCGCATAGCTGTGTTAATAGCGTCGCAAACCAAGTCTGTGTTGAGAGCTTCGAGAATCGTTTTGCCGGGGAGGATTTCTGCAGCCATAGCCGCGGAATGTGTCATACCGGAGCAACCGATTGTTTCAACGAGTGCTTCTTCGATAACGCCGTCTTTAACGTTAAGGGAGAGTTTGCACGCGCCCTGCTGGGGTGCGCACCAACCGATACCGTGTGTATAACCGGAGATATCGGAAATCTGTTTTGCCTGAACCCATTTGCCTTCTTCGGGAAGCGGAGCGGGGCCGTGGTTGGGGCCTTTTGCTACGCAGCACATGGATTCAACTTCGTGGGAATAAACAAGTTCTGCCATTTTAGTTTCTCCTTATATTTATAAATTGTTTATTTGCTTTGTGATACCGCGAGAGATACGCGGTTGTGCAGGGGGAAGCTGTGTTCGCCTGCGGGCTGCTTATTTTACGATTTCACCGTAAACTACGCCGGAAGCTGCTGCTGCGTTTGCTTCGTCTGTGTCGATGTGCATAGCGGGAGCGAACTTGTCGCTTACACGAACAACAACGTCGCCGAATACGAGCGCGCGGGGTGTGCAGAGCTTAACGTTTACGATTTCTTTGTCGGCAACGCCGAGGTCTGCAGCTGCTTCGGGTGTGAGGTGAATGTGACGCTGAGCGGCAATAACACCTTCTGCAAGCTCAACTGTGCCGCAAGGGCCAACGAGCGTGCAAGCGCCGGAACCTGCGATATCGCCGGATTCGCGAATGGGAGCTGTAACGCCGATGCTTCTTGCGTCTGTAAGGGAAACTTCTACCTGAGAAGCTTTTCTTGCGGGGCCGAGAACGGACATTTTGAGTTCGCCTTTTGCGCCTTTAACAGTTACTTTTTCTTCGCAAGCAAACTGACCGGGCTGGCTGAGCTCTTTCTTCACGGTGAGTTTATGACCTTCGCCGAAAAGAACATTGATGTGCTCTTCCGAAAGATGGATATGTCTTGCGGAAGTTTCAACCAAGATTTTGTTTTCCATAGTTTTCTCTCTCTTTCCCGACGGTTTTTCCGTCGTTTTAATGGATAATAGGAAATGTCATAATTCTTCTATTATATATTTAATTATATAATATTTTTATTGCTTTGTAAATGATTAAACGAGAAATTTTTTGCGAAAAATAATGTTAAAATGTGCAAAAAAGGAAAAAAGCGATATGAATGAAAAAGAAAATGTAGAAAAAGAGCTTTCCGAAAGAGAAGAAGATGAAATTTTACGCTTCGGCGCGGCTGTATCGGAAGGGATACATTGCCTTTCCGTTATCGGGCAGATAGAGGGGCACTACGCCCTGCAACAGGGGAGCAAGGCGACTAAGTACGAGCACCTTTTGCCGTTGATTGTGGGGGCGGAGGAGGACGAGCGTGTGAAAGGCTTGCTCGTCATAATAAACACCGTTGGCGGCGACGTGGAGGCGGGGCTTGCCATAGCGGAGCTGCTTGCGAGTATGTCGAAACCCACGGTTTCGCTCGTTATAGGCGGCGGGCATTCCATAGGCGTGCCCATAGCGGTTTCGTGCCGCCGCTCTTTTATCGTACCGAGCGCGACGATGACTCTCCACCCCGTGCGCATAACGGGCACGGTGCTTGGCATATGGCAATCTTTCGATTATCTTGTGCGTATGCAGAAGCGTGTCACCGATTTTGTGGTGGAACATTCCGACGTTACAGAAGAAAAATTCACGACAATGCTTGCCAACACGCAGGATATGACGAACGACGTGGGCACGATTGTGGACGGCAAAAGCGCCGTGGAATGCGGGATTATAGACGAGCTAGGCGGGCTTTCCGCGGCGCTTTCTGCTTTGCGTGCGATGATAACGGAAGCGGAGGGGCAGAAGTGAACGTTTCGGGTGCGGAATTGGGTAAAAGAGCCGATGGAGGCGCACGCTCGGCGGCAAAAAAGCGCGTTTGTGCGAAATGTGTGTACGGCGGCAGTCTTAAACCGCGGCAGAAAAGGGAAATAGAATTTCTCATAGGCGGCGTGGGGTACGGCCTCATAGAGCTTTTGTGGCGCGGGGAAACGCATTGGTCTATGGTGATTACGGGCGGCGCGTGCTTGCTCGCTATATGTGCCGTGAACAGGAGGTTTTGCAAAAAACATCTGCTTTTGCGTGCCGCCGCTTGCTCCGCTATTATAACGCTTGTGGAGTTTTGCGTTGGTATACTTGTGAACCGCTTGCTCGGGCTTGATGTATGGGATTACAGCAGTATGTTCGGCAACATTTTGGGGCAGATTTGCCCGCTTTATACGTTTTTTTGGTTTCTGCTCAGCCTGCCGGTATGTGCGGTGGTGAAGAAAATGAATAAGGGATAATAGAAGCGGCGTTCGCCAGAAGGCGAACGCCTGAAATTTGTATTCTCCGTAGGGGAGGCGTTGCGCTTCCCGATACAAGGCATCACATAAACTTTATTTTTTGGGAGGCGGAACGCCTCCCCTACAACTCACAGATTTTGCTTCATTTCCCTGATTTGATTTCCTCCCTTTTTCTCCTCAATGCATTGCAATATCGCATATTTTGTGTTATAATATATAATAACTATTGATATTTTTCGGAGGAACAGAGATGAGCGATTTTAACACAGTTGTGCTTTCGCGCGCGGAGGAATACGATTTCGCTGCAATCAAAGGCATACTTGCGGGGCATTTCGCGAAAATCGGCGCAGATGCGGCTTTTTTTGCGGGCAAAAAGGTTGCTGTAAAACCTAACCTCGTTATGAAAAAAGAACCCGAAGCGGCGGCAACCACGCACCCTGTTGTGCTCGATGCTCTGCTTTCCTTGCTTTCCGATATGGGCGTGACCCCTGTTATAGCAGAAAGCCCCGGCGGCGTATATACGCAGGCGCGTATGGAAAGCATATATAAAGTATGCGGTATAACCGCTGTGGCGGAAAAATACGGCGATATACTGAACAAAGACGTTTCCTGGAAGCATATGCGCACGGAAAACGCCCTCGTCTGCCACGAATTTGATATAATCACGCCCCTTTACGAAGCGGACGTTATAATAGACCTTTGCAAGCTGAAAAGCCATTCGCTCACGAAAATGAGCGCCGCTGTGAAGAACTTTTACGGCGCCGTGCCTGGGGTTACGAAGTTTGAAATGCACGCGGCATTCCCCGAAAACGAACGCTTTATAGGTATGATTTGCGACCTTTGCAAAATGCTTTGCGAAACGAAGGAAATTATTGCCGTTACAGACGCAATAGTCGGTATGGAGGGCAATGGCCCTACGGGCGGCGAACCGCGCAAAATCGGCTGTATTCTCACTTCGCGAAGCCCGTTTGCTTCCGATTTGCTTGCGGAAAAAATACTCGGCTTTGAGGGCACTGTGCCTATGGTGCGCGAAGCGGCGAAGCGCGGATATATGCCCGCGACGGCGGCAGAGCTCAATATCATCGGCGAAAACCCCGAAAGCCTTATAATAAAAGATTTTGTAGAGCCCGACAGCACGAAGGGCGGCGGCAGCGCGCTCGTGCACTTCACCACGGGGAAATGGGGCGAAATTTTCGCACCGAAGCCCAAAATAAACCTTTCGCTCTGCAGGGGGTGCGGCGAATGTGCCGCCTCCTGCCCACAGCACACAATCGAAATGAGAAAAAACAAAAACGGCAAAAAATATGCTCATATCATAAGAAAAGAGTGTATACGTTGCTTCTGTTGCCAGGAGCTTTGCCCGTTTGTGGCGATTGGAACAAAGAAAAACTTCTTGCTTAACATAATAAGCGCGTTTAAATGATGAAGGTGGATATGGAAAAGACGGTAAAAGAAATATTGGTGCTTGCACCCGCAAAAATAAATATATGCCTTGGTGTTACGAGCAAGCGCGCAGACGGCTACCACGATATAGACTCCGTTATGCAAACGGTGGGCATTTACGATAACGTGCGCGTTCGCATAGACGAAACCGCGGAGGGGCAGAGAATAAACGTATATTGCCCCGGACACGACGAGCTTTTCGGGCAAAAAAACATCGCATACCGTGTGGCAGAAGCCTTCCTCAGATATGCGAAAATAGAAAAATATGATATTGATATAGAAATAGAAAAAGTGATTCCTATGGAAGCGGGCCTCGGCGGCGGTTCTTCGGACGCGGCGGCAGTTGTCTGCGCGCTGAACCTCTTGTTTGGCGCGAAGCTTTCCGAAGCGGAGCTTATGGCAATCGGCGCGACGGTGGGCGCGGACGTGCCTTTCCTGGTTTTTCGCGGCACGGCGTTTGTGCAAGGCATAGGCGACAAAATCGAGCGTTGTGTGGCGTTGCCGAATGTGCCCGTGCTTGTGGCATACCCGCACAACGAAAAGGTTTCTACGGGCAAGGCGTACGGGGCAATCGATGCGCGCGGGGAGTTTTCTTCCACGGAAGATTTCGAAAAGATGAAAGCGGCGGTGCTGGCACAGGATATAGAGCAGATTGGCGCGCTCGCCTACAACATTTTTGAAAGCGTTATACCAGAACAATCCGCGATTTTCCGCATAAAAGAGGAGATGCTCGCCTATGGCGCGGTGTTCAGCCTTATGAGCGGCAGCGGAAGCGCGGTTTTCGGCGTGTTCCGCGATAACGAAACCGCCGAAAAAGCGGCAGAGGCGCTTGCACCTCTTGCCAAAACTTTCGTTACAAGCTTTTGCTAAAACAGCCGAACGGCAACCATAATAGCCAGAATCGCCACGGAAACGGCGAGGGCTACGGCAAAGAAACCTCGAAGCGCCGTGCTTTTTGCACGGTGCTTTCTTTTCGCATATGCACCGCATTCCCTTATAATGCGCTCCGCTTCGGCGGAAATTTTGCTTTCATATTCGTATTCAGCGCCGCTTTTCAGAATAAAATATGCCTCACTTATAACTTCGGAATCTATATCCTTTACTATCATCAGGTTTTTCTTATATTCGCGAATGTTCATTTTTACCTCCGAGGTGTTTTTTATTATTGTTTGCCGTTTTTGATGCGGTATATTCACGCGTGCGCACAATATGCGGATAAAATACGCATAATTTTGTCGCATATTGCGAACAATAAAACCGAAAAAACTATTGACGGAAGCGCCCGAAAAGAGTTATAATAATAGTAACGTGCCGCAAGCAGAGAATTTGCGGTGATAATTCAGGGCAAAACCCCTTGATTCCATACGTTGTGCCACAGATGTTTCCCGAAAGGGTTGCGGGGGACATCCCGGCATAGTTTACTGACCATATTTTGCGCCGCAAGAAATGAATGTGCGATTTTTTGCGATGCAAATACATACCTTGGTTTACGTACAAGATTATTGTACGGGATTACTTTTTGCGCTCTTTTTTAGCAAAATAAAGAAAATTTTTAAAGAAAGGAATCTTTGTAGGCCTTACAAAGACAATGGAATAGCGAATGGCAAAGGCGAAACTTAAAAAAGTACGCGTCATCCCGCTCGGCGGGCTTGGTGAAATAGGCAAAAATATAACCGCTATAGAATACGGAGATAATATAATCGTTATAGACTGCGGCTTGGGCTTCCCCAACGACGATATGCTGGGCATAGACCTTGTCGTGCCCGACGTGACGTACCTGCAGAACAACATACAGAAGGTAAAAGGCATTTTTCTTACACACGGCCACGAGGACCATATAGGTGCGTTGCCGTACGTGCTTCAGAAGCTGCCCGTGCCCGTTTACGGCACGAAGCTCACGCTCGGCATATTGCTCAATAAATTTGAGGAGCATACGTTTGAAACCGTGCCCGAACTCAACTGCGTGAACGCGGGAGATAAAGTAAAAGCGGGCGTTTTCGAGGTCGAATTTATTCACGTTAACCACTCCATAGCAGATTCGCTCTGCTTGGCAATCAAAACCCCTGTCGGCGTAATCGTGCACTCGGGTGACTTCAAGATAGACCCCACCCCCGTGGAAGGCGAGATGACAGACCTCACACGCCTCGGCGAGCTCGGCAGGGCGGGCGTAAAGCTGCTTATGTGCGAATCCACGAACGTGGAGCGCGAGGGGTACACACACTCCGAGCGCCGCGTGGGCGAATCGCTCGAACGCTACTTTGAAGAACACAAGGAAAAGAGAATCATCATTTCCACGTTTTCTTCCAACGTGCACAGAGTTCAGCAGGTAATAGATATAGCCGCGAAATACGTCAGAAAAGTTGCCGTAACGGGCAGAAGTATGATAAACGTCATAGGAGCTGCCGTAGAGCTCGACTATATGAAAGTTCCCGAAGGCACACTTATAGATATAGGCGATATAAAAAGATACCCGCCGCAGAAGCTCGTTATCGTTTCCACGGGCAGCCAGGGCGAGCCTATGAGCGCGCTTTATCGTATGGCGTACAATATGCACGATAAGGTGGAAATAGGGCACGATGACGTTGTCATAATCAGCGCTTCGGCTATACCCGGCAATGAAAAGCTCGTGGGCAATATTATAAACGAGCTTTACAGAAAAGGCGTGACGGTTCTTTCCGATTCCACGGCGGAGGTGCACGTTTCGGGCCACGCGTGCCGCGAAGAGCTTAAAATCTTCCACGCGCTCACAAAGCCGGAGTTCTTTATGCCCGTGCACGGCGAGGCAAGACACCTTCACATTCACAAGGAGCTTGCAGAGCAGATGGGTATGGAGCCGTGCAACATTTTCGTGAGCGAAATAGGCAAGGTGCTCGAAATAGATGCCAAAGGTGCGCGCTTTGCGGGCACGGTGCCTGCGGGCATAGTGCTTGTAGACGGTTACGGCGTAGGCGACGTAGGCAACGTGGTGTTGCGCGACAGAAAAATACTTTCTTCCGACGGTATTATAACGATTGTGACTGTTATAGACCGCACCTACGACGAAATTATAACGGGGCCGGAGGTTATTTCCCGCGGCTTCGTGTACGCGAAGGAATCGGAAGCGCTTATAGAAAATATAAAAACTATTGCGCGCGACACTATAGACATTTGCTTCGACCGCGGCAACGATTGGAACCAGATGAAGTTCAGAATCAAAGACGAGGTCGCAAAATACGTAAATCAGCAGACAAAGCGCAAGCCTATGATAGTTCCGATTATAATGGAAATAGAATAAAAGAAAAAGCAGAGATTGGCGTGTTATCCTTAACGGAGAACACGCCAATCTCTGCTTTTTTGTTCACATTTTGTTTACGCTTTGGGAGCGCACGCGCTTTGGCGGTTTTATTGACATTTTTCGATATATGTGATATTATATATAATACTATAAAAGTTTTTTGGAAGAAGGGAATATTATGACAGGAAATCTTTATACACCGCCCGTAAACACGGAAGCGGAAAGGATAAAAGCGGATAAAAAATCAATGTCGTCTTGCTTTTCCCGTTGCGGCTTTGGCGTGCTTGTGCTTATAGGCGCAACCTTGGCAATATCGTTCGGTTTGAGTTTGGTAATGATAGTTTTGGAGCTTTTGACTCAAGCTGAAATTTTAAAATTTGATATAAATCCGTATTTTGAAAAATATTTGCTTTATATAAACGAGGTTCTTATAGCCGTTGCCATAGGGCTCGGCGCTCTCGTTCTTTTGAAAATGCCGAAGGAAGCACCCGAAAAACGACCGATATCCTTGAAATCGTTTCTTGCTATTGTGTGCGTTTGCTTTACAATAGCGGCGGTGGGCAGCTTTATCGGCAATATGTGGGTAAACTTCTGGAGCTTGCCTTTCGGCGGAGCGGGGGAAGACGCGCTTTCTGCCGTGCTCACGAGCATAGACCCTGTGCAGATGTTCATATGCACAGGCATAGTGGCGCCGATTATAGAGGAATTTTTCTTCCGAAAGCTTCTCATAGACCGTATGTACAAATACGGCGAAACGATGACCATATTCGTCACAGCTTTGCTTTTCGGGCTTTTCCACCAGAACTTCAGCCAGTTTTTCTACACGTTCGGTATAGGTCTTGTGCTCGGCTACCTCTATTGCCGCACGGGCAGCTATATTCACGTTACGATTTTGCATATGGTGTTCAACTGCCTTTTGGGGGTTATACCCGCGCTTCTCTCTATGGAGATAATGCCGTTTTTGGAGGCGGCGGAAACCTATGCTTTCGACCAATTTGCCGCTATGCTTCCCGAGCTTTTGGGCGAATATGCCGTTCCGCTCATAATCTTCGCGGCTTATATGCTGTTCAGGAGCATTTTGGAGCTTGTCGGTTTGATATTCGTGATTTTGAAGTTCAAAAAGCTGAACCTCAAGAAAAGAGAACCCGCACTTTCCACGGCAGACCAGCTTTATGCCGCTTTTGTAAACCCCGGTATGATTGCCGCTTGTGCGGTGCTTTGCAGCTTGCTTCTTTTCTCGCTTATTCCCATTTGATGATAAAAAACAGCCATTCGTTTTGAATGGCTGTTTTTTTGTAAATTATTCTTCGCTGAAGTTTTCTTTGTCTACGCCGCAGAGGGGGCAAACGAAATCTTCGGGAAGGTCTTAGAATTTTGTGCCGGGTTCAATGTCGTTTTCGGGGGAACCTTCTTCTTCGTCGTAAACCCAACCACATACTTCACATACGTATTTCATAATAATTTTCTCCTTTGGAATTTTAATTTATTTTGTGCAGAGTTCATCTGCAAGTTTGCTGATTTGATTTTTGTTTTCTTCTGTCATAGCGGAAAGTATTTTAACCGTGTTTTCCGCGAACGTGAGGTTTTTGCTCTTTTCGAACATACCACGCATAATTTTTGCGGCGAGGGGTGCCCAGCTTCCGTTTTCAATCAAGGCAACCGTGCGGTTCTGATAGCCGCGTTCTGTAAGCGCTTCTATAAATGTGCGCATAAAGGGGAATATATCGCCGTTATACGTTGTTGTGGCGAGAACGAGCTTGCTGTAGCGGAAAGCGTCCTCCACAGCTTCTGCCATATCGCAACGGGCAAGGTCCTGAACTGCAACTTTAACACCTTTTTCTTCCAGCTTTTCAGCGAGCATAAGCGCCGCTTTTTTTGTGTTGCCGTAAACGGATGTGTAAGCCACAACCACACCTTCGTTCTCGGGCGTGTAGGAAGACCATTTATCGTAGAGGTCTATATAGTAGCCGAGATTTTCCGTAAGTATGGGACCGTGAAGCGGGCAAATGATGCTTATATCAAGCGCTGCCGCTTTTTTGAGCAATGCCTGCGCCTGTGCGCCGTATTTGCCGACGATGCCGAAATAGTAGCGTCTTGCTTCGCAAGCCCAATCTTCTTCTACGTCGAGCGCGCCGAATTTACCGAAAGCGTCTGCGGAAAAGAGCACTTTATCTGTGCTGTCGTATGAAACGACAACCTCGGGCCAGTGAACCATAGGCGCTGTCACGAACGTGAGCTCGTGTGTGCCGAGCGCGAGCTTGCTGCCTTCGCCCACAACTATCTGTTTTTCGGCAAAATCTGTGCCGAAGAAGTTTTTCATCATACCGAATGCTTTTGCGGAAGAAACGATTTTCGCTTCGGGATATTCTTCTGTGAAGCGGAAGATGTTTGCGGAATGGTCGGGTTCCATATGGTGAACCACAAGGTAATCGGGCGTGCGCTCGCCAAGCACGTTTTTGAGGTTTGCGAGCCATTCTTCACCGAACGCCACATCCACTGTGTCCATAACGGCAACTTTTTCATCGAGTATTACGTAAGAGTTGTATGCCATACCGTTGGGCACGATATACTGACCTTCAAAAAGGTCGGTTTTATGGTCATTCACGCCGACATATATAATATCATTTGTGATTTTCATTTTTTGAATACCTCTTTTTTTGATTATTTTATAATATTGTATCACATTTTTTTTGCGTTTTCAAGGCTGTCGCAACGTTTAGATGGGGTATTTTTAATCTAAAATCGTTCCGTCTGTGGAAATTGTCACGACCTGCCACGGAATGAACTTTCCGCTTGCCATAAGCGCGCGCTTTGCCGCATTTTCCAGCCCGCCGCAACACGGCACTTCCATACGCACGATTTTGACGCTTTTTATATTGTTATTAGCTATAATAGCGCCGAGCTTTTCCGCATAATCGCCTTCATCGAGCTTCGGGCAACCGATAAGCGTTATGTGGCCGCGCATAAAATCGTTATGGAAAGAGGCGTAGGCATAAGCCGTGCAATCCGCCGCGATAAGCAGGTTGGCGCCGTCGAAATACGGTGCGTTTACGGGCACGAGCTTTATCTGGCAGGGCCACTGGGCGAGCTTGCTTTCCATATGCACGCTCTTTTCTGCGTGCACGGTATTTTCGCGGCGGATAGCCTTTGCCGCGGAACCGGGGCAAGCGCAAGCAGCTCCCGCTTTTTTTGCCGCTTGTGCGCGTTTTACTGCCGCTTCGTCGTATGCGGGTGCTTCGCGCTCTTCAAAAGAGATGGCGTTCATAGGGCAAGCGGGAAGGCAATCGCCGAGCCCGTCGCAATAATCCTCGCGCGTGAGGCGAGCTTTGCCACCCACCATTTCGATTGCGCCTTCGTGGCACGCCGCCGCGCAAGCGCCGCAACCGTTGCATTTTTCTTCGTCTATTTTTATAATTTTTCTTTTCATATTTCAAACTCCCTGTTTTTATTGGGTTCTATTGCATTTCCGAAATTATTATAGTATAATGAAAGCAGAAAATATGTTGAATTTTCAACAAACGGAGAAACTTATGAAAAAATATTTGGCGGTTTTGGGGAAATGTCCCTTGTTTTACGGCATAAAGGAAGATGAACTTTTGCGTATGCTCGGTTGCCTCGGCGCAAAGACGGAGTTTTTCGATAAAAAATATACCGTTTTTGCAGAGGGTGCGCGTGCAAAATACATCGGCATAGTGCTTTCGGGTTCCGTGCAGATAACGCAAGTGGATTTTTACGGCAACAGAAGCATTCTGAGCGTTATCGGTGCGGGGCAGGTGTTTGCGGAGGCTTTTGCGTGCGCAGAAGTAGAGGAGATGCCCGTTTCCGTCGTGGCGAATGAGCCGAGCGAAATTATGCTCTTAGAATGTGCGCACGTTTTGCACACCTGCGGCAACCATTGCGCTTTTCATAGGCAGCTTATATTTAATTTGATGAAAGACCTTGCCACGAAAACGATAACTTTCCATAAAAAAATAGACATCACATCCAAGCGCACCACGCGCGAAAAACTTATGGCGTACCTTATGCACGAGGCGAAGCGAGCGGGGAGCAACAGTTTCGACATTCCTTTCGACAGGCAGGAGCTTGCCGATTACCTGGAAGTGGAGCGCAGCGGGCTTTCCGCGGAGATAGGCAAGCTGCAAAAGGAAGGCGTGCTCGAAAGCCGCAAAAAGCATTTTACGCTTTTGTAGACCTACCGATAAAAATACAAAATTATAATATAATAAAGAGGTAATGTTATGGCTGATATTTCAAGCATAGACAAAAACTTAAAAATAGCCGAGAGCTTCGGGCGCGACGACATTGAGCTTTACGACGTACGAAACACGCCGTTTAAGCTTTACGGCGTGTTTTATGAGGGCGACCGTTTTTACCGTATGCCGAAAGAGGTTGCGAAAACAGTGAACGATGGCGTGGCACAGCTTTGCGAACATACTTCGGGCGGCAGAGTGTGCTTTTCTACGGATTCGGAGTGCATAGCAGTCGCCTGCACGCGCCCGCATTTCTGGGCGATGGGGCATATGGCGCGCACGGGCAACGGCGGCCTTGAGCTCTACGAGCGCAGGGGCGGAAAATGGGTTTTTCGCGCCACGTTCGTGCCCCCCGGCGACCCGAAAGGCTTTTCTTCCATTATAAATCTGGGCGGCAAAGAAATGCGCGAGCTAATGATTCAAATGCCGCTTTATGCGCCAATAGGCACGCTTCAGGTAGGCGTTGCGGCAGGCTCTGCGCTTCTTGAATGGAAAGGCGACTACGCACACAAGAAGCCGATAGTCTTCTATGGCTCCTCCATAACGCAGGGCGGCTGCGCGAGCACCCCGGGCGGCGACTACGCGGGCAGGGTTTCCCGCCGTTTCGATGCAGACTATATAAACCTCGGCTTTTCGGGCAGCGGCAAGGCGGAAGTGCCGATGATGGAATACATCGCGGGTCTTGATATGGGCTGTTTTGTGTACGATTACGACTATAACGCGCCCGACAAAGAATATCTGCAAAAAACGCACTACCGCGGCTACCGCATAGTGCGCGATGCAAACCCCGATTTGCCGATTATAATTATGTCTGCGCCGAACTACGACAGAATAGGCTACAATGCGCCCGAGCGCCGCGATATTATAGCGGCGACATACGAACGAGCGCTCGCAGAGGGCGACAAAAACGTCTATTTCGTAGACGGCAAGGTGCATTTTTCCACGTTCAACACAGACGAATACACCGTTGACGGCACCCACCCGAACGACCTCGGTTTCCATCGTATGGCAGAGGCTGTGGGCAGCGTGCTTGAACAAATATGGTGGTAATTCCCCAAAAAAGCCTTCTCCTGTGGGAGAAGGGGGACCGCATCGCGGTGGATGAGGAGTCAAAATGATACCTTACAATAAAAAACTTGTGTCAAATGCACGAACTCTACGAAAAAATATGACACCCGAAGAAAATCATTTATGGTATGATTTTTTGAAAAGATTGTCTGTCAATGTCAGAAGGCAGCATAATATCGAAAATTATATCGTTGATTTTTACATTGCAGAAAAGAAAGTCGTAATTGAGATTGATGGCAGACAACATTTATTACCGGAACACAAAGAAGCAGATGAACAAAGAGATGCGGTTATGTCTTCTTGGGGCATCGCTGTTTTGAGATATTCCAACGATAGCATACGAAATAATTTCAATGCAGTTGCAGAGGATATTTTGAGCAAACTCGAATTGGATATTTCGGACTTAAAGCCCCCGAAATAACACCTCATCCGTCAGCCTTCGGCTGCCACCTTCTCCCACTGGAGAAGGCTTGGTATAAACCATTTTTCAGTCTTAAAACGAAAATTCCCACAAACCGTTTGATTGGTCTGTGGGAATTTTACATTAGGGAGATTTCTCCGATATAACATCACGCTTTTTATTTGCTTTTTTCTACCGTTGGTTGAATGATTAGAAAATTATCGAATTAGTATTGACAAAAAGTGATTAGATGAGTATAATATAAGTGTAAGACGGCTAAAGAGAAAAAAGAGAGAAATTTTTAAGGAGAAAGATTATGAACGCTATTGAAATTTACAAAGCGCAGGAAGAAATAGCGCTTGAAAAATACAACGAATGCAAAGCCCGCCTTGCACAAACGGCGGACGAAAACAAAACCGAAAAGAAAGCGCTGCATATAGAGCTTGGAATGTACAGTCTTTGCCTGCGCGCGGGTCTTTTTGACCGCGGCGGCACTGCGCCCGACCACGCAGAAACGGCGCTTGAGCACAGAAACAAAATTATGCCGAGAATCATCGCAAAATACCCGCGCATAAACACACTTTTCCGCACGCTTACCGCAGAGGAAAGGGGAAAATTCATCTCCGCCATTCAAGCGGAACTGTATATGCGCGACCAAATCTACAAAACCTACCTTGAACAGCTTGAAGAAGCAAAAGAGGCTGGCGACGCGGCAAGCATTTTTGAACTTAAAATCAAAACAGGCGCGCTGGAAAGCGTTTTCGACGCTTGGGAGGCTTGGAGAAAGGCAAACGGCATATACCCGAATATGTTTTGAGGAGGAAGAAATATGAAAATCACAAACGACAGCGTTTTTTACACGCTTGCATATAATGCGACAAAAAAAGAGGTAGACAGGCTGGAGGCTTTCTGCGAAAACCTCGATAAAAACCCTGAACTTAAAAAAGAGCAGATGGCGGAATATAAATGCGCGAAATACCGTTTTGCGGGAATAACGGCACTTCACGCTGTGCTGTATAACAATAACAGATGCAGAAAACTTCACGATTTGCAGTACAGTATGTACTTGCTCGTATATGCCGCGGAAGCGCTGAAAGCCCGCGAAGATTACCTTACGCTCTATGAAGCCGCGCCAGAAAGCGAAAAACCCGATTACAGCCTGTATTACGGTATACTCGCCTTTGCACAGGCGCAGATAGCGGAGCTTGAGGCAAAACTGCCGCACGCAAACGATTGGGAGGCTGTGGAGCTTTCGGAAAGAATAGGCGGTTGGCGCTTCGGCATAGAATGCCTTGGCGAAGCGTGGGAAAAGAGAGGCGAATAAGGAAATGGAAGAAAAACTTAAGCTTTTAAAGCTCCTCGCCGATGAAACGCGCATAGAAATACTGAATATTTTAATGCGAGAAGATTCTTACGTGGAAAAGCTCGCGTGTGACCTTTCGCTCACGCCCGCGACCATATGCTATCACCTGAAAAAAATGGAGGCGGCTGGCATTGTGCGCTCCGCACGCTCGCAGTTCTATATAATTTATTCGCTCAACAAGGAAATTTTCGATAAAACGCTTTCCGAAATCATAAGAAAAGACGACACAGCAGACGTAGAAGAAAAATACAAAAAAGAAGTAATTTCCCACTTTTTCAAATACGGAAAGCTCACGCAGATTCCCACACAGCGCAAAAAGCGCGAAATAGTGCTTTGGGAAATCGCAAAATCATTTGAAAAAGGCAGGAAATACGAAGAAAAAGAAGTAAACGAAATCATTCATCGCTTTCACGAAGACCACTGCACCATACGCCGCGAAATGCTAGCCTGCGGCATAATGGCGCGTGAAAGGGAAACGTATTGGCTTATTTGAAAATTATGAAAAAGATTATTATTTCCGAAAAAATCAAAAACTACAGAAAAGAAAAACGCATAACGCAGGCGGAATTCGGCGGTATATTGGGCGTTTCGGCGCAAGCCGTTTCCAAATGGGAAAGCGAAACCTGCTACCCCGACATAACGTTTCTGCCCGATATTGCCGAAATCCTCGGCTGTGTTATAGACGATTTGTTTGCGATATAAAAAATGCACCCGTGCGGGTGCATTTTTCATCTTATAACATCGGCGTATTCGAATTTTATAACCTCTGCGAGTTTTTCGGGGGCGAGCTCTATCTGAAAGCCGATTTTGCCGCCGCTGAAATAGATTGTGGGGAACCCTGCTGCGGTTTTATGCACGACCGTGCGGAAAAACTTCTTCATTCCTATGGGCGAGCAGCCGCCGTGCACGTAACCCGTGAGGGGAAGCAGCTCCTTGGATTTGAGCATTTCCACCGATTTTTCGCCTACGGCGCCCGCCGCTTTCTTAAGGTCGAGCTCCTCTGCCACGGGCACCAAAAAAACGTAGTGTGCGCCTGTTTTGCCCACGGTTACAAGCGTTTTGAAAACGCGCGCGGGCTCTTCGCCCAGCGCCTTTGCCACGTCCACGCCCGCCACAGCGCCTGTGTCTGCATAATAATGCTCGCGGAAATCTATTTTCATACTTGCCAGCTTTCGCATAGCGTTTGTTTTTTCTGCCATAATATTTCTCCGTCAAATGTTAGTACACATATATAATACCGCATTTTTTTCTGTTTTACAAGAGAAAGAGAAAACAAATAAAAAATTGAAAATATATTATGAATTTTACAACAAAAGTGTGGAAATATTCTTTTTGTTGTGGTATACTTATATTGAGTTTTTGTACCATAAAGCAAAAACCGAAAATTTTGAAATTTTGATATGCCGAAAAAGGCATTTACAGTATAGAAAGGCAATTACCCAAAATGGCAGAAACAACAGAGAAAATAAGAAAACTTGTGCTCCCTTGTATCGCTACGCGACAGATGGTGGTTTTCCCCGGCACGGCGGTAAACCTCAACGTGGCGCGCGCCGCCTCCAAACGTGCTTGTGAAGCGGCTATGCACGGCGACAACCTCCTTTTCGTCGTTTGCCAGAAGGATGCAACGGTGCAGAACCCTGTGCAGGACGACCTCTACACGGTTGGCACGATTGTTAAAATAGCACAGCTTGTAAAAACACAAGGCACAAACCTCCACATCGTGGTAGAGCCGCTCGCGCGCGCTTACGTGGAAAAAGTTGATTCGGAAAACGGAAAGCACCTCACGGCTTCCGTTATAGAAAAAACAGTGGAAGTGGAAGGCTATGGCGACGCCCACGGCGAAGCGCTCGTGCGCGATATCCGCAGACTTGTGGGCGATTTTATGAAGCTTATGCCCAAATTTTCCAAGGACCTTTGGTTCATTGTTAACACGGTTAACAACCCCGGCTTGCTTGCCGATTTCGTGGCAGACAACGTGGTGGCGGGCATAACGGATAAGCAGCTCTTGCTTGAAGAATTCGAGCCGCTCGTGCGCGCGCAGAAATTGCTCGTAATACTCGAGCACGAAAAGGAAATTTTGCTTGCGGAAGCGAAAATTCAGGAAGAAGTGCGTGAGAGTATGGACAGAAACCAGCGCGACTACTACCTGCGCGAACAGCTCAAGGTCATTCAGGGCGAACTCGGCGAGGATGCAGACCTCGACGACGATGTTGTTGAATACAAGCAGAAAATAGAAAAAGGCAACTTCCCCAAAGAAGTGGAAGAAAAGCTGTTAAAGGAAGTAAAAAAACTCCAGCGTACGCCCGTAGGCTCCGCCGATAACGTGGTTATACGCAACTATATAGAAACGTGCCTCGAAATTCCGTGGAACAAGACCACGAAGGAGCGCACGGACGTGGCTATGGTGCAGAAAATTCTGAACGAAGACCACGACGGGCTTGAAAAGGTGAAGGAGCGCATTGTGGAGTATATGTCCGCGCTCAAGCTCAACCCCGAGCTCAAAAACCAGATAATATGCCTTGTGGGTCCTCCCGGAACGGGTAAAACCTCCATCGCTTCCTCTATCGCACGCGCTACAAAGAGAAAATTTGTGCGTGTTTCGCTCGGCGGTGTAAAGGACGAGGCAGATATACGCGGCCACAGAAAAACTTACGTTGGCTCTATGCCCGGCAGAATAGTGCAGGCGCTTATCCAGGCAGATTCCCGCAACCCGCTCATTTTGCTCGACGAAATCGACAAAATGGCAAGCGATATGCGCGGCGACCCTGCGAGCGCTATGCTCGAAGTGCTCGACGGCGAGCAGAACGTGGCTTTCCGCGACCATTTCGTGGAACTGCCCATCGACCTTTCGCAGTGTATGTTCGTTGCCACGGCAAACAGCCTGGAAACGGTTTCCCGCCCGCTGATTGACCGTATGGAAATCATAGAGCTTAAAACTTACACAAGAAGCGAAAAATTTTCTATCGCAAAGAACCACCTTGTTCCCAAGCAGAAGAAACGCCACGGGCTCAAGGGAAGAATGTTCGCCATAGACGACGAAGCTCTCCTCGGTATTATAGATACATACACGCGCGAAAGCGGCGTGCGTAACCTCGAACGCCTTATTGCAAAATGCTGCCGCAAAGCCGCAAAGATTATCTCCTTCGACGGCGAAAAGAGCGTGAAGGTTACGAAAGATAAGCTTGTGGATTTCCTCGGCGTTTCAAAAATCGTGCCCGAAAAGGTTTACGAGCTTGACGAAGTAGGCACGTCGCAGGGTATGGCGTGGACGGAAGTGGGCGGTTCGCTCCTTCGCATAGAATCCGTTGCTATGGAAGGCACGGGCAAAATTGAGCTCACGGGTTCGCTTGGCGACGTTATGAAGGAAAGCGCAAAAGCGGCTATAAGCTACATACGCGCGCACTCGAAAGAGCTCGGCATAGAAGCTGATTTCTATAAAACGAAGGATATACACATTCACGTTCCCGAAGGAGCGGTTCCGAAGGACGGCCCCTCCGCAGGCACGGCTATTACCACCTCGCTTGTGAGCGAGCTCACGGGTATTCCTTGCCGCCGCGACGTTTCTATGACGGGCGAAATCACGCTTCACGGTAGAGTGACGGCGATTGGCGGTCTGCGCGAAAAAACTATGGCGGCGTACCTCGCGGGTATAAAGACGATACTTATACCGAAAGAAAACGAATCCGATATGGAAGAAATCGCAGACGAAGTTAAGGAAAACGTGCAGATTATCCCCGTTACAAACGTGGGCGAAGCGCTGAAAATCGCTTTGGCGCAAGACCCGTTTGAAAAAAGATAAAGGAAAACAGCTATGCTTAACACACAAAACACAGTTCTTGCTATGACGGCGGGGCTGCCCAAACAGTTTCCGAACGACGGTTTGCCGCAGGTGGCGCTTTCGGGGCGCTCCAACGTGGGCAAAAGCTCGCTTATAAACACGGTGCTGGGCAGAAAGAATTTCGCCCGAGTAAGCTCTGCGCCGGGCAAGACGATAACCATAAACTTTTTCAAAATAGATAAGAGAATGTATCTCGTGGACCTTCCCGGCTATGGCTATGCCAAAAGAAACGCCGAGGAGCAGAAGAAGTTTTCGGGCCTTACGGATACTTACCTTAAGAAAAGCACGCCCACGCTTATAGTCCAGCTTGTGGACCTTAAGGCGGGCGCTACGGCAGACGACCGAATGATGTTCGATTTTATGAACCGTTCGGGCATACCGTATATTATAGCGGCAACAAAGTGCGATAAGCTCAACAAAACGGACAAAGCGGCAAACCTTGCTTTTCTTGCCGAAGACCCGCTCTTGAACCCGCCCGAAGCCGCCAAAAAAATAGACATTATACCGTTTTCATCGCTCACGGGCGAGGGAAAGGCGGAGCTTACCGCTGTGCTTTCCTCGATTGCCGAGAAATAAACTTAAAGATGGAAAATTAAAATGGATACAGAATACTTAATTCGGCTTTTGCTGATGATTCCCGTGTCGCTTCTCTCGCTTTCCGTGCACGAAAGCGCGCACGGCTACGTTTCATATAAGCTCGGCGACCCCACGGCGAGAAACCTCGGGCGCATCACGCTGAACCCACTCAAGCACTTTGACCCTATCGGTGCGCTGTGTATGCTCTTTTTCCGCGTGGGCTGGGCAAAGCCAGTGCCTGTTAACGCGCGCTACTATAAAAACCCGCGCAAGGGTATGGCGCTCACTGCGGCGGCAGGCCCGCTTTCCAACCTTTTGCTCGCTGTTATAGGCGTGCTTTGCGGCGAGCTCACAAACCTTGTTGCTTTCAAATTGCAGTTTACGGGTGCTGCATACAACGTAGGCTATATCATATGGCTTTTCTTCTATTTACTTGCGTGGAGCAACATAAGCCTTGCGATATTTAACCTTTTGCCCGTGCCGCCGTTCGATGGCTCGCGCATACTTTACGTATTTTTGCCGCCGAAATATTACTTCGGCATTATGAAATACGAGCGTATTATAATGATAGTGGTGCTTGCACTTTTTGTATTCGACTTTTTCGATGCCCCGCTTGCCTTCCTCACAGAGGGTGTATATAACGGCATTGTGTGGCTCGTGGAGCTTATCCCTATTTTCAAATAAAACATTCGGAGCTTTAAATGGAAGAACTCGTTTTCAAAACGGGCGCATACGAAGGCCCGCTGGAGCTTTTGCTTGCGCTTATCGCCAAAAATAAAATGAATATTTTCGATATAGAAATATCCGTGCTTTTCGAGCAGTATATGGCTTATGTAGACGAAATGAAGCGTATGGATATGGACGTAGCGGGCGAATTTATAACTATGGCGGCGGAGCTTATGCTCATAAAAAGCCGTATGCTCCTGCCGAAGCAGGAGGAAGACCCGCGCGAAGAGCTCGTAAGGAAGCTTATGGAATACAAGCTCGCCAAAGAGGCGGCGGGTTGGCTTTCCGAGCGTGGGCGCGAGTTCGGCGGGCGTTTTGAAAAGGATACCGACGAAATAAAGCCCGATAAAAATGCAAAGCTCGATTTGGACGCAGAATTGCTTACAAATGCGCTTTCCCGCCTGCTTTTCAAAATAGCGGAAAAGGAAAAAGAGGAAGAAAACGCGCCCATAGAGCTTATAAACCCGCTTATAAAAAAGAAAATCGTTTCCATACCCGGCAGGGTGCTGGGCGTTATGCGAAAGATGCTTAAAAGGCGCGCGGTATACTTCGATGAATTTTTCGAGGACGTGCGCAGCCGTTCGGAGCTTGTGGCGACTTTTTATGCCTTGCTCGAGCTTCTGAAGGCGGGAAGACTCACCATAGAGCGCGAGTTTTCCATAGACGGTGATGAAAATATTCGTTTGTACCTCAACAGAGAACACAAAAGATATAATAAAACGGCAGAGGAGGTGAACACAGATGCCTGACGAAACAGAAACAAGGGAGCTTTCCCGTGAAGACGCCAAAAAAGTGCTGGAAGCGGTGCTTTTTGCCAGCGGCCACGCGGTCACGTTCAAAAAGCTTGCGGAAATACTCGGTATGGACGCAGACGACGTGCGCGAGCTCGCGCGCGAATACACCAAGGAGTATGAAAGCGCTTTCCCCCGCGGGATTCAGTTGCTTATACTCGGCAGCGCCTGCCAGCTTACCACAAAAGAGGAGTTTGCGCCGTATATACGCGCGGCTCTGGGCGTGAAAGAAGGCGGCAACCTTTCCAAATCGAGCCTTGAAACGCTCGCTATAGTGGCGTATAACCAGCCCGTGACGAAAACGTACGTAGACCAGGTGCGCGGCGCAGACAGCGCCTATGCCGTGAGCAGCTTGCTCGAACGCGGACTTATCGAATGCCAGGGAAGGCTTGACGTACCCGGCAAACCGAGGCTCTACGGAACGACGGCGAATTTCCTTCGCTCCTTCGGGCTTTCGAGCATAGAGGAGCTTCCGCCCCTTGAACTTTCCGAAGGCGAAAGCTTATGAGTGCAATTATAGTTATAGCTTGCATTTTGCTCGGCTTCTACCTTATCGGCTGTATACGCCCGCACGTCATAATCTCTATGCACAAGTATATGAACATATACGTCAAGTTATTTTTCATAAAAGTGCGTGTGTCCACCAGCCAGAAGTTCGACCCTCCCGACGAGGAGCTCGACCTGCCCGTGAAGAAGAAAAAGCCGAAAAAGCAGAAACCCAAAAAACCCAAGAAACCAAAAGTAAAGAAAGACAAAAAAGAGCCCAAAAAACCGCAACTTATCCACATCGGTGTGGATATTCCGAAAATGCTCGCTATGGTGCGCGACGTGCTCGGTGCGCTTTTTGTGAAACTTTGGCGATACTTCCGTGTAAGAATTAAAAACTTCCACATAACCGTTGCCACGGCAGACGCGGCGCAGACGGCGATTATGTACGGCGTTATCTGCGGATACGGCGATGCCATAATGAAAATACTCGAAAAAGCGCTCGATTTCAAAATAGAAAAGGGCGCGCGCGTGGGCGCAGACATAGACTATCTTTCCGAAGAAATGAAAATCGACGCGGAAATAGACATTTCCATAAGCGTAGGCGGCGTGTTCCGCTACCTCTTTGGTATAATCGGCGCGGCTGTGGCAGGCGCTTTGCGCGGGCTTAAAATAGGGCTCAACACAAAGTTTTTCTCGCAAAATTCGCAATATAAGCGCGACATAAAGGAGTACCGCGAGAAAAAAGCCTTGGATGACGCAAAAAAAGCGGAAAAAGAAGCCAAAAAAGCGGCAAAAGAGGCAGAAACAGAAGAAGCAAACGGCGAAAACGCCGAAGAAAATAACGAAACAAACAACGAAGTTTTAGTGGCGGAAACGCCGGAAAGGGAAATAAACAATGGCACAGAAGAATAACACTCCTATTCAGGAAAACGAAAAACAGAACAAGATTACAGACCTTATCAAAGAATCTCTCGGCGGTATCCGCGAATTTATGGACGCCAACACCGTTACGGGCACGCCCATCGAAACAAACGCAGGCACGGTAATCATTCCGATTTCCAAGGTTGCTATGGGCTTTGCGGCGGGCGGCAACGACTACGCAAACAAGGATTCCGCACCCGATAAGAACAATTTCGGCGGTGGCGGCGGCACGGGCGTTTCCGTAACACCCATAGGCTTCCTCGTTGTAGATGCAGAGGGCCACGTTGATATGATTAACATCAACAACCCCACGAACGACCTCGGCTCTTCCATCGAAAGCATTATGGAAAAACTCCCCTCTATTCTCGATAAGCTTCAGGGCGCGCTTGCATCCAAGAAAGAGCCTGCGGCAGAGGAAAAGAAAGAGGAAGAGGCAAAACCCGCAGAAGACCCCGATGCTAAAGCAGAAGAAGTTCTCGGCCAGATTTTGTCTGAAACTGCAAAAACAGCCGAATAATTCTTCCGCCCGGACAGAATAAAAACGCTAGTTTCTCCAAAATATAAGCAAAAAAGATTATATTTTGGGAGAAATGACGATGAAAAAGTTTATTTCGGCGCTTATTTGCGTCTGCCTGCTTTCCGTTTTCCCGCAAAAGGCTTGTGCGCTTTCCGTAAGCGCGCAGAGCGCCGTGCTCATAGAGGCGGAAAGCGGCAAAATTATATATGAAAAAGACGCGCATACTCGGCGCGGTATGGCGAGCACCACAAAAATTATGACGGCGCTTTGCGCCATAGAGAGCTTGCCGCTCGACACCGTCGTGACGGTACCGCAGGAGGCGGCGGGCGTGGAAGGCTCCTCTGTTTACCTTAAAGCGGGGGAAAAGCTCACGCTCGAAAACCTGCTCTATGCCCTTATGCTGCAGAGCGCGAACGATGCCGCGGCGGCGGTAGCCATTGCCACAGCGGGGAGTATAGAGGGCTTTGCGGAGCTTATGAACGCGAAAGCGGCGGAGCTTGGGCTTCGCGACACGCATTTTGAAAACCCGCACGGTCTGGACGGCGCAGAGCATTACACAACGGCATATGAGCTCGCGAAAATCGCGGCGCACGCGCTGGAAAACGAAGATTTTGCGCGCATAGTTTCCACGGTGAAGCACACTGTTCCCGCCACGGAAAGCTCGCCCGCGCGCACGCTTGTAAACCACAACCGCTTGCTTCGCACGTACGACGATATTGTGGGTGTTAAGACGGGTTTTACAAAAAAGTGCGGCAGAACGCTTGTGTCTGCTGCAGAGCGCGAGGGTGTGCGGCTTATTTGTGTGACACTTAACGACGGCAACGACTGGCAGGACCACCGTGCTATGCTCAATTACGGCTTTTCGCTTTACGAAAGCGTGAGCCTCGCGCACGAGGGCGAGTTTTGCTATGACCTGCCCGTGGTGGGCGGAACGAGCGCGAGCGTGAAAGCCGAAAACAGAGAAGCGCTTGCCGTAACGCTTGCGAAAAATCACGGCGAAATAAGCGTGAAAACAGAGCTGCCGCGTTTTATATACGCGGGGCAGAAAACCGAAAAACCGATAGGTAAATTGCGCTTTTTTGAGGGCGGCAGGGAAATAGGCGAGCTTTCGCTTTATTTGACGGAAGAAACGCCGAAAAAAGAGAAATAAAACTTGCTGTTGTCATACTGAGCGAAGCAAAGCCACACGGGATTCGTTCGGCTTCACGTTGTTACAAAGTGCAAACAAAGCTATACCCTTCTTTACTTTATATAAATTTTTTATTTTTTATCAATGCTCACTTTGTTCGCAGGGATAAGCTCAGAATGACGCGTGTGGCTTTGCGCAGTCGAATGTATCTCAGCAAGTTCGGCAAAAAAGGGTTTTTCGGAAAATAATATTTAAGGATTTGCTTTTATGGAGAAAAGACTTCAAAAATTTATCTCGGAGGCGGGCGTAATGTCGCGCCGCGCCGCCGAGGAAGAAATTAAAAAAGGCAGAATAAAGGTAAACGGCGTTACAGCCGTTTTGGGGCAGAAAATCGACGACGAAGCGGACGTTGTGGAATACCTCGGCAAGAGAATCAACGGCGTGCGCAAAAAGAACATCTATATTATGCTCAATAAGCCGGTGGGCTTCGTTACCACTATGAGCGACGAGCAGGGCAGACCCTGCGTTGCGGAGCTCGTGGCAGACGTGCCCACGCGCGTGTACCCGATAGGCAGGCTCGATATGGAAAGCGAGGGGCTTTTGCTCTTTACCAACGACGGCGAGCTTGCAAACAGGCTTATGCACCCGCGCTACCACAAGCCGAAGGTGTACCACGTCAAGGTTCGCGGCAAGGTAGAGCAGGAGAAGCTCACGGCGCTTTCCCGCCCTATGAAAATAGACGATTACGTAACAAAGCCCGCAGGCGTGAGCGTGGTTACTATGAAAGAGGATTTCACCGTGCTCGCTATAGAGCTTTTCGAGGGCAGAAACCGCCAAATCCGCAAGATGTGCGAAAAGGTAGAGCTTCGTATTATGACGCTCCGCCGCATATCCATAGGCAGCGTCAAGCTCGGCGACCTTCGCCCCGGCAGATGGCGCCACCTTACCAAGAGCGAGGTAGATTCGCTCTATGCGCAGGAAGGAAACTGAAAATGCTCACAGTTAAACCCATAGAGAAAAAAGAAGACCAGAAAACGCTCTGCGAGCAGTGCGGCGCCACATTCAACGCGGATTATTTTGCGTATGCGGCGTATGAAGACGGCACGTTCCTCGGCGTTTGTCAGTTTAGTATGAGGGACGGCTTCGGCAGAGTATATAACATATCTCCCGCACCCGGCACAGACGATTTCACTTCGCAGTTCGTGCTCGGCAGGGCGGCGCTCAACTTCATAGACCTCTGCGGCGTCCACGATGCATATTTCGAGGGCGAAGAAAGCAGGCTTACAAAAGCCGTGGGGTTTAAAAAGCAGGAGGACGGCACTCTTTATATGAACTTGCACGGATTTTTTACATCGGACCCTTGCAAACAGCAGTGATTTTACGGCAAATCTTGAAAAAAATGTTAATTTGCGGTTTACAACCAAAAAGATTTGTGATAAAATAATATTGCGATATCATTTTAACGCAAAAGTATTTTGCGCAGGAGGCAAACTTGATTATACAACTTGAAGAAGCTAAATCAAAGCTTTTGGAAATGACAGACGCGGT
>JAFTOK010000134.1 GCA_017463815.1 Clostridia bacterium | reverse complement strand
GAAGCCGACAAGATGAGCGTTTATATCAGCGCGAGGAAATGCACTTATATCGGAGAACGCGCGCCGCAGGCCCTGCAATACGACGATATGCGCTACTTTGCGTTCAGCCCTGAAAACGACGGTACGCTGCCGCCCGTTTCGGTGGTGGAAATCGGTGGTGCTTGTTGCACGGTGCATTGGGCGGAAATAGAGATAATTTAGTTTTATTTAAGAGGAGATTTTGTTTTGGTTATAACGGAATATACAATAAAAGCAGATATAGAAAAGCCGCTTACGTTTGCGTTTCTTTCGGATTTACACGACAGAGAAAACGGCCCGCTTATAAAGGCTATTCGCCGCGCGAAGGTCGATGCGGTTTTGGTCGGTGGCGATTTTATACACAACGATGAACTTTACGAGCGCGGCTTTGAGTTTTTGCGCCTGAGCGCAAAGCAATGGCCCACGTTTTGCTCCATAGGCAACCACGAAAGGAAATATAAGGGAAATTTGCTCGCACGAATGAATGAAACGGGTGCTACCGTGCTCGATGACCGCGCGGTGAGCTTTGAGGGTGTGCGCATAGGAGGGCTTTCCACGGGGTACACCGCAGAAAAGCACCAGAGCCATTGGGAAAACACCCCTGCGCCTAACCTTGAATTCCTTGCGGAGTTTTCGCACCTTCGTGGGTTTAAGCTGCTTCTTTCTCACCATCCGGAATATTACCCGCGATATATAAAGGCTTTGCCAATAGACCTCACGCTTTCTGGGCACGCGCACGGCGGGCAATGGCGCTTTTTCGGGCGAGGGGTTTACTCGCCCGGGCAGGGCATTTTCCCCAAATACACGTCGGGTATGTACGACGGCAAACTCATTGTAAGCCGTGGGCTAAGCACGCTCGGTTGGGTTCCGAGAATAAACAACAAACCCGAAATGCTCGTGATAAAACTTGTACCAAATGAGTAAATGCATACCACATATTTTTATAAGGAGGGGTAATTATGCTTCATATAACCGGCGACACACACGGCGACAGGGATAGATTAAAAAAACTTGAGGAGCAGGGCGAAAGCGAGTGGGGAGAGAACGACACACTCATAATTTGCGGAGATTTCGGTTTTATTTTTGCAAACAGCGATTATGAGAGAGAGTTTTTGGATGAGCTTGAAAAGAAGCCGTACACGATTTGCTTTTGCGACGGCAACCACGAAAATTTCCCAGCTATATACTCATTTCCAAAAGAAAATTGGAATGGCGGCAGGGTTCATCGCATACGCAAAAATGTTTTTCACCTTATGCGCGGGCAAGTTTTCACAATAGACGGCAAGAAAATTTTTACAATGGGCGGAGCATACAGCAGGGATAAATATATGCGTTTTGAAAATCTTTCCTGGTGGAAAGAGGAACTGCCTAACGACGCAGAATATAAAGAAGCCATTTCCAACCTTAGAGAAAACGGTAACCGTGTGGATTACGTAATAACGCATACGGCGCCGCGCTATATTATACGTATGCTCGGCAAAGAGCCGTCTTTGCGCGATATGGAGCTTACGGGATTTTTCGATTGGATACGCCACGACGTGCAGTTTGAACATTGGTTCTTCGGTCATTGGCACACAGACCGCGATATAGAAGGGAAATTCAGCGCGGTATATTACAGCGTGAAAAACGTATAACAGAAAAAACGATAGATTCGCACAGAATCTATCGTTTTTTTGGTGTCTTTAGGCGTGGAAATAAACCCCTGGTTCTACCAGGGGAAGAGAAAAAGCTTTAGCGATGACAAAAGGGCGAGCTAAAAGCAAGCCCAAAAAAACTATTGGAAAAAATTAAACCTCCTGGTATAATAGAGATGGTTTGGCGACCGCAAAATCTAAAATATCTGGAGGAATAATTTTAATGAAAGATAAAAATGAAATCAAAAGCACAGCACATTCAAAATATAGATGTCTGTATCATATCGTATTTGCACCTAAATATAGAAGAAAAGAGATATATGGACATTTACGAAGAGATATAGGAGAAATATTAAGAAAGTTATGTGAACAAAAAAACGTTGAAATCATTGAAGCGGAGGCGTGTCCTGACCACATACATATGTTGGTAAGTATCCCTCCGTATTTAAGTATAGCACAGTTTATGGGATATCTCAAGGGGAAAAGTAGTTTAATGATATTCGATAGG
>JAFTOK010000010.1 GCA_017463815.1 Clostridia bacterium | reverse complement strand
TTACTCTCGCAAACGCTTTCGAATATGCAGACGACGTTCTCCGCCACGGTGTACAGAGCATTTCCGAGCTCATCAACACACCCGGTATCGTAAACCTTGACTTTGCAGACGTTTGCTCCGTTATGAAAAACGCAGGCTACGCTCATATGGGCGTTGGCACGGGCACAGGCAGAGATAAAGCTGAAGTTGCCGCAAAAGCAGCTCTTTCCAGCCCTCTTCTCGAAACTTCCATCTCCGGCGCAACGGGTATCCTTATCAACATCACGGCAATCCCCGACATCAGCCTCGACGAAGTTGAAACAGCTTCCGCTATGATTTCCCAGGAAGATCACCCCGACGCAACAATCATCTGGGGTGCTGCATTCGACAACACGCTCGAAGATACAATCAAAGTTACTGTTATCGCAACAGGCTTTGAATCCATCAACACAGCGGCAAACAAAACTCAGCGCGGCGCTATGGGCGGCACGATGGGCGGCACACAGAGAAACGGCTCTGTAAACAATGACCCCTGGCGTTTCTCCGGCAAAGCAGCGAAACCCGCTCCGAAGCCTGCTCCCGCTCCCACCCCCGTAGACGATGACGATTCTCTCATTTCCAACAGCGAATTCGACGAGATTATGTCCATCCTCAAAAAGAACAGAGGCTAATACATAGTAAAAAACCTCCCTTTCGGGAGGTTTTTTGTTTGTTATTATTTTCTTTTCATCATTTTTTCATACGCCTTGCCCACACCGAGCTTGAAGCAAAGAAGCACGGAAAGCACAGCGCCTATAACCGCCTGCAAAATCTGGTAAGGGAGCTTAAGTATTGCATATTCCACCGTGCTGTATATAAATGCGCGGCCGAGCGAATAGCCCACAATCATAATCACGGCACCAACCGCCACGGCAACGGAAGCGGAAACAATTTTTTTGCCCTTGACGGCATTACGCGCAATAAGCGAAACGGCGAGGGCCTGAACCGTGCGCACGACAAGCGTTACGAACATCGGCGTGGGGTAAAAGAAGAAGTCGCCCAGAAAAGAGCCTACGCCGCCTACCATAAGCGCCGCCACGGGGTCGAGCAAAAGCGCCGCCGTGCATATCACAATATCATTAAGGTAAAAATGCCCGCCTGGGACGGGAACCCCGAAAGAGCTGAACGCTATATTCAGCGCCATAAGCATAGCCGTTACGGTAAGCCATTTCACAGAATACAGAGCTTTGTTTTTGTTTTCGATTTTCATATAATATCATCTCCTTGACAAATCGTTATCTTTATATTATACTTTTTGTGATATTATTTAAATAACCAAAAAAGGAATTTTTTATATAACCAGATGCTTACTTATAATATAGAAAAAAGGGGCAATATGCCCATATACCTGTACCTATACTCCGAAATCAAAAAGGATATTCTTTCGGGCAAAATAAAAAGCGGCGAAAAACTGCCCTCCAAGCGCACGTTTGCAGAGCATATCGGCGTGAGCGTAATCACGGTAGAATATGCCTACGCCGCCCTGGCAGACGAAGGCTATGTCTATGCCCAAAAGCGGCGCGGCTACTTTGCCTGCGGCATAGAACACCCGTTTTCCGCCGTACCGCAACCCAAGCCGCTGGCGGAAAGCACCACGGAAGGCGAAGAAGAGGTGGACTTCCCTTTTTCCGCGCTTACCAAAATTATGCGCAAAGTGATAAGCGCATACGGGCAAAAGCTGCTTGAAAAAGCGCCGCATAAGGGCTGCCCAATACTGCGCGAGGCCATAAGCAAATATCTTATGCGCGAACGCGGTATGTATGCCCCCGCAGAACGCATAATAATCGGCTCCGGCGCCGAAAACATATACGGTATGCTTGTGCAAATATTCGGAAGAGATAAAATCTTCGGCATAGAAGACCCATCGTACGAACGAATAAAAGACGTCTATAAACTTTTCGGGGCGGAGGTTGATATGCTCCCGCTCGACAGTCACGGGATAGCGAGCGCGGCGCTGGAAAAAACGAACGCCGACATACTGCACGTAACCCCATTCAACAGTTTCCCTGCGGGCATAACCGCAAACGCCGCAAAGCGTATGGAATACCTCGCCTGGGCAAAGCGCACGGGCGGCATTATAGCAGAGGACGATTTTGCCTCTGAATTTGCCGTGGGCGTAAAGCCCGTGGAAACAATATTTTCTATGGACACGGAAGATTCCGTGGTGTATATCAACACTTTTTCAAAAAGTCTGGCACCATCTATGCGTTTGGGATATATGATTCTGCCCGAGAAATTTTTGCCGCTTTACGAAGAAAAGCTCGGTTTTCTTTCCTGCTCCGTGCCCGTTTTCGACCAATATTTTATAGCGGAATTTATAGAAAGCGGCGGTTTCGAGCGTCACCTCGCACGAAAAAGACGAAAACTCAAAGAAAAACAAAAGCTCCGATGAGTAGGCGTTGTGTTTTAAGGACACAACGCCAGTTCTATTCGCCTGCGGCGAGTTATATTGCTTCGCAGTTATATTCGGCTTACGCCGAGTGATATTCGCTACGCGAGTTTATTGGGCGAATAGAATATCACTGAAACCGCAAGGTTTCAATATCACTGCGAGCAGGGCGAGTAATATCACGCTGCCACAGACAGCATATCACTAAAAACTTAAAAAGCGCACTTACCACTATTAGCGATGTAATAGAAAAGAGCCAATACGGATAATTCCATATCGGCTTTTTTGTTGTCATTTAGAACCCGAAGCATACTCATCGGATTTTTGTATTCTTATTCTGTTGCAGGCGTGACATACGTATTCTGTAACACATCAAAATCTCGGGTTCACAAACTTGAGCTCGCGCAGGGGGAAAAGCTCAAATTTTCGGGAAATTTCCTCGCAACGGCGCACGGTTTCCTTTTCGAGGAACGCTTCGGGATAATGTGCGTCCACGCCTATGATAACCTTGTTGCCAACGTCGCCCGCGATGCGCCAGAATTTTTCGTTCGGGTAGCAACGCTCCTGCTTCACGCCCACGCAGTTGAGCTCGAGCGGCAGGTTCATTTTCTTCGCGGCAAGGCAAAGGCGCTTCATCTCCGCGCGGTAAAAATCGTCGTCGCCCGCAAAGTTTACAACGTCGGGGTGCGCCACGTAGGAAAACCTGCCCGTGTTTATGCCCGCGATAACTGTATCCACGTATTTAGTGAGCATCTCTTCCCCACAGCCGCGCTTCATAACGTGCGCTTTTTCCGCGCCGTCGTCTATATAATGCTGACCGAGAATTAAATATTCATAATCGAACTTTTTAAGGTATTCTATCGTTCTGTCGAAGTACGCGGGGTAATATTCAAGCTCAAACCCGATGTGTATTTCTATATCGTCGATGTATTCATCGCGCAAGCGCCCAAGTGTGGCGATATATTCCGCCGTTTCTTCGGGCAGCATTCTTATGCGGAAATCGTAGCCGTCGATAAGGTACGTGCCGTGGTCTGCAAAGCCGAGCACGCGGTAGCCCGCTTTAATCGCCGCCTCTATATATTCGCGCTCCGTACCTGTGGCGTGCTTGCAACGCGCCGTGTGTGTATGATAATTTGCGTACATAGTTTTCTCTTTCCAAAAACACCGAGAATATTATTCTCGGTGCGTTTTTTATTCTTCGTTATTTTCTGCGCCATCATCCGTCCCACCGGAAAGGTATTCCAGCTCAACTTCGCGAAGCGAGGAAGGGGTTTCTTCTATATTCGTGATGATATAGTAAACTACACCGTCTTTGCCGAGGTTCAGAACAGATTCCGAATCCGTCGTGAAATGATACGAAACTCTGTCAATTTTGAAAACGAATTTCGCGCGCTCTATTTCGCAGGAATCCTCGGTTTCATCGCAAAGTTCGTATACGAAATCGTATATAACCTCGCCTATTTCTTCCTCACTGAGGGCTGTTGTGAGCTCCACTTCGTAAATTTCGTCGAGCTCCTCGAGCGCAAATTTTTCTGAAAGTTCCACTTCGCAGAAGCGATAGTTCGTGGCACGCTCCGCAAAAATATTGTTCCAGGTAATATTTTCTATTTTTTCGGAAAGCTCCTTACCGAGCTCGTCGGTCACAAGCTCCGCCATCATAGAATTTGCTCTTTCCACGCTGTAGCTGTCTGTAACGGCTATGCTGGAATACATATACATCATAAACTCCACGCCGTCGTCAAGGCAACGTACGTTTATTTCGTATCTGCCGCTCGTTTCGTTATGCTTTTCATAATCTATAACGGCAAATTCCCTGCCCGGATACTCCTTGGCAAGGTATGTGTTTATTCTTTCGGCAACGTCTTCGTTATAGCCCGTGCAGGACACAAGCGAGAAAACGAGAGATACCAAAAGCAAGAACGCAATAAATCGTGAAATATTTCTCATTATTTTTCTCCCATACAAAATACGGTTAAATTGGTATATTAAGGATTTTTTGTTTTTAAAATTGAGATAAGTGAACACGGTTATAAATATTATACTATAAATTTTCCACAAAATCAATAGTTTGCCAGGTAAATATTTGTTTTCGCACAACAAAAACTGATTTTCTTAGATTAAAACTGCCAAAAAAGAGCAATAATTATCATATATTATCCATTTTGGAGGAAAATTTATGCCACAAACCGAAATAATAAAAATAAACGCCACGGAAATACTCGATTCCCGCGGCAACCCAACCGTTTTCTGCAAAGTGACGCTCGCCTCGGGCGCTTTTGGGTGTGCTTCCGTGCCATCCGGCGCCTCCACGGGCAAATTTGAAGCGCACGAAAAGCGCGACGGAGGCGCACGCTTCGGCGGGCGCGGCGTGCAGAGCGTTTGCGAAAAAATAGAAACGGAGCTTTCAGAGGTTCTGCGAGGCAAGGACGCCGCAAACCAAAAGCTCATAGACGGAGCGCTCATTCGCGCAGACGGTACGCCCGACAGGTCGGCATACGGCGCAAACGCGCTTCTCGCAGTTTCCCTCGCCTGTGCGCGTGCATCGTCAAATGCGTACGGCTTGCCGCTCTACCGCTACCTCGGCGGAATATACGGCACGCATATGCCCGTGCCGATGATGAACGTGCTCAACGGTGGGGCGCACGCGGGCAACAACGTGGATATTCAGGAATTTATGCTCGTGCCAATCGGCGCTGAAAGTTTCCGCGACGGCGTGCGTATGTGTGCCGAAATCTACACTCACTTGCGCGCACTCCTCTGCAAAGCGGGGCATTCCACGGCGGTGGGCGACGAGGGCGGCTTTGCCCCCAACCTGAAAAGCGACGAAGAAGCCGTGAAATTCCTGTGCGAAGCAATCGCGGGCGCGGGCTACGACACGGAGAACGTAAAAATAGCTCTGGACGTTGCCGCGAGCGAATGGGCGTGCGGCGACGGAAAATATACACTTAAAAAGAGCGGCGAAAGCCTCACAGCCGATGCGCTTTGCGAAAAATTCCGCCTGCTTGCGGAAAAGTACCCTATTCTCTCCATAGAAGACCCCGTAGGCGAGGAAGACACGGTCGCCTGGCAGAAAGTAACGGAAACTCTCGGCGGCAAGATGATGCTCGTGGGCGACGACCTTTTCGTAACGGATGCACACAGAATATCCGTGCTTTCAGAGCAAAAATGCGCGAATGCCGTGCTTATAAAGCCAAACCAGCGCGGCACACTTTCCGAAGCCATCGCCGCCCTGCGATTTGCTAAAAAATCGGGGTATAAAACCATAGTTTCTCACCGCTCGGGCGACACAGAGGACGCGTTTATTGCCGACCTTGCCGTGGCGGCAAACGCAGATTTTATAAAAGCGGGCGCGCCCGCACGCGGCGAGCGTGTGGCAAAATACAACCGCTTGCTCGAAATCGAGCAGGAAATTTGCTTTTTATAATATAGCAGAGCGGGCAAACACAGTTCCCCCCATTCTGCACTCTTCATTCTGCATTCTCATATACTGCATCAGGCGCATACTGTCAAAATTTGGCGTACAGTTTAAGCCACCACCGCAGCCTTCCCCTTGGGGGAAGGTGGCGCGCCTTTGCGCGACGGATGAGGTAACCCGAAATATGGATATACACGGGTTTAAATTTGTTGTCAAAATTTGGCGTACAGTTTCGGTCTGATTTATGATTTGAAATCTGCAAAACGGGTAAAAATACCATTGTAAGCGCTTAACCAATTTACCCGATAAAGAGAGTGTGATAAATAATGAACGTTAAAAGAGGAGATATATTCTATGCAGACCTTAGCCCCGTTGTGGGCTCGGAGCAAGGCGGCTTGCGCCCCGTGCTCATAGTGCAAAACGATATAGGCAATAAGTACAGCCCCACGGTTATAGCGGCGGCGATAACGAGCAAGCTCGATAAAGCCAAGCTGCCCACGCACATAGACGTTTACGCAGAGGAATTTGGTCTTTCCAAAAATTCCGTAGTGTTGCTCGAACAAATCCGCACGCTGGATAAACGCCGCCTGCGCGAAAAAATGGGGCACCTTGACGACGTACTTATGCAAAGAGTGAACAACGCCATAACCATAAGCTTTGGGCTTGCGAGCGAAAACGAAGCGAAAGAAGACGTTTCCGCCTCCGCAGAAGGCGGTGTGGTAACGGCATAGAAAATGGGCGGAATTTTCCGCCCATTTAATTTTTGAACATCATATTACCCAAAAACCTCCGCCGCCGCTATAACGCGAAGCATATCTTCGCTTATCTTATCTCTGCCGTATGCATCGAAAAAGCGGGCCCTGTATTCGTCGGTTTTCAGGTTGAACCCCAGCGTCCACGCGCCCCAAAAAAGGTCCACGTGCCTGTCGCCCACGCCGCCGTTGCCAATGTCTATAAACCCTGTGAAACGCCAATCGTCAAGCATCACGTTCGGCAGACAATAGTCGCCGTGGAGAAGAACTTCGTTTTTCAGAAGATGCGCGTTTTCGCGCACAAGCGAATACGCCTCCTCCGCCGTGGCAAATTCGGGGGCATAGGAAAGGTCGCAGAGGCCCGCGCGGTAGTTGCGCTCCACCGTGGCGAGGTATCTTGCCGTGTGGTTTTGCACAGGACAGGTGGAAAACTCGGTTTCGTGCAGCTCGCGCAGAAGCGCGGCTGATATGTCGCAGAGCTTTTTTGGCTCGGCAAGGTATTTTGCGAAGGTCAAATCTTCCCCGCGCACGCGCTCGGTCAGCATAAAATCGCGCTCGGCGGATACGTATGCAAGCACGTTTGCGGAAAGCCCCTTGCCGTGAAAATATCGCGTGAGCTCCGCTTCGCGAGCAAGCTCGCCTTTTTCGGCAGTTTTAAGGTAATACCCGCCGTCTTTGTCTATAAAATACACTCGCGCCTGCGGGGAGGAGCTGCTGTCGTAAACCGCCGCGCCCGAAAACACGGGGCGGAGCTCCTCAGGGAAAGCGGCGATGTCGGGGGTGATGAGTGTGCGTTTCATATTTTGCTCCTTGTGTTGATTCTCGATAAAAAAGTTTTTACGCTCTGTTTGAACAAAATGGGTTAGGTATAGGCTTTCTCATTTGTTTTCAAGTAATATCCCCGTGAGTATGGTAGGAAAGA
>JAFTOK010000133.1 GCA_017463815.1 Clostridia bacterium | reverse complement strand
CAGGTAATATACTCCTCCTTCGACCATTTCAAGCTCAAAAAAATCAAAGAAATAAATCCCCGCGCATATGTAGGCGCGCTCTATTCCTTCAATATGGCTTGCCCTTGGGATTATGCCAAAGCAGCGGGTTTTGACGCGCTCCACCCCTCCTACGACCAGATTTACAAATTCAAGCAGGAATTTGGCATAGATTACATCGCAGAGGCGCACGCGCGCGGCATAGAGGTTAACCCCTGGACGGCGAACAAACCCGGCATTATCAGCCACCTTGTGGAATGGGGCTCCGACCACATCATCACAGACGTGCCCGACATCGCGCTTGAAAAAGTGCGCGAAAACGGGTAAGAAACGGTTTATCTCATTCGATAATCGTTTGAGTTTTTTTGGAGGTTGAATAATTGGGCTCATACGTTAGTACAGAAAAATTTTTCCAGTTGCCTATTAGAGGGGGAAGCACCACTCTATTCAGCGAAATTTTTTTCGACCAAAATGAAAGTGATAAAGAAATAATAAATACACTTACAAATTCAAATTTAGGTCGTATTCAAACCACAAAAGAACCCACAGAGGACGAAATAAATATCTTAAATGAAGTATTCAAAATAAATCCTAATATTGCGTTCAGACATTACAATATGTTTGCAAAAGAGGCTGATATTTCATATTTATTAAAGCTAACCAGTTTAAAATCCCTCAGTTTGGAATTGCACTCTGAAATAACAAATGTCGAGGTTGTTAATAAGCTGAATTTAGAAAACTTAGCTTTCGGTTGCTTTAGCCTCAAGGATTATAGTTTTCTGAAGAACGCAAGCTCTTCCATAAAAAGCTTAACGATAGATTTAGAAAATAAGTCTTATAAAATGGATATCAAAGACATTGTACACATAACCTCACTTGAAAGCCTTGGAATCCGAAATGTGAAAAAGGGATTGGACAAATTGAGTGAATTGAAAAATCTCAAGGAACTCTATTTAAGGTCTGTTGATATAAAGGATTACGGTTTTTTAAGAAATATGGATGTCAGAAAAATATATCTTAGTTTCCAGAATGTATCCTATTTCAACACATTTGGAATAAATGAATCCATTGAAGAAGTAAGCTTGTGGATGAATAAAAATTTAACTGATTTGAATTTTTTACTTCAATTTCCCAATTTAAAACGAATAATCATCTCAAACCAAAAGAAAGTGGAAACTATTCCGGATTTAACCGGGCTTTCAAATTTAGAAGAGATTTATTTTTTGGAAAAAGATGAAGATGAAATAAAAAAACATTGCAACCCCAATGTAAAAATCAAATCTTATTATAATCCGGCAGATATTTCTTAAATAAATATTCATAGAAAAACCGCTTGTAAATACAAGCGGTTTTTCTACTCTTTGAGCGTGCGCAAATACGCCTTTCTTTCGGCGCTTATGCGGTAACTTTCCACGGCTTTTCGGATGGTTTTGTTGTGCACCCACAAAGGTAAGCGCTTTTCTTCGATATAAGGCAAAACCGCCTCGTACTGCGCAGAGAGCGCCGTGGCGAAATACCACGCCTGCATCATCTGCACGTAATATTCCCCGCTCTGCACGCGCGCAACCATCGCAGGGTACTCCGCGCGGAAATTTTCGCCCAGAAAATGCTTCATCAGCATCAGCATACCGTATCTCACGGTGTACGTGTGCCCACTCGCCAGCCACTCCGCTATTTTCGCGAGCAGTTTTTCGGGCTCTTTTCGGAAGGCTCGGGGCGACATTCCGTCGCACGTTGCCCAATTATCGACATACGGCAAAAACGCGTCCACAGCGCTCAAAACAGCCCCAAAATCGCGTTCTTTTTCGAGCAGGAAAGCGTGCAGGTTGTTCTCCTCGTAATATTCGTGCGGAAGCGAAGAAAGGAACTCCCGTGCCACGGGCGTGCCCGCTATTTCCGCGGCATATTTTCGCAGAGCAGGCGTGCGCACGCCTATTACCTTTTCGCGCGGCACGGTGGGCATAAGCGCCGCCTGAAAATCGCCGTATTCGCGCTCGCCCATAGCAAAAAGGCGTTCGCGGATGATTTTTTCACATTCTTTCATATTTTTCCCTTTTTATTGGTTGGCGGTAGAAATAAGCATTACTGTTTCCCCAAGGGGAAGGCTTTTTATAAAGATTCGGGTGCCGAAAGGCACCCGAAATTTTTTGTTTCTTATTTGTTTTCTTCGTTTTTGTTTTCTATTTTTTCGTCTACTTTGTCAAGTGTTTTCTTTGCAAAGTCTTTGCCGCCGAGGCCGAATGCGAGCGCAAACGCAACCGCAATAGCGGAAAGTGTTACAACGAACGCCGTGTTAACGATTGCAGAAGCGATATCGAGCTGGCTGAGAATCATAAAGCCTGCGAGTGTGTAAATCGCAATTTTCACGATTTTTGCAAGTCCTGCCGCACCTGCGTTGTTTTTAACGATGAAGCCCTCGAGCATAGAAGCACCAACAAATGCAACGAATGCAATCACAGCGGATTTGATAACGAGGGGGAGGTATGCAACGATAGCCGTTACAACAGTTGTGAGGATAGCGAGGTCGAGAACTTCGATGCCCTGTGCAACGATAAAGAGAATGATGAGCGTTCTTACGATGTTTACGACAACTTTTGTAGCGGAAACCTTAAGCTGGGGAAGAACGTTTTTAACGATGCCGTCAAAGCCTGCAGCAACGAGAACGTTGGAAAGAAGGCCGCAAGCGATGTTTGTTACGAGCAAGCCGCAAGAGATAACAACAGCCGCGAGAATGATGTTGGGAACAGCGCTGAATATAGCGTTTACAATAGAGAGGGCGGGGGCGGAAATAGCCGCGATATCGAGAACGATGAGCGCCTGAACTATTGTGATAAGAATAATCACGGACATAACAATCTTCACGATGATGTCGGAAAGAAGAACTATGTTCTTTTCTTCATCTGCGCGGAGAGCGAAATTGTCGATTTTTGTTTTCTTGAGAAGAACAGCTATAATCTGACCGATGATGAGCGCAACGAAGATGCCAACGTAAACGAGGATACCTGCCGCAACTATATTGGGAATATACGCAACAAATGTGGAAACCATACCGGAGAGAGGACCGGAAACCTCTTCAAGACCGAGAGCGTTGAGCGCAGAGGGAAGGAAGAGAAGGAAAACAACTATGTAAACGAGTTTGCCAACCAAAGACATAGACGTGCCGAGCTGACCTTCGTTTACACCCCATTTGTCGAGAAGTTTGTCGAGCTTAACAAGCTTCAAAAGTTTTGTAACGATAAACTGTGCAAGACCTGCAGCGAGGAAAGCGAGAAGAAGATAAACTATGAACTGAACAAGGCTGATAGACCAGATGCTATCAATAACTTCCATAATCTTATCCATTATAAAAAACTCCTTTAAAAATTTTATTTAATCCAAAAGCAACGCGCTTAAAGCCTTGAATATTATACAACTTGCCCTATAATTTGTCAACATCGATAATATAGACAATATACACAATTTTTACATATTATAATAACATCAATTATCTGTTTTTTACATAAATGTATACAATTTAGTATGCTTAAAAGTAAAAAAAGGAGAGGCAAGCCTCTCCTTTTTCGCGTTTTTCAGTTACTCGTCAAGCACACCCGCATCGTGTTCAATAAAATGTGCAAAACGTATTCCTTTGATTTTTTCGTTAGCGGTTAAATTCATAATAGCTTCTATGTCAACGTCCTCAAAAGCCACTTGCAAATGTATTTCCTCACCGTATCCCGAGGTATTCTCAATAGTATTTTTTCTCAGAAAGATGTATTCGATGCCGGAAAGCTCTTCGAGCGTAACCGCATTTTCTTTATCAAAAATTATATCGAAATACACGCCGCCGCAACCGTAACTTTTTTCTTCCGCTATATAAGTGTCTAAATATTCGTGAAACTCTTCTTCGCTTTGCATTATATGAACGTTATCGGAGTAATACCCCATAACAATTTTGGTAATGTCCCTTTTGCTTTTCAATACGTCGGGGTCGGCAGCGGCGCCGCTTGCCGTTGTTTCGGCGGGAACGTTCCCAGAGCCGCACGATGCGGCACAGCCAATCACAAAGCACAGGCACAAAATTATATATACAATTTTTCTGAATTTAAACATAATCCCACCTCTATTTTATAATGCTGTCAGCAAAAACAATCTCTTTAACTTTTTCATTTTCCGTCAAATCCATAATAGCTTCTATGTCAATATCATCAAATCGTATTGCCACCCATATGCTATCATCTTTTCTGGAAAACCAATAATAGTTAAGGCTTAAAACCTCTTCGGTTGCAACCTCATTGGATTTATCATAAAAAATATCGAAAGCTATGTATTTGTTATTGTTTCTTTTGGAGTTGTATATATAATTTTCCACATATTCATTGAATTGCTCCTCGTTTTCGGGAGTGCTGAATTCATACGTTTTGAAATCGGTATCGGTTACGGGAATAGACAATTTGCTGAAATCTCTGTTATCTGCTGCTTCCCCCTGCCCGCAAGCGGCAACACCGCCGGCAACGAAGCATAAGCACAGAATTATACATAAAAATTTTTGAATTTTTAACATAATCTCACCCCTTAAAGCGTCTTAAACAAAAATATATTTTATATTTAGATTATACCACATTTGCATATTTTTTGCAATATGTTTCACAAAAAACACTTTTGTGTTATAAAACCAATACGCAACTGTGGCACACTTACTTAGGAAGTGTGCCACGGCTGCGTATTTACTTATTTATTCGATTTTTCTTTTGTGAGCGCTTTTGCTTTTTCCGAAAATTCGCTTTCTATTCCCGAAACAATATCATCTATAGCCGCCTCCGCATCGCTTTCGCGTTTTTTAGGCACGAAGCTTTCGGATATACGCTTCGCGTGACTGTTGCGCTTTACAAGAGCTACAAACTCTATGGCGCAGAACACGAAAGAGCCTATAGCGGCGACAATCATATCGTACATCGTGTCGGCAACGCCTATGTCTATATAACCGGGAAGCACAAGCGCTTCTCTGCCATCGGAAAACGTGATAACCACGCTTTCTATGCCGTTTACCACAACCGGTATGGGGTTTGTTTCGCCGCCCGCCTTTTTAGAGGCGAACGAATCCACAAAATAATCCGCCTGCATATCCGTCGTACCAAAAAAGCTGTCTACTGCGAACTCAAAAACCTCCCAGCACACCGCCACGGTTACGGAAAAACAGAATGCAAACACCACTGTGAGCAGCGGCGAAAGCTTTTGCATCGGTTCTTTGTGCTTATTTCGTATTTCTATGAGCGCAAGCCCTATGGCAGCGATGATAAAACCGCTGAACATATGCAAAATTTTATCCCAAAGGGGAAATTTGGCATAAAGGTAGCCAACTTCCCCTCCGATAACGCACATAAACGTGAACACCGCCGTGGAAATTTCAAGTCCACCGGGAAGTTCAATATTGAATTTTTTATCGATTACCGGCGGAAGCATAAAAACCACGAGCGCCGCTACGCAAAGAAACGTCGTAAGGTAATCCTTTCGCAAAACGGAAAGCACCGCCGCCAAAATGAAAATTAGCCTTGTTAGGATATAAATTATCAAATTCAGAACGAATCGCTTGTGAGCATCCCTGCCGATAAGGGAAGCAATTTTTTCTCTTTTGCCCATACGAGCCCCTACACTTTCCGTGTTAAAAAAATCAGTTTACAGCCCATTCGTCGATTTCGATACCGGCAAGAGCTTTGCCTGTGTCGGAAACGAGTTTATCAACGGACGCTCTGCGGATATAGAAGCCCATATTGTCGTTTTCGGAAACTTCCTGGCTTACAAGAGTTCTGGTTCCGTCTGCTTCTATACGCCATACGCTTGTCGTAGTAGTGGGAACCACAAGCATATAGGTCTGGTTAAGTTTTTGGGAAACCGTACCATCTTCGCCCGTAACTTCGTCGTACAAATCGTAAAATTCGTATCCGTAAGTTACCAGAGTGTATTCCGCCGTAGTATCCGTGAGAGTAAGGTATACGGGCTGCATTATTTCGTCATCGGTTATTTTATAGCTTCTGGGTTTTTCATTTCCGTCTGCGCTGTCTTTGGCTTTAACGAAATATTTGCCTGTTTTTTCGTCGTAGTAAGCTTCTTTGTAGGTAAGTTCAAAGCCGTCTTTCGTTTTGCCCTTGAGGTTTTTAACGATAACGAAGCCGCCCTCGTATGTTACAGCTTGCGATTTGCCGTTTTCGTCGAGAAGGTATTCGCCGTCGTCATCGTAAAGGTAATATTGGCTGTTTCTGTCGCGCTGAATCGATTGCACCACGACGTTGAGCGTGGGGGTTGCATCATCTGCCACCTTACGCGGCTCTTCGCTGCCGTCGAGCATACGTGTAATGAGCACGTAGTAGAGCGAACGGAAGTTTTCAAAGCTGCCCGTGAACGTGGTATCGAAAAGGTCTTTTTCCCACTCTACGTCGAACACGATTTCCTTGCCCGTTTCGGGGTCTACGAGAACTGTTTTGCCCGTGGAATCCGTAACCGCAACGTGGTGGTTATAGGGGTTACCCGTGAGTGTGAAGCGTACGTCTGTGGTTCTATCCGCAGAAAGAATGTAGAAATAGTCGAGCGAGCCGATATATTCAAAGAACATACGCAGGTCTACGTATTCACCAAAATCCCAATCAAGCCATTCAAAGGTTTCCGCAGAAAGCCTTACGATTTCGTGCTGAGTGGGAACGTATGCGTAATAGCAGGAGGTACCGTCGGAAAGGAGCTGAAGCTTGCTTACGTATAATGTGATTTCCGCGGTTTCACTGCTTGAATCGAGCGCTTCGATATAAAACTTCGTATAGTTTGTATCTGTGCCTGCGGCAAGCCTGTCTCTGTCGAGGTCAAGGCCGTATTTTGAATATACTTCCTCGTCATAGATTTCATCGCCGAGCTCCATAACCATTTCCGCTTCAAAGGAAACGAGCGTGGGGAGCACCTGCTGCGTGAGCACGTTGTTGTTGAGCCTGTAACCGCCGGGGTAAACGAGGGCAAACTGGTCTACGCCCGAACCGCTGGGGTTCGCGTTTTCCGTGATATTGATAACGGGGCCTCTTTCGCCGTCTTCGTATCTGTAAACTTCGAATTTTGTGGCATAATATGCACCGCTGCCGAGATACGTGCCGACGAGCGTATTAACAAGACCTGTTTTGCCATAGAGCAAAGTTTTATAAGTTGTGGAGTCAAGAACGTACACGATGTAATATTTGCTTTCCGTGCCGTCTTCGTTGGTTACGGTTCTCATTCTGTCTTCGCCTTCAACGTAAGCGTAACAGCCGGAGCCTGCGGGGAGCTTATCGCCGAAGAAAATTCTGTAGGAAGAACCGTCTGTCTGTGTAACGCGGAACCAGTTCGGGTCGCTGGCTTCGTCAAGACCGAATTTTTTAAGGTCATCTGCCGTAGCCGTTTCGCTTGCGCGGTACGTTTTGCTGTCTGCGGGGGCTGTTATGGGCTGGCCTACCGCAACTACAACACCGGAAACGGAATATTCATCGAGCACGGTTTCCGCCGCATCCTCGAGAACGAAGGTTTTACCGGAACCGCTTCCCTTTTCGTTGAGAACGTACGTGCCAAACTCGTTCTTAACCTCTATCTTTTTCATAGCGGAACGGTTCACGGGGGTTATCATATAGAGAGTCTGGCTGGATTCCTCGTAATATTCGCCGGGGTAGGTATACGTTACCTTAGCCGTTTTCTGCTGAATATTGGGGAGAATGGCGAAATAGAAAATGAGGAAAAGGGCAACTATGGCGGCAAGCACACATATAACTATGCCCTGCTTCTGCAACGTGGTTTTTGTTTCGGCTTTTGCGCCGCCCAAAACATTATTTGCTTTAGAATCGTTTTTTTTCATTATGAATGACGTCTCCTTATCCAAACAACCGTGCCCGCAACAACGAATACGGCGGGAATTACCGCCACGCAGGCTATCATCCACGCATTGGTCTGCGCCGTCGTAACGGAAAGCGCATTATCGTCGAAAAGCTTGTAGGAAACATCGTCAAATGTCATCGCGCCGGACCACATAACGTAGAGCGCCTGATATACGAGCATTTTGTTGTAGTTTGTTTTATCGAGCGAAGGGTCTATGAAATCGGAAGAGCCTATGCACATAATGTAGTGCGTCGTGCTGTCCGCTTCGCTCACGTTGCCTACTATTCGTGTTATGGAAGCAAGCGCTACCTGCGCATTTTGGGGAACATCGCCCGCAATTTGTGCAGTGGAATAGGGTGCGAGAAGCACTTCGCTTGCAGCCGCAGAGTTTGTGGGCGCAAGTATTTTAGAGTTATCGTAAACCCAGATAGCGCGGGGGTTTGTGAAAAGCGTGGGCGCGCGGTTTTCGTTTGTACCCGTAGCTTTATCGAGAATGGATTTTGCAATAGACGTTGTCGTAAGGCTGTAGTCTGCAAGCACTTTAACCGCGCCGGAGCCGGAAACGGAATGTTCGTCGTCCGTAATGCCGCCGCCTATGCCTACGCCCCATTCGCTCATAAGAGCGTCGAGCGTGGGAAGGTTCACCGCTGCGGAAGAAGAATCGAGTGCCAATATTACGTTGCCGTAGTTTGCAGAGGCAAATTCACGAAGCTTTTTAACCTCGCTCTTGCCGCTTGCAGTAGAACCGGAAAGGTCTGTTTTGGGGCAGTTTATAAACACAAGGCTGCCCTGTGTGATGTCCTCGGGGAAATCCTCCGACATAAGGTTGATTTCCTTAACAACGTAGCCTGCGTCGTTAAAGAGCGCTGTCCAATCGCTTGCAGCTTCGAGCGTGGGTTCGCTGTGGCCCTGGAGATAGTAAACCACGGGGGATGTTTCTTCGCCAACCTTGCCCGCGAGCTGTGCAACAGCGGAAAGGAATTTCGTTTCCGCGTTGTAAGCGATAATACTGCCGCTTTCACTGTCTGCCATATAGAAAGCATTTATGGCAAATTTTTTGAAGCCGAGGTCGCTTCTGGAATTGCCGTCTTTATCGGAAATTTCCACAATTACGTCGGAAATCGCGGGGGTATCGCCCGAAATCTTCATATAGTGTTCCTGCACGAACTCGGGGTCCTGCGTGGAGTTTATGGCTTTTATATTGATAAAGTCGTTGTTTGCGTCTATCTGCTTAAGCGTATGATAAACATAGTAGGTATATGCGCTGTAATCGCGGAAAGCGTCCTCGTCCATAAGAAGAACTATGTTGAGGTAGAGGTCGTTTTCCGTGTTTTCGTCGGAGTTTACCTCCATAAGCTCATCGAGGTTTTTGTGGAACGCCTCGGAAACGGAGTAAACGGAAGAGCCCGTAAGGTCCGCATACCAAGAGAACGTGGTGCCGAGCGCCGTAACAACAACGTTAAGCAAAATTACCGCGGCGATAATCAGCGCCGTGAGAACAACGGCAAAGCCGCCGTATTTCAGATTTCTTTTGTTTACACTTATCTTTTTCATTATAACTTTTCCTCCGTGTGTTATCAGGCCCAACGGCGTTTTTCAAGCACTCTCACTGTGAGGAAAAGGAAAATTCCGCAGAGAGAAACGTAATAAAGAAGCGCGGCCCAATCGAAAATACCTGCGGCGAAAGAGGTATAACGTGCAGTTATGGATATGCCGGAAAGTATTGTGCGCACAAGCTCGTTATTGATATAGCTGTTAAGAGAGCTTGCGAAAAGGAAGGGTACTATCATCGCCATCGTGCCGAAAGCGGAGATAAACTGGTTTTCCGTAAGCGCGGAAACGAAAACGCCCATAGCGATGAACGCCGCGCCGCCGAGAAGAACGGCAAAAACACAGCAGAAATAAATAACGGGGCTGGGGTTGCCGTAGAGCGTGAGGGGAATGTAATAGATAAAGGAAGAAAGGAGGAACGCGCCTGCGAAAACAGAGAATGCGGCAAGGAATTTTGCCATTACGAGCCCTGCGAGCGTTACGGGGCCCGTGAGAATGAGCTGTTCTGTTTTAAGCTTTCTTTCTTCGCTCATAAGCTTCATTGTAAGAAGCGGAAGAATTGCGATAAAGAGCACGAGAATCATCTGGAAATACGTGCCGAAGTTGGAGCTTTCGCCTGCCTGAAGCGTATAGGACATAAAGAACCAAGCGCTTACAGCCATAAAAAGTGCCACAAAAATATAACCTATGGGAGATGTGAAATAAGAGCGCATTTCGCGTTTATAAATAGCTATCATTTTCTATTGCCCCCTTTTTTATCGTTTTTCACATTTTCGAGCTTTTCCGTGTCGTCTACAACAGAGATGAACACGTCCTCGAGGCTCGCGCCGGGGAATTCCATAGCGAGTATGGGCCAGGAGTTCTTTGCCAGCATATAGAAGAGCGGTTTGCGTATATCCACCTCGTTTTTGCTTTCGAGAAGGAAGGAAGAAGAGCCGTCTGCATATTCCGCGCCGACTCTGGCGTAAACCACGCCGGGTATACGCTTGATTTCCGCAAGAATAGAGGCGCTGGGGCCATCTATGCGCACGGAAAGGCGCTTGTTGCCGTGGAAGTCTTTGTTGATGTCGCCCGTAATCTGGTCGGCAACGATTTTGCCGTCGTTTATAATCAGTATACGGTCGCAAATGGATTTAACCTCGGAAAGAATATGCGTGCTGAGAATTACCGTGTGGTCTTTGCCGAGCTCTTTTATGAGGTTGCGTATGTCGATAATCTGTTTCGGGTCAAGGCCGTTCGTGGGTTCGTCGAAGATAATAACCTCGGGGTTGCCGACAATCGCGCCTGCAATACCGGTACGCTGGCGGTAACCTTTGGAAAGGTTTTTAATCATACGGTTTTCCGTGCCCTCGAGCTTTACAACCTTGATTATTTCGCCGATATGTTCTTTTCTGTTGAGCTTGCATTTGCGAAGGTCATAAATGAAGTTAAGGTATTCGCGCACCGTCATATCGAGGTAGAGCGGCGGCTGTTCGGGAAGGAAGCCAATTTTCTTTTTAACTTCCATAGGGTGTTCGAGAATATCAAGACCGTCTATCATAGCCTTGCCGGATGTGGAAGAAAGGTAACCTGTGAGGATATTGAGCGTCGTTGTCTTACCTGCGCCGTTCGGGCCGAGGAAGCCGACAATCTCACCCTTTCTTACTTCGAAGCTTATGTCGTTGACGGCATATCTTTCTCCGTATTTTTTTACAAGATGTTCTACTTTTATCATTCAGCGGGAGCCTCCCATTCTTTATTTTTATTTTATCATTCTATAAATCATTACGGCTCGGTGGCGCGGCAACATCCATCCGCAAATCACCTCAAAACCGCAACGAGTTTTTCTTATTTGATTCCACAAAATATAAAATGCCAAAATAACATATCTATTATATACCTCAAATTTTAATTTGTCTACACTTCGGAGCAAGTTTTGGCAAAAATTAAGTCATTTTTTACAAAAGCGTCATAAATCTTCCCTATTTTTTTAAAAAATTCACAAAATATACTGTTATTTTTTTCCCGCTTGTGATAAAATATCTTCGTAAAAATCACAAAACACGGAGGAATTTTAAATGAAATTCACAGAACTTCCCTATTCCCGCCCCGATATAGCGGCGGTATGCGAAAAATTTTCGCTTCTTACAGAAAAGCTCACCTCTGCACAAAGCGCTGCAGAACAGCTTGAAATTATAAAGGAAAAGGAAAAACTTCTTTCCGCATTTTCCACGCAGGCGACAATCGCCTCCATTCGCCACACAATAGACACGCGCGACGAATTTTACGAAAAAGAAAACGATTTCTTCGACGAAAACGGCCCTCTTTTGGAAGAAAAGGCACAGGAATTTATGAACGCCGTGCTTTACTCACGCTTCCGCGCGGAGCTTGAGGCGGAGCTTGGCTCCCTCATCTTCTCCAACATGGAGATAGACAAAAAAACATTCTCCCCCGAAATAATCCCGCTTTTGCAGAAGGAAAACGCCCTCACCAGCGAATACCAGAAGCTTTACGCCACGACCACGGCGGAGCTGGACGGCGAGGTCATGCCCATAACGAAGCTTTCGCCCTACAAGCAGAGCCTTGAGCGCGACGTGCGCAAAAAGGCGTACGAGGCGGAGGGCAAGGCGTTCGACGCAAGACGCGAGGATTTCGACAGAATTTACGCGGAGCTTGTGGCTGTGCGCACGGAAATAGCGAAAAAGCTCGGCTACGAAAGCTTCATTCCGCTTGCATACGACCGCTTGGGCAGAAACTGCTACGACGCAAAAAAGGTTGCCGCCT
>JAFTOK010000132.1 GCA_017463815.1 Clostridia bacterium | reverse complement strand
TGATTTCAGCTTTTTCATAGTCTCCGTTTCTCATATATGCTCTCGCAAGAAGATTGGCTTGATGCTGCATCTCGCGAAGAAGCTCATATATATTTTTATGACAAACTTCTATTGCGCTTGCCCAGTCCTGATTACGAATAAAGAATCTAGCCAAAAGCATACTTGAAACATCAGTTACGCTATTCGGCAACTCATTTATTAAATTCAAAGCCCTATCCTTTTCGTCTTTCATAGTTGTTAAAAGTTCAACAAGTTCTCTTTTGGTATTAATAACTATCTCTGTGTTAGGGCAGTGAGCGAAAATCACGTTGCTTTGTCTAATACACTCATTGTATATTGTGTTTAGTTCTTCTTTGGATAATTTTTCTTGCCATTCGGTGCGTAGAATGAAGCATCCTTTTACAAAGCAACTGTAAATAAGCGTAAAATTGTTGGGATAATGCTTTAGTACCTCAATTTTTTGCTTATATTCTTCATAGTCATCAATTTCTGAATTTTTGTTTTTTGTATGCAGTTCTTCAATGATTTTTTCAACATCATTTTGTTCGTTTTTGTCGGATACACCAAATAATAAATCTGTGCTAACGCCAAAAACACTTGCGAGAGGAACTATTTGTGAAATATCGGGCATTCCCGTTCCGTTTTCCCATTTTGATACTGCTTGTGAAGTAACATTAAGCAGTTCTGCCAATTCTTCTTGGGTCAAATTGTGCTCTTTTCTTAATTTGCGAATGTTTTTTCCAATAGGTTGTAACATCAGATTTCTCCTTTAATATATTATTCGGTACCGTGTTTATATTATCGCACACAAATCTTAAAAAGAGAAGCTACTGATTAGCGACCCCAATCCAACGCTCCGTTGTATTTTAATTATATCAATATTTTAATGTTTGTCAAATACAAATTGGTGTACCTACTTTATCGCAGGTACGCCGATTTGTGTTTTTTCTTGCCAAAAGAAAAAGTGACTAATCTCGCGGTTTTTGGCAAAAATAAACGCGAGGTGATTTTATGTCTTATGAGAATTTGCTCGCGGAGGCGAAGGCATCGGCGGAAGAATTTACAGAAATACGCCGCTATATCCACGCGCACGCGGAGGTGGGCTTTGACCTTCCGCATACGGTGGAAAAAGTAAGGGAAGTGCTGGGATTGTTGGGCTATGAACCGAAATCGTGCGGAAAAGCGGGCATTTTGGCGGATATAGGCGGCGAAAAAGGTGGCGCGAGCATACTTTTGCGCGCAGATATGGACGCTTTGCCTATGAAAGAGGAAACGGAACTGCCGTTTGCCGCGGAAAACGGCAATATGCACGCCTGCGGGCACGATATGCACACGGCGATGCTACTTTGCGCCGCGAAACTGCTGAAAGCGCACGAAAGCGAGCTCTGCGGCAAGGTAACGCTTATGTTTCAGCCTGCGGAAGAAACGCTTTCGGGCGCGAAAGATATGATAGATGCAGGTGTTCTGGAGGAAGCGGGGGCAGAGGCGGCGCTTATGCTCCACGTTTTTGCGGGCACGGGGGTGGAAACGGGCAAAATCATCGTGCCGCCGCACGGGGTTTCTGCGCCTGCGGCAGATTATTTTGAAATAACCGTACACGGCAAGGGGTGCCACGGCGCAACCCCACAAAAGGGAAAGGACGCC
>JAFTOK010000131.1 GCA_017463815.1 Clostridia bacterium | reverse complement strand
GGAAGGAGTTTCTAAATATAAGTTAGTTTATGCTCTGTAAACTCCTTCAGTCACGCTTTCGCGTGCCAGCTCCCTCGGGAGGGAGCCTTAAAGTTAGCAAACGCCTAAATAAAGTTTTAATTGTTACAAGGTAGGGGCGAACTGAGTTCGCCCGCAGACTGCGCGGCATTTATCTTTGCCACCCTACCGAGGGAGGGCGCGCGGCTTTTCACCCTCTCACCGCTTCGCGGAGCTCTCCCAGGGGAGAGCCTGAAGTGCGGGTTTGACAAAAGCAAAAAACAGAGGTTTTTACCTCTGTTTTTGCTTTATAATTTACATAAGTTCGCAAACCTTGCTTGCAAGCTCTGTGGGGTTTTCCACAGGCAAGCCGCTTATAAGGCGCGCCACCATATAAAGGATTTTTGCGTATTCACCGACCTTATCCTTTTCGCCCGCGGCAAAAGGTCTTTGAGCTTGCCCGCAACGGCGTGGGAATCGTTTATTTCAAGCACCGTTTCCGCCTTGGGTGCGTCGCCCATATTGCCGGGCATTTGAGAGAGCACTTTTTCCATTTCCGTGGAGATGCTGCCCTCGCTGGAAAGGCAAACGGGGTGGTCTTTCAGCGTATTTGTGAAACGAACCGCGTTCACGCTCGCCTCGCCGATGCTGTCTTTCATAAACGTAAGGAGCTCTGTGGCGTTTTTGTTCGCTTCTTCGATTTTCGCCTTTTCTTCGTCTGTGGAAATGTCGAGTTTATCGTCGCATACGTTGATGAACTTTTTGCCGTCGTACTCTTCGAGGGAACGGATAGCAAATTCGTCGATATTTTCCGTGAGGTAAAGCACCTCAAAGCCTTTTGCTTTTACGGCTTCCGTTTTCGGGAGCATTTCTATAAGCTCAAGCGTTTCGCCGCAAGCATAGTATATGGTTTTCTGCTCCTCGCCCATACGGGAAACGTATTCTTTAAGCGTTACAAACTTCTTTTCCGCAGAGGATTTGAACAGAAGAAGGTCCTGCAGCTCCTTTTTGTACTTACCGAAATCCGCATACACGCCGTATTTGAGCTGAGAACCGAATTCCGTGAAGAACGCTTCGTATTTTTCCCTGTCGTTTGCGAGGAATTTGCCGAGCTCGTTTTTAATCTTCTTTTCGAGCGATTTTGCGATTGCTTTGAGCTGATAATCGTGCTGGAGCATTTCGCGGGAGATATTGAGCGAGAAATCTTCGCTGTCCACAAGACCTTTTACAAAGTTGAAGTAATCGGGGAGCAAATCGGCGCATTTTTCCATAATCATAACTCCGCCTGAATAGAGCTGTAAACCCTTTTCAAAATCTTTGGAGTAGTAGTTAAAAGGCGCTTTTGCGGGCACAAAAAGGAGCGTTTCATAGGAAACCGTGCCCTCGGATTTGGAGCGGATTACTTTGGCGGGCGCCTGATAATCGAAGAATTTTTCCATATAGAAGTTTGCATATTCTTCTTCGCTTACCTCAGAGGAGTTTTTGTGCCAAATCGGAACCATACTGTTGAGCGTTTCAACAGACGTATACGTTTCGTATTTCGGCTCGTCGCTTGCGGGCGTGCCGTCTTCGTTCTCGCTCTTGATGTAGCGCGTTTTTTCCACCGTCATCTTTATGGGGTAGCGGATGTAATCGGAATATTTCTTCACAAGCTCGCGCAGGCGGTATTCTTCGAGGAATTCGCCGTATTTTTCTTCTTCCGTGTCGTCTTTCACGTGAAGCGTGATTTCGGAGCCGTAGGGGGCGTAATCGCAGGGCTCTATTGTGTAGCCGTCTGCGCCTTCGCTTTCCCAAACGAACGCGTTTTCTGCGCCCAAAGCGCGGCTTTTTACCGTGATTTTGTCGCTCACCATAAACGCAGAGTAGAAACCTACGCCGAACTGACCGATGATGTCTATGCCGTCCTGCTTGCCGTTTTCTTTTTTGAACTCGAGCGAGCCGCTTTTCGCGATTGTGCCGAGGTTGTTTTCAAGCTCGTCCTGCGTCATACCGCAGCCGTTGTCGCGCAGAGTAATCGTGCGGGCATCTTTATCGCGTACGATTTCTATGGCATACTCGCTTCTGTCGAGCCCGAGGCTGCTTTCCGTAAGCGCGCGGAACGCACGTTTATCAATCGCGTCGCTCGCGTTGGAAATGAGCTCGCGCAAGAAAATTTCCTTGTGGGTATAGATGGAGTTTATCATCATATCCAGCATTTTTTTGGATTCGGTTTTAAATGCTTTCTTTTCCATTATTTTGTATTCCTTTCGCAAGAATTTATTTGTATTATTAAAACAAATTTTAGTATTTTAAGCGCAAAAAGTCAAGCCATTTGGAAAGTTTTAAAGTTTTTTTTACAAATTATGGGGTTTTACTTAATAATTGCCTATGCTTTCCCGTTTAGAAGAAGCCCATACAAAACATTAAAAATTACGGCAGCACCGTAGGGGGCGACGTCCTCTGTCAAGAGCAAGATTGTAAACAATTGTGCAAGATGATTGGTAACAGTTTTGCATTCGTTTAAGTCAATGCTCTTGGAAGCCGAACGGAGCGTAGCGGAGAGAGGCTTCCAAGAGCGGCGCGC
>JAFTOK010000130.1 GCA_017463815.1 Clostridia bacterium | reverse complement strand
CCAACGATTTTGTAAGCTGTGCGGAAGGGCAAGCCTTTGCGCACGAGGTAGTCTGCAAGGTCTGTGGCGCAGATAAAGCCGCCGCTTGCCGCTTTTTTCATATTATCCTCGCAGGCAACAGCCGTTGCGAGCATAGGCGTGAATACTTCAAGGCACATTTTAACCGTGTCGCAAGCGTCGAAAACGGCTTCTTTGTCTTCCTGCATATCTTTGTTGTACGCGAGCGGTATACCCTTGAGCACGGTGAGCATCGTGATAAGGTCGCCGAAAACTCTGCCCGTTTTGCCGCGAGTGAGCTCTGCCATATCGGGGTTTTTCTTCTGCGGCATTATGCTGGAGCCCGTGGTGAATGCATCGTCAAGCTCTATGAATTTGAATTCCCAGCTGGACCAAAGGATAATTTCCTCGGAAAAACGGGAAAGGTGGACCATTATAAGGGAAGCGCAGGCGAGAAATTCCACGCAGAAATCCCTGTCGGAAACGCCGTCCATACTGTTGAGGCAGAGGTTAGGGAAGCCGAGCTTTTCGGCTTCAAAGCGTCTGTCCGTATCGTACGTTGTGCCTGCGAGGGCGCAAGAGCCGATGGGGCAGTAGTTTGTGCGTTTTTTAGCGTCCGCAAGGCGGTCTATATCGCGCAGGAACATCATAGCGTACGCCATAAGGTGCTGACCGAAAGTAATCGGTTGCGCGCGCTGTAGGTGCGTATAACCGGGCATAATCGTCGCCTTGTGCTCCTCCGCTTTGTCTGTAATAACGGTCACGAGGTTTTTGAGAAGCACGCTTATTTCGTCGATTTGGTCGCGCATATACATACGCAGGTCGAGCGCAACCTGGTCGTTGCGGCTTCTTGCGGTGTGGAGCTTTTTGCCGAGGTCGCCTATGCGGTCTGTGAGCACTTTTTCCACAAACATATGTATATCTTCGCAGTTTTCGTCTATTGCGAGCACGCCCGCCTCAATATCGAGGAGTATTTTTTCAAGCTCCGCGATGATTTTATCGGCTTCGTCTGCCGCGATGATGTTTTTTGCGCCGAGCATTGCGGCGTGTGCCATAGAACCCGTTATGTCCTGGCGGTACATTTTTTTATCGAAGCTTATGGACGAGTTGAAATCGTCTGCGGTTGTATCGAGGGTTCCCAAAAACCTTCCTGCCCACATTTTTTCCATAGTGATGTTCCTCTTTTTTGTTATTTTTGATGTTGTTATTTAAAACATATTCCGCAGGTGCTGTAACCTTGCGCGAGCAAGCCCGTATAGTCGCCCGTGTGCTCGCCCCTGTTTTTATCCAAAATCTTCTTTGCAGAAGAGCAGGTGGGATAATGTATTTTTTTGGAGCTTGTATTCAGAATATACGTGATTTGCGCGCTTGCCGCCGTGGTTTGCACGGTGGTCGTCTTTGCTGTAGTGGCCTGCGTGGGTTTTGTTGTCGGTGTAGTGGTCTGTGTTGTGACCGAGGTTTGTGTTGTAACCGAGGTTTGTGTTGTAACCGAGGTTTGTGTTGTGACCGAGGTTTGTGTTGTAACCGAGGTTTGTGTTGTAACCGAGGTTTGTGTTGTGACCGAGGTTTGTGTTGTAACCGAGGTTTGTGTTGTGACCGAGGTTTGTGTTATGACCGAGGTTTGTGTTGTTGCCGAGGTCTGTGTTGTGGCAGTAGTCTGCGTTGTAGCCACCGTCGGCGTATCGGTCGCCACCGTGCCGCGCACGAAATAGCCGAAGGCAAACGCCAGCACGAGGCAAAGCGCGAACAACACCCAGGTTAATGATGATTTCAGCCTGGACATATTACTTCGCAAGTTCGCTTTCGCCGGTTGCGTAGTCTATGGTTATACCCGGCTGAACGTTGTAGAAGTATACGTTGAAGCAGATACCTTCGCCGCTGTCTTCCACAGAGTATGCCTCCATAAGTATGCCGCTTGCCACAAGATTGTTGCCTTCGTAAACGGGCGTCACTCTGTAAAGCACGTGGTTTTCCGTTTCCTTTATGTAGTCGGCAACCATATTTTCAAAAAGGAGCATACCTTGCTCTTCGGAGTTGCCCGCATTGAAATAACGTGTGCCTGTTATAAGGTTTCTTTCGTTATCGTTCTCGGCGGAAAGCTGCCAGCCGATAAGGTGGCAACGGTTATAGAGCCAGCCGCCCGAAACAAGGTTGGCATCGTATCTTTTCTGGACCCAACCGGAGGGGGTTACGTTGTTTATGCTGCCGCGTTCTTCGTCTTCGGCGGGCATTGTTTCTTTGCCGAGGCAAGCCGTTACAACGCCGCATCTGCCAAGGGAGTCGAGCTCGCTGTAATTTTCATAAGCCTCGGTGGTATAATCCGATTCTTCAAAATACGGGACATTGTTGTTTATTGCCACGTACGCATCGCCCGAATATGCGGGGATGTTAGAAATGTCGATGTTGGTTGCGGGTGCTTCGGGAATAACCTCGGGCACGATGAAATATGCGCCGAGCAGCGCTATAAGGAGCGCTATAATAGTGGTTACGACTTTTTTAGCCGTGTTTTTCTTTTTGCGTCTGTAAGCCATTGTGTTTTTACCTTACCTTTTGTAAATTTCTTCTGTAATCTTGGGGTGGGAATTGCCTATGAAGTCTTCCGAGGAAACTTTCGTAAAACCGCGCGCGGGCAAATCGAAAGCGAATCGTTTGTCGGCAGGGTAGTGCCTGTTCCAGCGGTAGATAATGATTTGATTAACGTTTTCGAGCGAAATTTCTTTATCCTCTGCGAAGCAAAAATCGTTTTCGCCCGCAACGCTTGCGTAATCTTCGCAAACGATGATTTTTTCGTTTTCGCCGAATTGTTTTGCGGAATATGCGCTCATATAGAGCTTGCCCGGCACGAGAGCGAGCACACGCTCGCGCAGAAGCCTATCCTGGCTTTGGCGGCGCTTATTGAACATCATTCCGTTTTTGTCGTCTAAGCAAACTATTAAGTTCAAAAAAACCTCCTTGTAAAAAATATATTGGCTTTGTGTATAAAGCTAATATATTCTACCACAAACGGTTTGAAAAGTGCAAGGGGTTTGGCAATTTTTTGCAAAAAATTTAAAGAAATTTATATTGCAGTATAGAGTAAGGCGGTAAAATCAGCTTTTAAAAAGAATATCCGCAGGCAGAATACCTGCGGATATTGTGCGTATTTTATTTGTTTTCTTCTTTTGCGTTAGCATGGTCAACCATAGCCTGAAACTTGATGGGAAGAACTAAGAGGTTGATAAAGCCTTCTGAATCCTTCTGGTTGTAATCGCTTTCGCCGAACGTAGCGATTTCTTCGGAGTAGAGGGAATATTTGCTCCAAGCACCTGCTTTGATGATGTTGCCTTTGTAGAGCTTGAGGCGAACTTTACCTGTAACTTTTTCCTGTGTTTTGTCTACGAAAGCTGAGAGAGCTTCGCGCAAGGGGGTGTACCACTGGCCGTTGTAAACGAGGTCTGCGAACGTAATAGCGAGTTCAGCTTTTTTATGAGCTGTGAGCTTATCAAGGCAGAGCGTTTCGAGGTATTCGTGCGCTTTGTAGAGGATTGTGCCGCCGGGTGTTTCGTATACGCCGCGACACTTCATACCAACAAGACGGTTTTCAACGATGTCGAGAAGAACGATGACGTTTGCACCGCAGATTTCGTTGAGGGCAAGAATGATTTCTTTTGCGCTCATTTTCTTATCGTTGAGGGCAACGGGTGCGCCTTTTTCAAAATCGAGTGTGATGTATGTGGGTGCATCGGGAGCGTCGATGGGGGAAACGCCCATTTCGAGGAAGCCTTTCTTTTCGTACGTGGGTTCGTTGCCTACGTCTTCGAGGTCAAGACCTTCGTGGGAAAGGTGCCAGAGGTTTTTATCTTTGGAGTAGTTTGTTTCGCGGTTAATCTTGAGGGGGATGTTGTGTGCTTCCGCATAGTCGATTTCTTCTTCGCGGGATTTGATGTCCCATTCGCGCCAGGGAGCGATGATGGGCATATCGGGTACGAAATGTTTGAGCGTGAGCTCGAAACGAACCTGGTCGTTGCCTTTACCCGTGCAACCGTGGCAAATCGCGTCTGCGCCTTCTGCAATAGCGATTTCTGCGATGCGTTTTGCGATAACGGGGCGAGCGAAGGATGTGCCGAGGAGGTATTCTTCGTAAATAGCGCCTGCTTTCATCGTGGGAACGATGAAGTCGTCTACAAATTCTTCTGTGAGGTCTTCAACGTAGAGCTTGGAAGCGCCTGTTTTGAGAGCTTTTTCTTCGAGGCCTTCGAGTTCGTCTGCTTGACCAACGTTACCGGAAACCGCGATAACTTCGCAGTTGTTGTAGTTTTCTTTGAGCCACGGAATTATAATAGATGTATCAAGACCGCCGGAATAAGCGAGCACTACTTTTTTGATGTTTTCTTTGTTTGTCATAATTGTATTTAATCTCCTTTGGGAATGTAATTTCGGAATAAATATTCATCGAACGTGCATATTATACATCTGTATACAATTTTTGTCAATACCTTTTTCAAAAAAAGATGTATAAAGTTCAAGGGCTTTTTTGTGCAATATGGCGAGTTTTTTATTTGTCAATAGAATGAATATTTTTTCTTCCGATAATTGCAACCAAAACAGCGAGGCAAAGGTAGATAAATGAATTGAAAAGCGCCATAGCCTGCGAAAGCGTGGTGCCGGAAAGCTGTGTTGTGAGGAAGAGCATAACACATAGTGCGAGCGCTATGGCACAGATTAGCGCGATGCACACCTTGTGCGCCGTGCCGTCCTTTATGAGCGCCGCTATTATGAGCATAACTGCGACGACCTCCGCAAAGCCGATAAGGTGGGTGTAATAGACGAATATTTCACCCATAGTTTGCTCTATGTATATGTCGTGCATATTTTCCCAATTTGTGGCGATTACGGTATTTACCAGAACCATAACGATGCGATATATAGGGGAAATTACCACATCTGCCGATTTTATGATGAGTATTGTGCATAAAGCCCCTGTAAGCAAGCGGTTTTTGCGCGCGCGGCGGTATTCATAGTAGAAATACGTTATACAGAGAACCGCAAAAAGATAGATGGCAGCGTCTATGTAGTTTATAACATAATTTGCCGCGGCAACGACGGAACTCAGGGGGAAATCGAGCGGCAAATCGCTGTTTGCAAGCGCGTCTATAATGCGGCCTGCTTCAAGAGTTATAAAGAAAACGACCGTGGTGAGGCACGCTGCGACGATAAAGGAAACAACAGTTGCTTTTGAAATGAGGCGCGTTTCGTTATCATAGCTCTCTTTTTCCAAAAGAGAAAGCGAGAGGTAAAGTATGGAGAGAACAACGTATGCTATAGCGATAATAAAGAAGATGGCAAGAATGGAATATACAATCTGACGCATATGCGCACCGCCGTCGTTCCACGGGTACTGCATATTTTCGAATGTGTGGAATAATATATAGGAAAAAATGCTTTCTGCGAAAAGCCCGAGTGCCCAAAGCGAAAATTTGCCTATGTTTTTGAACACACCTTTATAATAATGCTCGCTTTCAAGCAAGGAATAATTGAAATAAATTTCGTTTTTCTTGAATGAATATACAAGATATGTGCATATTGGGTAAAAAAGTATCCATATTGCATAGTCGAAGGGGATATTATAGAAATTGTAGCTCGGCATAGGGTTTACCATTGTGTAGGGGAGCAGGATTGCCCACACAACGGCTATGGAAGTCAAGAGGCGCCGTGCAGCTTTGCCGTAAAACGCGTATGCTTCCGCCTGAGTGCGCTCGTCGCGCCCGAATTTTTCGAGGTACAGCCCTATTGCGAGGCTTACTGTGCCCGCTATAAATATAAAACCCGGCAGAAAAACATTCATATAATGGTGAAACTGCGGCGCTTCAATCGTAAGAAGTATATTTACAAGCTGAAGCGCACCGAAGCATAGTGTCCCTATAACAGCAATTAAAATGCAGTTTCGGCACACCTTGCCTTTTTCTTTTTCGATTCTTTCGTCGTAGAAAATTTGAGCGTTCATTCTTCATCCCTCCAGAAAATGTCGTTTAGTGTAACGCCAAGCTCGCGGCAGAGCCTTATGCAAAGCTCTATTGTGGGGTTATATCCGCCGTTTTCTATCATATTTATAGTCTGGCGGGAAACACCAACGCGCTTTGCAAGCTCTGCCTGTGAAAAAACGAGCTTTTGGCGTTGTTCTTTCATTTTTTCATTGTACATAGGAAAACCTCTGTCAAATATATTTGACAATAGTATAACACGGTAATATGGAAATGTCAAGTATATTGGCTCTATTGCACTTTGTAGTTGAAATATGAAAAATGCAGGAAAACCCTTGTGGTTCCTGCATTTTTATTCGTTTTCTCTTGACATATTGTATCTAATGTGATACAATATAATCATAGAATATTATGTAATAATCAAGGATGTTTTATGAGAAAGATTAACGATATATTTTCACAATTGAAAGAGCTTGAATACGATGAGCTTAAGGCAATTTCTGAAAAAATTTTAGCTCGTCTAAAAATTTCAGAGAAAAATATCTGTAGCAATTCCATTATTCTTACTGTTTGCAGAAAATGCGGAGATAAGGATTGTATTTCAAAATACGGCAAAGACAAAAATGGCAAGCAACGTTATCGTTGCAAACATTGTGGCGCCGTTTTTTCTGAAACATCCTATTCCGTTGTATCCAATACTCATTGCGATCTTACAAAATGGGAAAAATATATACAGCTTTTACTTCAAGGTATGTCTATTAAAAAATGTTCTGAAATATGCCATATAAGCACTCACACTGCCTTTGTCTGGAGACATAAAATTTTAAATGCGCTTCAGAAAGACCAAGAAGGTAGGGTTATGAACGGTATCATTGAAACGGATGATATGTTTTTCT
>JAFTOK010000129.1 GCA_017463815.1 Clostridia bacterium | reverse complement strand
TCCGAGCCTCTTGCAAAAGGTTTGGCGCAGATTATCTTGTTTCTGAAATGATATCAGCAAAAGCTATTTGCTATAACGATAAAAAAACACCCTTGCTTGCCAAAATACGCACAGAGGAAATGCCTATCGCCCTGCAAATATTCGGTAGCGCTCCGGAATATATGGCACGCGCGGCAGATTTCCTTATAAATGAATCTATCAAAGCCGGCACGCCCTGCGCCGCAATAGATATAAATATGGGATGCCCTGTCAATAAAGTTGTAAAGAACGGCGAAGGCAGCGCTCTTATGAAAACGCCAAAACTTGCAGGGGAAATTGTTTGCGCTGTAAAAAACGCCGCAGGAAATATTCCTGTTACGGTAAAAATGCGCTTGGGGTGGGATAATGCTTCAAAAAACGTTGTTGATGTGGCAAAAATAACAGAAGAAAATGGTGCTTCTGCTATATGCGTACACGCGAGAACCAGAGAACAACTTTATTCCCCTGGGGTTGATATCTCTTATATAGCCAAAGTAAAAAATTCTGTTTCTGTTCCCGTAATAGGCAATGGCGATATATTCACAGCAGAAGATGCAATCAATATGTTTCGAGAAACGGGATGCGATGCTGTAGCTATAGCACGCGGCGCTCTTGGCAACCCTTATATTTTCGAAGAAATAAAAGCCGCACTCGAAGGAAGAAATTACACTCCCCCTACCCCACGCGAGCGCATAGAAGAAGCTCTGCGCGAAACAGAGATGCGAATAGCCGATAAAGGCGAATATACGGGTTTGCGCGAAAGCCGAGTACACACCGCCCATTTCACAAAATCACTTCGAGGCTCTGCCGCAATCCGAGGAAAATTAAATTTAATAGATTCGTTTGAAGAAGTGCAGGAACTTCTTATGAACTATGCGTTATTGCTTGAAAATGAGTCTGTATAAATATACAAATGCTTTTTTAGAAAAACCTCTGTTATTTGCAGAGGTTTTCTTTATTTTGCTCCTTTCAAGACGAATAATAATTCATATTTTCCTTGCATTATTCTCGGTTTATACTATTTTCGACAAAATTCTACAAACAATCACCATTTTGCGCCCATTTTATTCCATTGTGTATCTCTATTCTTTGATTTTTTGTCGAATATCGTCGAAATTTGTCGAATACGGTAAATCGTTTGCGCTTTACAATTTTTCAAAAAAGCATTATCTTGTTTATTGTAGAAGTAAAAAAAGAAAAAAACGGAGGCTCATATGCAATACACACACAATGACTTAATAATTTTAATGAAAAAGGTTTCAAAGGAGAACCTTACAGTTATTTATCGCCTTTTTGAAAACGGCACAGATTACCTTTCTCGCTATTCAGTGCTTATTTCAATGACTTGCGAAGACGGCAACGAAGATGATTTTTTCATTTCCGATTTTGCCAACAACAGAATAAGCGCGTTTGTCCTTTTCGATAAACTATACAAAAATATAGTTCTTCCCTGCGAGGTAGAAGAAATATATTCCGACGGTTTTGCGGAAATTCTTTAAAAAATGTAAACAAATTCAAATTATATTTGCTTTTTTCGTTAACATATGATATACTTATTCAGTAAAGTCATACTAACGGAGGTTACAGGTTATGAAATGTCCCAAATGCGGGTATACGGAAAGCAAAGTTGTAGATTCCCGCCCCGCCGAAGAAGGAACGAGTATTCGCCGCAGACGCGAATGTCTTTCCTGCCAAAACCGTTTTACAACGTACGAAACGGTAGAAACTTTGCCTTTACTTGTTATAAAAAAAGACAAAACAAGGCAAACATTCGACAAAAACAAACTTTTAAACGGTATTATAGAGGCTTGCCACAAACGTCCTATTCCTCTTGAGCAAATGGAAAATATCGTAAACGAGATAGAGCTGGAGCTTCAAAATTCACTCACGCACGAAGTTCCTTCCAGCAAAATAGGTGTTCTCGTTATGGAAAAGCTTAAAAAGCTTGATGATGTGGCATATGTACGCTTCGCCTCTGTATACAGAGAGTTTAAAGATTTAGATACGTTTATGAAAGAGCTCGAAAAGCTCAAATCCCAAAAAAATGAACAGCAGGGAGTGCAATAAGATGATTTCCATTAAAGAAGTAAAATATAAAAATTTCGGCAAATGCCTTCCCATCTCCAACGATTATATGGAGGTGTTCGTAACAGTTGACATCGGCCCGAGAATTATTAAATGCAACCTTAAAGGCAAAGAAAATATGATGTTTGAGGATGTGGAAAGAAATTTCTCGAATGATGTTTCCTCTATGTTCGGCGAAGGCAAAACCTGGTATACCTACGGTGGGCACCGCATCTGGCTCAGCCCCGAAGGATTCCCCGAAACATACTACCCAGACAACGACAAAGTGCTCTATTCCACTTTTGCAAACGGCGCGGAATTTATCCCTCCCGTGCAGGATGTTACGGGAATACAGATATCCGTAAAGCTCGAAATCGCGGAGGACAAGCCCGAAATCAAAATTTCCCATAAAATTGCCAATACAAACAAAACATACCTTAAAGGCTCTGTATGGTGCCTTTCCGTAATGGCACAGGGTGGCACAGCGCTTGTTCCCCAACCCACGGAAGATACAGGTCTTCTCCCCAACAGAACGCTCGTTATGTGGCCCTACGCCCGCTTTAACGACACCCGCTTCACGCTTTGCGACAAATACATCACCGTTTCGCAGGATAAAGACGCTACGGATGCATTCAAATTCGGTATCAACAACACAAGCGGTAAATCTGCCTATATAAATAACGGTCAAGCGCTTGTGAAATACGTTGAATACCAGGAAGGCGCTGAATATCCCGACGGCGGTTGCTCCACAGAGGTTTATACAAACAACCTTTTTGAAGAGCTTGAATCCCTTTCCCCGCTCTATACGCTCGCTCCCGAAGAATCTATGACACATATAGAAACGTGGACTCTCTTCGACGGAATCGAAATCACGAAAAAAACAGACGCGGAACTTGCAAAAGTTGCAGAAAAAATATTCTAAAGTTGACAAGTATAATGACAGTGAATATTCTTGCTCGAATATTCACTGTCTTTTTTGATAATATTGGCAGCAGCAAATCGGTATAGCTTCACATACTCGCTTCAAATTCGAGTTTGGCTCAAAGAATGAGTTATTGTTTTTGCAATATTTTTCTGCTATAATAAAAGTACCGAACCGGAGCGGAATAACCTTTTAAAGGAAAATATAACTATGAAATCTATAGGCGAAAAGATTAAAGAATATAGGCAAAAGAATCATATGACACAAGAACAGCTTGCCTCTTGGTTGAACGTCACATTCCAAACCGTTTCAAAATGGGAAACCGGAGTTTCCCATAGTTAAGGATATTACCACAGAACCCACGCTTACGATATTTCAAAAACTCCCACACAAATAGCAAAACAGACGGCACTTGTCAACGGTCAAGATGAACGGCGCATACGCGCCGCCGTTGACAAATGCCGCCTGTTTTGCTTATAGGCAGACAAGGCGGTTAAGCCCAAAAGTGCTTAACCGCCCTATATTATTTTTGAGTTAGTTTGTCGGGAAATTTGACAACACTAACAGTTTGATTTTTGACATTGATTAGTGTTTCTTGTTTGCATTTCGGGCAAAACAATGGTAGGTTTTCAAGCACCGTGTCGGGGCGCATTTTTATCCGTGTTTTATTTTGGCAAATCGGACACATTAACCATTCTATTGATGTGTTCATTTTGTACCTCTTTCTTGCGATAGGCAAAAGGCGATACCCGATAAGGTACCGCCTTTCCTTGTGGTAGTCGTCGATTGATCGGCGGCTCTATTTAATCTGCTTCTGATACACCAAGCAACGCATTTATGCTCGACTTGTCCTCGGTGGATAAAACCATTGATCGATTGTTAGTTATATCAACAAATGCGCCACATTCGGAATGATAGCGAATTGTTTCGTTTTCGGTTGTAAATTCGTAATCATAACCACAATTAGTAACGCCGTCCTGCCATTCGCCTTTGTTTAGTACCGAGAGAATTTTTTTATGGGTATCTTCGGTCATATCCATTAGTGCTATTACTGCCCCGTCATTTCCGAAACGTGATACGCAAGATAACGGCCCCTTGTATTGATTATTGGCACACCCCGAAAAGACAGATAGACACAGCGTTATTGCAAGTATCGTCAATAATATTCGTTTCATATTTACCTCCGTTTTAAGCAATAGTAATCATATTACCTTGAAATAGTGGAAGAACAATATTGTGCATCACACAAGCCAAGATGATTGAAACAACAGAAATGAACAACCACAAAAGTAGTTTTATCCACCAAGATTTTATTTTCAAAGCAAGCGGTATAAATGCGCCGAGAGAAACGAGAGAACCTAAATTTGAAGTTATGAGGATAATCGGTAGATTAGCGATTATGTTTATGCCGCCGATTTGTGAATACAAATAAACACCGAGAATATTCAGTATATTAACCGCCACTAACGAGATAGCACTTGTAATCAATAAAGATCGAAGTGTTGTTTCTTTTTTTACGAAAGAAACACATAATGGTATGAAAGATACAATTAACACGGGAACAAATATAAACGATCCATAGTTAATAACTGCCGACGACGAGATTATACTCGATTGTCTGCCTATAACCCCTATCATAACAACAAAGCAAAAACAAGCCGCCACAGCCGAAGCCCATTTTAGCCACGTTTTATTTACGGTTTTCTTCTGTGGTATATCGGGTGCCGCCTCTGCGATCAGCTTGGGGTCAATACGCCCCATAGCTTGCAATAAATTCGTATTCGTCATAGGTCAAAGCCCTCCTTTTTCAAAAACTGCTCTAACTTCTTTCGGGTGCGAAGTAAGTGCATAGTTACATTGCTTTCTTTCATAGAAAAATCTTTTGCGATTTCTGCGATGGTACTCATATAGAAATACCGCCGCACAAAGATGTTTCGTGTCCGTTGCGGTAAAGCCCATATAAAGCGGTTTAGCGCGTCGGAGAGTGCAACACTCTCGCCAATATCCGCGCCGCTGTCATTATCGGGAATACACTCCGATAATTCATCAAGCACAAGCGGCACCTGCCCGCCGCGTTTTTGCGCGTGTTGCTCTTTGTACTCGTCAAGCGCAAGCTGTCGGCTGATCGTGCCGACATACGGCTTTAACGGGTCGGGACGTTGCGGGGGTATGGTGTTCCACGTTTTCAAATATGTATCGTTTACAACTTCCTTTGCGTCCTCGTCGTTGTAAAGAATTTGATACGCGATATAATGACAATACCGCCCGTATTTCTTTTCGGTTTCGGATATAGCAGTTTCGGAGCGCGCCCAATATAATTCGACGATCTGCTTATCTTCCATTGCTTCACACTCCTTTCAAGTGGTTTGAAGGCCTTTCACCCTAATAAACGAAAAAATTGGTACTTGCACCACTCTATGACTGAAAATTTTTCAATAATTTTTTGAGATAATATTTCTGCACCTTATATTATACAACTTTTCTTGTGGCACTACAAGGTATTGAATGTAAATAATTTGAATTATAATGGCTAACACTATGAATTGTGTAATCATATCCAAATCAAATGATGAACTGTATAATATAAGGGTAGGAATTATTATAGCACAAAGGAACGTAGAAACAATGAAAAGACCCGTACCAATTTACGACTTTACGGCGTTCGGAAAGGCTATAAAAGAGGCGAGAACAAAGCGCGGCGAATCCCGCAAGAATGTCAGTGACGATATGGATATATCGCCCCGCTATCTTGCAAACATTGAGAACAAGGGACAACAACCGAGCTTGCAAATCTTTTATGAGCTTGTTACCCGTTACGATATATCCGTAGATCAATACTTTTTCCCCGACAAGAGCGCGGAC
>JAFTOK010000128.1 GCA_017463815.1 Clostridia bacterium | reverse complement strand
CGGCAGCGGCAAAATGGCAACCTGCATTTCTCAGCTCTACCACGAGCAGAATCGCTGCGTGCGCGCGGGATATGCCAAGTTTGAAACCTTCCCTATTTGGAGCATACCGCTTTCTCACCCCGTTAATCTGGCCTATGAAGCGGCAACGGCAGACCTCAACGACGTAAATATGATAGACCACTATCACCTTGAAGCATATGGCAAATCCGCCGTTAACTACAACCGCGATATTGAAATCTTCCCTGTTCTTAATGCTATGTTTGAAAAAATCTACGGTTCTTCCCCCTATAAAAGCCCCACGGATATGGGCGTTAATATGGCAGGCTTCTGCATAACAGACGACGAAGTTTGCAAAAAAGCCTCTTATGATGAAATCGTGCGCCGTTATTTTGCGGCAAAATGCGCTGTACGCCAAGGCCAAAGCAACGGCGACGACGTTTATAAAATAGAAATTCTTATGAGCAAGCTCGGCATCACGCCCGACAGAAGAGTCCCCGTAAGCTACGCCAGACACAAAGCCGAAGAAACGGGCGAGCCCGCTATGGCGCTCGAACTCGCCGACGGCAGAGTGGTAACGGGCAAAACCACAGATTTGCTCGGCGCAGGCTCCGCACTCCTTTTGAATGCGCTGAAGCTCCTTGCGGGCATACCCGAAGAAACACTTCTCATTCCGCCCGAAATCATAAAACCCATACATCACCTTAAAGTAAGCCATATGGGGCACAAAAACCCGCGTATGCACACGGACGAGTTGCTCATTACGCTTTCCATCTGCGGCAACACAGACGAAAACGCACTACTCGCCATAGAACAACTGGACAAGCTGAAGGGTGCGGAAGCGCACTCCACGGTATTGCTTGCGAGAGTTGACGAAAACGTGTTCAAAAAGCTCGGCATCAACCTCACCTGCGACCCCGTTTATCAGAGAAACAACCTCTACCACAGATAAGATATAAAAAAGTGCGCGAAAGGGTGTTTTTTTGTGCAAATAACGCTCCGCATTCTTTGGGAATATCCAACTTTTTTCTTTTTAAAAGAAAAAAGGAAGCCTTCTCTCTGCATTCTTAGCGGAGAAATGACAGGTGCAAAAATTTCGGCAGAGAACTTTTTTTCTCTGCCGATTTGTGTTATAATGGTGTGGGTGATGCAAATGGATAAAGAAAAAGAATTGCCGAAAAGAAAAGATATACGGCTCAAGAATTATGATTATAGTTCTCCCGGTGCATATTTTGTAACCATCTGTACGGAAAACAGAAAGAATTACTTTTGGAACGGCTCGATTGATCCGCAGACATTCAAATGGTGTTCCGTAGGGGCGAACTGTGTTCGCCCGCAAAATCTGCCGTTATCCAATATCGGCAAGACTGTCTTAGACGAATTGGAAATTTGGAATCAAACGTATCCTGCGGTATCATTGTATTCCTATGTAATTATGCCGAATCACCTACACATAATGGTTGTTATTTCTGCCGATGAATACGGGCGACCGCAGGTCGCCCCTACGGTGGAACGTATGGTGAAGCAGTTCAAAGGAGCGATCACAAAAAAGATTGGTAAACCTATTTGGCAAAAATCTTTTGTTGAACACGTGATACGGAATATAAATGATTACGAAACTCGATTGAATTACATTTACGAAAACCCTATCCGTTGGTATTACGACGAATTATACACAGAGGAATAAGGGGTATGGGCTTTGCCCGACGCATTTGTAATACAAAAGCGAAACTGGCGATAAATAGATTTAAGTTTGTAAAAGGGGTTGTTTATGACAAGGACAAATATTTTGGCTTCTCTGCTATATCGAACAGCAGTTAGCCTGAAAAATATGAACTTCAATAAATTGGTATGGAAACATAACCGAGAAAAATTAATTTCTTCTCTTTCGGCAATGCAATTTATAACCGGGTGCATTGGTTTGAAAAACATATCTCTTTCACAAACCGAAGAAATTATTACCGTTTTATCTACATCTTATGACTACAGCAAAGATGAGATTTCAAATGCTTTAAAAGAGGCTACTGCTATGTCTGATTATTCTGATGAATACGAAGAATTACTTTTTGAAATGCACTTTATCTTATCCGAATGTGTCAATAGCGTAGTGCAAACAAAAAAAGGATATATTAGCACTATTAGTCGATATATAAAGGCTTTTCATAATTATCCGAGAGCTTTTTTGTCACTTGCTGACAAATCAAAGATTTCCCCAAAAGATGCTATTGAATACTCAAAATCATATTTGAAGCTTGATTAAAATTAAACACCCCGACAGACCTCAAAAACCTGTCGGGGTTAACTCTTTATTTTCAGCGAAGCTTTTTTTACATATCCGTAGGGGAGACCCGCGGTCTCCCGCGGGCGAACACAGTTAGCCCCTACCGAGCGTTATATAAATTCTCCGCTAAGAACATCCCCTTTTGCGGCTTCTTTTTCTATTTTCTTTGACGGTTGTGAGGGTTCAAAGCCTCGCGTATTTCCGCATAGGAAAAACCGTAGCGCACGAGCGCTGCGACGGCTTTTTGCTTTGTTTCAGGCGCGGCGAAAAGCCCTCTGCCGCCCATTTTTTTTATGCGTTCGCGGCAAATTTCCGCAAAATCCACGTCTATCCCCTCCAAAGCGGCGGAAATCACCTCTTTGTCAAAGCCTTTTTCATATAGCGCGGCATTTATCCTCTTGGCGCCGTAAAGCTTCTTTTCCGCCAGAGCCTGCGCGAGCATTTTGGCGCTTTCTGCCTCGTTTATATAGCCCGCTGTCGTGAGAAAATCGGCCGCCGCGAGCGAGGCTTCGCGCGAAAACCCCTTACCGCGGAGCTTGCCCGCTAGCCCCTTTTTCGTGTTATCGCCAAACGCAAGAATGGAAATTCCCTTCTTTATGGCGGCGTGTTCTTCCGCCAGAGCGCAGATTTCCTCGTATTTTTCCTTTGAAATCTCGGTTTCTCCCGAAAGGTTCACAGAAAATCCGAGTGTGAAAAACATTTCAGCGCTTACCGTAAACTTATTGCGCTCGAAGTTTTCGCCGCCCGAAATCTCCGTGTAAAGTTCAGTTTCTTCCCCGCCCGATATTGGGTTGACTTTATAGAGAACAATTCTCATAAAAATCAGTCGTCTGCGGAAACGTCAAGCAAACGGAGGTCCATTTCGCCGCCTTCTTCTTCGCCGCCGAGCTCGAAATCACCTTCCGCGAGTTCGTCATCATCGTCTTCAAGCGAGTATGCGTCGCCAGCCGCGAGGTCGATTTTGTCGCTCTGCGCTTTGATTTTTTCTTCGATTTCCTTGAGCAGATTTTCGTCGCTTTCGATATAATTTTTTGCGTTTTCCTTGCCCTGACCGATGCGCTCGCCGTTGTAGGAGAACCAGGAGCCGCTCTTTTGAACGATGCCGAGGTCTATACCGATGTCCACGATTTCGCCCGATTTGGAAATACCCTTGCCGTAGATAATGTCAAACTCTGCAACCTTGAAGGGGGGCGCAACTTTGTTTTTAACAACCTTGCATTTAACTCTGTTGCCGTACATTTCGCCGCCCTGTTTGAGCGTGTCTGTTTTGCGCACGTCGATACGTACAGAGGCATAGAATTTGAGCGCGCGGCCGCCGGGGGTGGTTTCGGGGTTACCGTACATAACGCCAACCTTTTCGCGGAGCTGGTTGATGAAGATTACAACGCTGTTCGTCTTCGCAATCGAGCCGGAGAGCTTACGCAAAGCCTGCGACATAAGGCGCGCCTGCAAGCCAACGTGGGAGGAGCCCATAACGCCGTCTATTTCCTGCTGGGGAACGAGCGCGGCAACGGAGTCTACAACAATCACGTCAACGGCACCGGAGCGAACGAGAGCCTCTGTGATTTCGAGCGCCTGCTCGCCGCTGTCGGGCTGGGAAACGAGGAGTCTGTCTATATCAACGCCGAGTGCGTTCGCGTAAACGGGGTCGAGCGCGTGTTCTGCGTCAATGAAAGCCGCTTCGCCGCCCATTTTCTGCACTTCTGCCGCTATGTGGAGCGCAACCGTGGTTTTACCTGAAGATTCAGGCCCGAAAATTTCGATAATTCTGCCGCGCGGAACGCCGCCTATTCCGAGCGCGAGGTCAAGCGTGAGCGAGCCTGTGGGGATGCCCTGCACGTTCATACGCGCGTTATCGCCGAGCTTCATAATCGTGCCTTTACCGAAGTCTTTTTCTATCTGTGCGAGCGCTGTGGCAAGCGCTTTTTTCTTTTCTTCGCCCTCAAGTTGAGTTGTGGGGGCTTTTTTTGCTACTTTTTTTGTTGCCATTATATATTCTCCTATAAATAATATTTTTTATGTTTTCAGAACCTTTGTTCTTGCGTTTTTTTCACGGCGACAGAACTTATCGCCGTGGTTTTTATGATAAAGCTCTTTGGGCTTCCCCTTGAGGGGAAGCTGTCCCGCAAGGGACTGATGAGGTGTCTGGCGAACCGATAGCTTTCATTATATCAGCGCACACACCTTCAAATTTTGTGTAAATATCTGTATTTTTATATCTTAAAACAAGAATTCCTTGCTCTTTGAAATACTCATCTCTTGCTTTATCGTATTCTCTGTTTTCTTTATCGTAATGTTGAGCACCGTCGATTTCGATTACAATTTTATATTTTGCTATATAAAAATCTGCTATATAACGCCATATTACCTTTTGTCTGTTTACTGTAAACGGCATTTTTTTCAAAAAATCAAACCATAAATGCTTTTCTTCGGGTGTCATTTCCTTACGCATTTTCTGCGCATTGGGAGTTAATCTTCTATTGTTTTTATTCATAATTTCAAAGACACCTCATCACCCGCTTACGCGGGAGCTTCCCCTCAAGGGGAAGCCCTCGTGGTTAGTTTTTCTTTTATCAAATCTCGTCTTCGTCAACGATAGTGCTCGGCATAGCTGTTTCAGCTACCGCTTCTTTTTCGCTTTCTTCGATAGCGGCGTTTATTTCCTCTTCCTCTTGGGCTTCGGATTTTGTCGCCGCAAAGTTTACGATAACCGCGTTTTCGTCGAGTCGCATTACGCGCACGCCCACCGTGGAGTTGCCGTCGTATACGTTTACATCGGAAACGGGCATACGAATAAGGATACCCTCGTTTGTGATAATCATAATATCATCATCTTCCGCAACGGTTGCGATACCTGCGAGTTTACCCGTCTTTTCGGTAAGTCTGTGGCAAAGCACGCCTGTTGTACCGCGGCTGTGTGCCACGTAACCCTCGAACGGGTTGCGCTTGCCAAAGCCCTTTTCCGTAACGGTAATGAGCATCTTGCCCTCTTCAACGAGAGCCGCCCCCACAACGTAGTCGTCGCCTTTGAGCTTGATGCCGCGTACGCCGCGCGCCGCTCTGCCCATTACCCTTGCTTCTTCCTCGTTAAAGCGTACCGCTTTACCGTCGCGGGAAGCAATTACGATGTCGTCGCTGCCCGTCGTGTGTTTTACAAACTCAAGCTCGTCGCCCTCGTCAAGGTTAATTGCAATTTTGCCGCCCTTGCGCTGGAACTCGAAGTCTTTTACGTTTGCACGTTTTACAACACCTTTTTTCGTTATCATAACGAGGTATTCGTTGTCTTCAAAGCTCTTGATTGCGAGAACGGAGGTTACCTTTTCGCCCTTTTCAAGCTCGATGAGGTTTACAAGGTTCGTGCCCTTGGAAATATTGGAAGCCTCGGGAATCTGGTAAACCTTCTTCATATAAACCTTGCCGTTGTCCGTGAACATAAGCAAGTAGCTGTGGCTGTGAACAATGATAATATCGTCTACGAAGTCTTCTTCCTTCGTCTTCATACCGCGGATACCTTTGCCGCCGCGGCGCTGTGCGGAGTAAGCCGCCGCGCTGGAGCGTTTGATATAGCCATCGCGCGTAATCGTTACCACACATTCCTCTTTTTCGATGAGGTCTTCGTCTATGATATCGTCAATCGCGCCCGCAATTTCCGTGCGTCTGCCGTCGGCGAATTTTTCTTTGATTTCGCGGAGCTCGTTCGATACTATTTCGAGAAGTTTTGCTTCGCTTGCGAGTATTTCTTCAAGCTCTTTTATAAGAGCAAGCTTTGTGGCAAGCTCTTCTTCAACCTTTATTCTTTCGAGGCCTGAAAGTTTACCGAGCGTCATTTCCACGATTGCCTGCGCCTGAATCTGCGTAAGGCCGAATCTTTCCACAAGCGCATCTCTCGCCGCCGCAACGGATTCGGAAGCGCGAATGGTCTTGATAACCTCGTCGATGTTATCAATCGCGATTTTCTGACCTTCGAGAATGTGCACGCGGGCGCGTGTTTTTTCGAGGTCGAACTGCGTTCTGCGGCGGATAACCTCTTCCTGGTGCTTGATGTAATGCGTGAGGATTTCTTTAAGACCGAGGAGCTTCGGTTCGCCGTTCACAAGCGCAATCATATTTACAGCGCAAGTGTCCTGAAGCTGTGTATATTTATAAAGCTGGTTGAGTATAACGGCACCGTTTGCATCACGGCGGAAGTCAACCACGATTTTCATACCCGCTTTACCTGATTCGTCGCGAATGTCCGTGATGCCTTCTATTTTCTTGTCCTTAACAAGGTTTGCCATACTTTCGACAAGCATACTCTTGTTTACCTGGTAGGGGATTTCCGTTATAACTATTCTGCGTTTGTTTTCGTCAACGGTAGCGCGGGCGCGAACAACAATTCTGCCCCTGCCCGTTCTGTATGCGTTGTAGATGCCCGAAGTGCCGCAGATAATGCCCTGCGTGGGGAAGTCTGGGCCTTTGATAAACGTCATAAGGTCCGCAACGCTCGCTTCGGGGTTTTTGATGAGGTAGAGCGTACCGTCTATAACCTCGCCGAGGTTGTGGGGCGGCACGTTTGTAGCCATACCTACGGCGATGCCGACAGAGCCGTTTACAAGCAGGTTCGGGAAGCGCGAGGGGAGCACCTCGGGCTCGCGGAGCCTGTTATCGAAGTTGGGTACAAAAGGCACAACTTCTTTTTCTATGTCTGTGAGCATTTCGTTTGCAATCTTGCTCATTCTCGCTTCCGTGTAACGGTAAGCAGCCGCGCCGTCGCCGTCCACGTTACCGAAGTTACCCTGGCCGTCTATAAGCGTGTAGCGCATATTGAAGCCCTGCGCAAGGCGTACCATAGAGTCGTATACAGCCGCGTCGCCGTGCGGGTGGTATCTACCGAGCACGTTACCTACCGTCGTGGCGGATTTGCAATACGGGCGGTCATACGTGAGCCTGTCTTCGTACATAGCGTAGAGTATTCTGCGGTGTACGGGTTTGAGGCCGTCGCGCACGTCGGGGAGTGCGCGGGCAACGATAACGCTCATCGCATATTCGATAAACGCCGTTTTAACCCTTTTTTCCATAGGTATGTCAACTATTTTCTGGTTGGCAAACGTTATATCTTTTTGTTCTTTATGTTCCATTTTTCACACCGTCCATTTTTTAAATATCGAGGTTTACGGCGTATTTTGCGTTCTGTTCAATAAACTCGCGGCGGGGTTCTACCTTGTCACCCATAAGCACACTGAACATTTCGTCGCAAGCCATCGCGTCCTCTATATCCACGCGGAGAAGCGTTCTCGTTTCGGGGTCCATTGTGGTTTCCCAAAGCTGCGAGGGCGCCATTTCACCAAGACCTTTGTATCTCTGCGTCTGCGTGCCTTGGCCAAGCTCCGCTATATACATATCTCGCTGGTCTTCGGAGAAGGCGTAGCGCACCTGTTTTCCCTTGAACACTTTAAAGAGCGGGGGCTGTGCGAGGTAGATGTGCCCTTCTTCTATAAGTTTTCTCATATGTCTGAAGAAGAACGTGAGAAGCAAAATCTGAATGTGCGAACCGTCTACGTCGGCGTCGGCCATTATTATAACTTTGCCGTAGCGCAGCTTGCTTATATCGAAATCCTCGCCTATGCCGCAGCCGAGCGCCTGAATGATGGGCACAAGGTGCGTGTTGCCGTAGATTTTGTCAAGTCTGCTCTTTTCAACGTTGAGCACTTTACCTCTCATAGGCAGAATCGCCTGGAAGTGGCTATCTCTGCCGTCTTTTGCGGAACCGCCTGCGGAGTTACCTTCCACAAGGTAGAGCTCTGTGAGCGCGGCGTTCTTTTCGTGGCAGTCGGCGAGCTTGCCGGGCAAGCCCGCGCCTTCGAGCGCGCCTTTTCTTCTGGTGAGCTCGCGCGCTTTTCTCGCCGCTTCACGCGCGCGGGATGCCGCGAGTGATTTTTCTATAATGCCCTTCGCCACAGAGGGGTGTTCCTCGAAAAATTCCGTGAGTTTCTTTGTTACGAGCGAGTCTACAAAGCCACGCATTTCGGAGTTACCGAGCTTCGCCTTTGTCTGCCCCTCGAACTGAGCTTCGCGGAGTTTTACGGAAACAACGGCGCAAAGACCTTCGCGCACGTCGTCGCCCGTGAGCGCCTTGTCGGAATCCTTCAGTATATTTTTCTTGCGCGCAAAATCGTTTATAACGCGCGTAATAGCCATTTTAAAGCCGAGCTCGTGCGTACCGCCTTCGATTGTGTTGATATTGTTGGCGAACGTCATAAGCGTTTCGTTATAGCTGTCGTTATACTGAATAGCGATTTCAGCGGTTTTGTCTGCCGCCTCCGCCTTCATAAATATAACGTCGTGGAGCACCGCGCCGTGCTTTATTTCGTTAAGGTGCTCTACAAAGCTCATTATACCGCCCTCATAGAGAAGCTCGTTTACCACAAGCTCGTCGCCGCGCGCGTCCGTCACCACGATTTTTATGCCTGCGTTCAGGAACGCCTGCTCGCGCATACGGTTGAGAATGGTTGTGTAATCAAATTCCGTTGTTTCGCGGAAAATTTCCGGGTCGGGCTTGAAGCGAACGTAAAGACCGTGCTTGTCGCCGCATTCACCGATGCAGGCGAACGGGCGCACAACGCGTCCGCGCTCGAATCTTTCCGTATACATCTGCCCTTCGTGACAGTTTTCAACCTCTGTCCATTCGGAAAGCGCGTTTACAACAGACGCACCAACGCCGTGAAGACCGCCGGAAAACTTATAGCCTTCGCCGCCGAATTTACCGCCCGCGTGAAGCACCGTAAATACAACCTCAAGCGTGGGCATACCTGTTTTTTCGTTGATACCGCCGGGGATACCGCGGCCGTTATCCTGAACCGAAACGCTGCCGTCTGCGTGGAACGTAACGTCGATTTGGTTGCACTCGCCCGCCATAGCTTCGTCTATGGAGTTGTCCACGATTTCATAGACAAGGTGGTGCAGACCGCGCGCCGACGTAGAACCGATATACATACCGGGGCGTTTTCTTACAGGTTCAAGACCTTCGAGCACTTGTATTTGCTCGTCCTCGTAAACGTGTTTTTCTTCTGCCATTGTTTCTATCCTTTCAAAAAATCGAGTTCGGTGACCCTGATTTTTTTATTTATCGTTTTCCGTTTCGTTTCTGCGAACCAAAGTTTTCGCGGAAAGAAGCGAAAAACAGATGTTTTCGTTTGTCTTATCTCCGTAAAGCACAAAAGCGCGCGGCACTTCGTCCGTGGCGGTGGTCAGCACGCCGCTTTTTTCCTTTTCAGAAAGGTAGGCGCGCGTGGTTTTGGAAACCGTCGCCGTATCAGCGTCGAATATGCCGATAACATCCTTTGTCCTTACTATTTTATTGTTACCTATATGAAGATACATATTTTTCATAATTTTATTTTTTCTTTTTGAATTTTCTATGCCTCCCTCACGAGGGAGGGGGACCGTCGGAGACGGTGGAAGGAGTTTCTCAACGTAAACTAACTATTTTTCTCTATTCGTGCTTTAACTGTTTTATCTATACATTCACAAACCGTATTGAAATTTTTATCTATATCAAAGTTGCTGAATCTTATAACAGTCAAATCGTATTTTTCCAGAATTTCCGTTCGCAAATCATCTCTTCTCTTTCCATCTTCAGTAAAATGTTCCGCTCCATCTATTTCAATAATCAATTTAGCTTTTTGGCAATAAAAATCCGCTATAAAATTATCTATTGCTTTTTGACGTTGAAAATTAGGTTTATATTCGGCTAAATAATCATACCACAAATGCTTCTCTTGCGGTGTCATATTTTTTCTGAGATTTTTTGCGAGTTCTATATTTTTATGATTATAATTAAGTGGCATTTTTCTCTGTTAAAATTTAGTTTATCTTAAGAAACTCCTTCCACCATCTTCGATGGTCCCCCTCCCTCGAGAGGGAGGCTTTGCAGCCTTAATGAAGCCAATGACGGAATATCGTCATTTATCTTACAAATAATTCTTTACATTACCTTAAAACTTCCGTTTTCGACGTAAATTTTCTGTGCTTCTGCCGCATTCGCTATGGATTTATCGAAATCTGTTTCCGCACAGGAGGTTATTATTACCTGTCTGCCCGAAAGCCTCGAAATTATATAGTTTTTTCTTTCCGTGTCAAGCTCGGAAAGCACATCGTCAAAGAGGAACACGGGCAGTTCGCCGCTTTTTTCCCTTGCGATTTCGCCCTCTGCGAGCTTCATCGCCAGAGCTATGCTCCTCTGCTGCCCTTGCGAGCAGAAAAGCTTCGCCGCCCTGCCGTTGAGCTTTATTTCAAAATCATCCTTGTGGCTGCCCGAAAGCGAGACGCCGAGGATTTTTTCTTTTTCTTGGTTTGCGGCAAACTTTTCGCGGTATCTTCGCGTGTTTTCCTCCGCGTCAGAAAGCTCCTCGCCCGGAAAACGGCTTATGCTCGTCGTATAGTCGAAAGAAATGTGCTCCGCACTGCCCGTCATATCGGCGAGGCATTCGTCAACGATTTCCGCAAGGCGCTCGAGGTACTTTGCGCGCACGGCGGTGATTTTTCCCGCACAGACGGCGAGTTTTTCGGAAAGTATATCGAAAGTTACGTCAAACGAAGCGCCGTACGCACCGAAATTTTTAAGCAGGGCGTTTCTCTGCTCCAGAATTTTGCCGTATTCGAGAAGCGCCATAAGGTAGGAGGGGCTGAGCTGCGAAACCGCGCCGTCCACAAACGAGCGTCTTATGGCGGGCTCGTTTTTCACAATCCCGAGGTGGTCGGGGAAAAAGAGCACGGATTTGAAATTGCCTATAAACTCCGCCGAGCGCAGTATTTTCACACCGTTTCTGTACATCTGCTTCTTTGCATCGCGGAAAAAGCGCATTTCCATTTTGTTCGTGCGTTCTTCCGTAACGTAATTTATGCCGATTTTCGCATTTTCCTTTTCAAAGCAAATCATATCGCGCTCGCGCGCGTGGCGGAAGCTTTTCCCACCCGCGAAAATATATATGCCCTCCAAAACGTTGGTTTTGCCTTGCGCATTGTTGCCGTAAAAAATATTTACGCCCTTGCTGAAGGTAAAACTGTGCTTTTCTATATTTCTGAAGTTTTCAAAAGCGGCGCTTTCAAGGTACATATCAGTTATCTCTCATCTTCATCGGGAGCGCGAGGTAGAGGAACTTCGTATCGCCCTCTTCGCTTTCGCCTTCGATAACCATACTCATAAGCGAGGATGTGAGCGAGAGCTTGAGCACGGGCTGGTCCGTACCGCGCAGAATTTCTATAAGATATTTGCAAGCGAAACCTATTTCAAGGTCGCCGCCCGTTTTTTCTATCGGAATTTCATCAAAGAACTTACCGTTTATGGAAATTGCGGAAATGTGAAGTATATTTTCCGCGAAATTAAATTTTACAACGCTCTTAACCTGGCCCTGTGCTCTGTCCTCGGTTACAAGAGAAGCGCGTTCGAGCGCATCTTCGAGCGCGTCGCGGTCTACGCTTACGAAAGTCTTGCTTTCTTTCGGGATAAATCTTTCGTATTCTATATAGTTGGCATCCACGAGGCGGGAGAACATAACCGTGTCCTTTTCCTCTGTGCCGTATTTCATTTTGAGCGAGAAAATTATATGTTTTCTCGTAAGGCTGAACTTAATCGGGTCTTCTTTATCTTCGAGAAGGCGGGAAAGCTCTGTAATCGTCTTGCCGGGAATGATGAAATAGAGTTCTTCTTCGCCCGTTTTTGAGTATATATCTGTTTTCGTGTTTACTTCGCGCACCGCAAGACGGAAGCTGTCGCACGCAACCGCCTTGATTTTATCGGAGTTTATCTCTATATAAAGACCTGTGAGCGCGGGGCGTGTTTCGTCGTTGGAAATTGCAAAAACCGTCTGGTTTATAATTTTTCGGAGCAATCTCTGCGGAAGCGTGAAATGTCTTTCGGGCGAAAATTCGGGAATTTTCGGGAAATCGCTGCCGGGCAGGTAGTGGAGCTGGAATTTGGAACGTCCCGAGGAAACGGTAATGATATTGTTTTCCCCTGTTTCGAGCGTAACCTCCGCAGGCATAAACTTAACTATGGATGCGAGTTTTGCGCCGTTTATAACAAGGCTGCCCGCCTCGTGAACTTCCGCGCTTATTTCGATTTTTATACCTTTTTCTATATCGTATGCACAAACCTGGCAGCGGTCTGTTCCAACCGTATTTATATATATGCCCTCTATAACGCTTGTCATTTTTTCCGCAACGCAGCCGAGCGAGCGGGTAATCGCGAGCAAGAGCGCTTCTTTTTCAAATGTTGCTTTCATTTTTTCCCCTTTCGATTTTCTGTATAACGAAAAAATTCGTTCTTTTTAAATAAAAAAATATAAAAAATAAAAAATTTGGTAGTAGTAGTCGCAGTAGTGTCGGCGGAAATTGTGGAAAGAGCGAAAATCCCCGCCACATCTCGGTTTTCGCGCCGAACTTGTGCGAAAAATCGGTTTGTTTAGTCTATGTAAAAATTGTGGAGTGCGGAAAAATGGAGCATACACTTTTCCGCGCACTTTCGCCAATGTGAAAAACTCGGAAAAACTTGCCTGTGCAAAAGAATAACTTATGTGGAAAACTTTTTCGGGGCTTGGAAAATTATGCGGAAAAATATATGTTTTTCGGTGGGAAAAACTGCCTTTCCCGAATTTAGAAATACTTTTCTACACCTTTTTAAACACGGCAAAAACCCTTGCCACATCAGGCTTTTTTGAGTTTTTCACAAAGTTTTCCACACCCTGTGGAAAACTTTTTCTACATCTTGATAACTTTTTCCCTGTTTTCTTTTCAGGGCAAGAAAAGCCCAACAAAAATACTAAGCGACTTTTTGTGCTGCGCTACCTATCACGTCTGGAATTCGCGTATGAGCGATTTAACCTCGTGCTCGAACGTTGCATCCACTTCCATATCGTTTTCCACGACGTCTATGGAGGACATCATCGTCGTGTGGTCGCGCCCGAAAATCTTCGCTATGCTCTGCAGCGACATATCCGTCGCTTTACGTATAACGTAAACTGCAACGTGGCGCGCCATAGCTATATCCTTCGTGCGTTTTTTGCCCTTTATATCCTCGGGAGTGATGTGATACTTTTTGGAAATTTCCGTGATGATACGGTCTACCGTCACCTCGGGCGATTCCTTGCCGCTGAGCACACCGGCGAGCTGGCTCTTTGCCACCTCGAGCGTGATGGGCTTGTTGGTAACGAAGTTGTAAGCGCCGAGCTTTTTGATAACACCCTCTATCTGGCGGATGTTGTTCTTTACGTTTTCGGCGACGAACGTGAGAACCTCGCTGGAAATATCGAGGTTTATTATCATCGCTTTTCTTTTAAGTATTGCCATACGGAGCTCTGCATCCGGCGGCTGAATGTCGATAATCAAGCCCGATTCAAAACGGCTGCGAAGTCTGTCTTCCAGCTGTTTCATATCCTTCGGCGGGCGGTCCGAGGTAAGTACAATCTGCTTGTTGGATTCATAGAGAGCGTTGAACGTGTGGAAAAATTCTTCCTGCGTTGCAACCTTGCCCGCTATGAACTGAATGTCGTCTATGAGAAGCATATCCGCGCGGCGGTATTTTTCTTTAAAGCCTGCGGTGTCTTTTTTTGCGAGCGCTTCCACGAGCTCGTTGGTGAAGGATTCGCCTTTTACTATAATTACGTTATAATCGGGGTTCTTTTTCAGAATCTCCGCGGCAATAGCCTTCATAAGGTGGGTTTTGCCGAGTCCGCTCTGCCCGTATATGAAAAGAGGGTTGTATGCCGTGGGGTTATCCGCTACGGCGCGGCTGGCTTTGTATGCGAATTTGTTGGATTCGCCTACTACGAAGTTTTCAAACGTATAGTTTGAATCGAAGCTGGTGATGGATTTTTCGGTTTTATCGTCGCTGTAAAAGTCGTCGTTTTCGCCCGCAGCCTTCGGCACGGAAAATTCTTTCGGTTTCGGCTTTTCGTCGGGTTCGTCGAATTCCGCGATAGCGCGTTCGATATCGAAGCCTGCGTCTGCGTAGATTTTGACTCTTACGCGGAAGTTAAGTATATCTTCCAGAATTTGTTCCATATCGGGAACGTATTTTTTGTTAAGAAGCGAAACAAATCCATCTCTCGGTGTTGTGATGATGGCAATGGAATCGTCGAGGTATACAAGCGTGAGGTTGTTAAACCAGAGCTCCATTGCGGCATCGGAATATTTTTTGGAAAGTTCCCCAAGAACCAATTTCCAAATATCTTTGTATGAATCCATTTAAACCGTCCTTTTGGTGGGCAAAAAACACTTGCCCATAATAATGCCTACATTATACCATATTTCCGCGCGGATTTCAATATATTTTTATAATTTTATAGATATATTATTATATAATATTATAATTGTTTGAAGAAAAAAGAAAAAAGCCGATACGGATTTTGATTCCGCATCGGCTTTTTAGTCGCACTACCACTTTCGGTGGTGAGTAAGTGTTTTCTTCCTGATAGTTTTTTGAGTGATATGCTGTCTCTTCGACAGCGTGATATTTTTGCTTCGCAAAAGTTATATTGCTCTGTAAACAGAACAGTTATATTCTGTTCGCCACCAAAACTCGCATAGCGAATACCACTCGGCGCAAGCCGAATATCACTGCGAAGCAATATAACTCGCCGTAGGCGAATAGAGCTGGCGTGGTGTCCTTAAGGGCACTACGCCAATATCCGTCCTTGAATTTTTACACAACAAGGTATTCCTTTTGTTCTTCCGTGAGCACGTCGAGCCCAAGAGCCATCGCGCGAAGTTTGAGCGTTGCCACTTCTTTGTCTGTTTCCACGGGAATGGCATAGAGTGCGGGCTTCATTTTCTCGTGTGTTGCGAGGTATTCGAGCCCCTTTGCCTGAATGGCAAAGCTCATATCCATAATCTCTGCGGGGTGGCCGTTACCTGCGGCGAGGTTTACGAGCCTGCCTTCTGCGAGCAGGTTGATTTTTCTGCCGTCTGCCATAGTGAAGCCTTCTATGCTCGGCTTTCTTTCCCCGTGGGAAACGGAGAGCGCGAGGAGGTCTTTTTTGTTTATTTCCACATCGAAGTGTCCGGAGTTTGCGAGCAACACGCCGTCCTTCATAACTTCAAAGTGTTTCTTCACGATAACGTCGCTGCAGCCCGTCGCCGTGATGAAAAGGTCGCCGAGCGGAGCGGCTTCGTCCATCTTCATAACGGAAAAACCGTCCATTGCCGCTTCCAGCGCTTTTACGGGGTCTATTTCCGTCACAATTACGCGGGCGCCCATTCCCTTAAGACGCATAGCAATGCCCTTTCCACACCAGCCGTAGCCTGCGACAACGGCTGTTTTGCCCGCCACTATAAGGTTTGTGGTGTGCATAATGGCGTCGAGCGTGGATTGACCTGTGCCGTAGCGGTTGTCGAAGAGGTGCTTGCAGTCTGCATCGTTAACGTCGAACATCGGGTAGAGGAGCGTGCCTGCGCGCTCTCTCTGGCGCAAGCGGTGTATACCCGTTGTGGTTTCCTCGCAGCCGCCGATGAGGTTTTCGCCGAGCTCCTTGTCGTCGCCGTGGAGGAGCGAAATAAAGTCGCCGCCGTCGTCTATTATAAGGTCGGGCTTGCAGGAAAGCGTTTTGCGAAGGCGTGCGGTGTAGTTTTCCTCGTCGTCGCCGTGAATGGCGTAAACGTGCACGCCGTATTCGGAAAGAGCAGCTGCAACGTCGTCCTGCGTGGAAAGCGGATTGCAGCCCGTGGCGTAAACGTCTGCGCCGCCGTTTTTGAGCACGGTTGCAAGATACGCCGTTTTAGCCTCCAAATGTATGGACATAGCGATTTTTTTGCCCGCAAAGGGCTTGTTTTTTATAAAATCCTTTTCTATTGCGGAAAGCGTGGGCATATAGTCTTTAACCCAGTCTATTTTTGCGTGGCCCGCGGGGGCGAGCGTTATGTCTTTTATTTCGTTCATATTAAACCTCCGAATTGTTTAAAATTTAATTCTTTCCACGCTTTTTACCTTGCCGCTTTTTGCGTCAAGCGTGAAAATAGCGCCGTGTGCGGTGATTTTTGTGCCCGAAACGG
>JAFTOK010000127.1 GCA_017463815.1 Clostridia bacterium | reverse complement strand
GGCAAAAGAATCTTTTTTTACAGTCACAAAAATGTCCATAACCTTGCGGGTTTTGCCTTCGTTAAATTCTTCCACTCTGTTGTCAAGCACGCTGTCGTTTATAGATTTCACATCGAATATTTCCGTTATAATAAACGCCGTAGCCGCGACGATTATCACATACAGAATGTTTTCGTAGCACGCGAGCGATTCCACAGCGAAGAATATCGCCGTGAGCGGTGTTTTCATCATACCGGAAATGCACGCGGTTATACCCAGCACAAGTATCATCACGTAATATTCATTTCCCAAGCCGAAAACGCCTTCCATCGTCTTGCCGAGAATAGACGCCAAAAGCGTGCCGAGCGCCAGAATCGGCAAAAACATACCGCCCGTTATACTGTTTGTGTTTGCGCATAACGTAAGCGTAGAACGCACCAAAAGTATGAGAAGCAGCATATATACAGCCGTTCCGCCCTCGAAAAGCTCCAAAATAAGCTCGTGACCCGTGGAAATAAACGAATGTGAGCAAAGCCCAAATACCATAGTAACGGCAAAAACAAAAAATATTTTGTACGTATGCGGTATTTTCTTTATTTTTTTATTAAAAAACCTGTTGATTACGCGGTAATATTTCAAAAACAGAACCGCAAAAAGCCCCATTGCCGCGCCCACAACGAGCGGAAGCCATATATCCTTTATGGAAAGCGTTATCAACTGCATTTTAGGAAAAAGCTCGGTGCTCACGTTAAATACGGGCGCCAATATTTCCGTGGTTATGCGCGCAAACATAACAGACGTTGCGGAAACAATCACAATCATCGGGGAAATGCGCTGGTGTGCCTCCTCTATGGCAAACATTATGCCCGAAATCGGCGCGCCCGTGGCGACGGAAAATCCCGCGCAAGCGCCGCCCGTCATAGAATATCTGTCCCACGCACGGTGCTTTTTCTTAAAGGAAAACAAGCTGCCCCTGCCCACGGCGGTGCCCATCTGCACAGAAGGGCCTTCGTTGCCGAGCGGTACGCCGATTAAAAACGTGCTGAGCGATATAAAGAATACACCCAGGATATTTCGCAACCACTGAAAAGTGATTATACCGCGCAAAATACCGATTGACGTAGGTATACCGCCCCCGCGCAGGTTGGGTATTTTTTTGTAAATAAAAGCCGTAAGCGCCGCTATGCCGAAAAGCGCCGCCAGCACAACAGGAATAAGATACAGGTGCCCCCTCAGATAGTGGTATCCTTTTTCGGAAAGCTCTATAACGTACCCCGCACATAATTTATAAAAAAGCACGACCACAGATGTCAGAATTCCCGTAATCGAGCCGAATATAACTGCGGGAAAAATCAAGTTAATATAATAATTTTTATATCTGTTTTTCATTGCCCTAAACCCCTTGTTTGGTTGAGATTTATTGTTTTCGTCTTATTATACGCACAAATATCAGTTGTTGTATTCTTGCACCTTCTGTTTTTTTCTTTTATTATAGCAAATTCATATGAATTTTTCAAGGTTTATCTCGATTATAAGCGTAAATAAGGCGAGCTAAAATACCCCCGACTGCCAATATGAATTGATTGCAAGAAACTTTTTTACGTTTGTTTTGAAATATTTTTAGAATAAGGAAAATCGGAAAGATTTCGAGGGATGGGGGCGAAAGATAAAGGAAAAGGTGCTGGTGTGATAGTTGAGATGCTCGCTGTTTGGTTGAATTTCCGTTGTCACAATAAACCAAATGCGTTATTGTAAACATATCGATATTCTCTTATAATAAGATTGTAGCTACAAAACAATTTTGAATGGAGAATGTATATGAAAATATCATTAGGCGAAAAATTAAAAACTTTGCGAAAAGAAAAAAATATTTCGCAAGAAAAACTTGCTTCTTTCTTAGAAGTATCTTATCAAGCTATTAGCAAATGGGAAAATGATGTGACTTGCCCGGATATTTTTCTTCTTCCGGAAATTGCCCGCTTTTTTAATATTACGGTTGATGAACTTCTTCAGGTTGAAAAAATTGATGAAGCCAAATTGTACGCAGAGTATGAAGCCCGTAGTGCTGAATTTTATGAAAACGGTCATAAAGAAGAGGCTCTTGCGGTTTGGCAGGAGGCGTACAAACGAATGCCCAACAACGTAGAAGTCAAGGAAATGCTGATGTCGATGTATTACGATGTGGATAAGGTGAAGTATCGAGAAGATGCGATTGCTCTTGCCATAGATATTTGGAATTCTACTGACCACGGATATTATCGAGGGCAAGCCATAAGCCTTCTTGTCAGTGCTTATTTAGATAGTGGGAATCGTGAGCTTGCAAAGGATTTGATACAGAAGGCAGCTCCTATTTTTTGTTCACGATCTATTCTTTGGACGAGAATTGATGAGGGGGAGGAACTGATTTATGAAGATGGATTTTGCGTTCATTGGTTTTTGGAGGAAATGTATTATTTAGCGTGTAGCTTAATTGAGAAGTCGGGGAAAGATACTCGATATGCTCAGAGTCTTTTCAAGGCGATATCTGAGATTTATGAAACCTTATATCTGAATGACGATATGAGTTATGAAACTATGAAAAAACTCGCATATATGCACATCAATATCGCTCTTGACGAGATACAGACCGATAAAAATGATTTTGCGATATGCCAACATATTAAACGCTCCGTAGATTTGGCAGAAAAATCCGTACAAATAAAGGAACATTATCTTACTGCACCGATGGTTGCAGGATGGAAAGTTACGGCATCTCCCTCCGATAAATTGCAAATTGCAAGAATGATTCGTAGGAAGATGGAATCCACGGATTTCGATGCACTTCGAACGAAAGATTGGTTTGTGCAGGAAGAAGCAAGATTGTTTCAACTATTTTAATACAGATATTAAACAAAAAAAGCACTACGTACGCAGTGCTTTTTTTGTTTTGGTGAAGCTACACTTCCTAAATCCGAACCGTGGCTATGTATAAACTCGACTAATTGGTCGAGTTTCAAGGTCTTTTCTTTTTCACGATAATTAAAAGAAATAACAAGTCTGTCATCATAAAGAACAATGGAGTGCAAAAAGCTGTCTATAACTTTCTGTCTCTGTTGCGGCATAGATAAATCCATATTTTTGAACTTATCGAAGATATACCATATCTGCTCCTCTGTTACAAGACGGCTTTCCAGTTGCTCTCGGCAAATATCGCCTTTAATGCGTTCTTCCTCTGCTTCGAGTTCTTCAAGGCGTACCTTTGTGGAACGAGTGAACACACCCATTTCAATAGCTTTAACGATATTTTCAATGGATGCGCGAACATCTGCAAGCTGGCGTTCAAGCGCGGGAAACACTGTGTTTTCTGCTTTTTGCAGTTCCATAATGCGGTCTACGATTTTGTGCAGATCATCGTCATTCATAAGAGTTTTCATTATCAACTTAAGCGCAACTTCTTCTATCCATTCTTTGCGAACGGATTTTTTGTCGCAAACGTGTTTCTTTGCACCTGCACATTTGTAATAACGATATATATTTCCGTTACTTTTTTGTCCGCTTTCGCCCACCATCATAGCGTGACAATGACCGCAGAAAAGTTTGGTCGTAAGCAGATATTCTTCTTTTGCCTTCTTTCTTGCGGGGGCGCGTTTGTTAGTTTCAATAAGCTCGTTTGCACGGTTGAAAATGTCCTCGGGAACGATTGCAGGTACTCCCCCGGGAGTAACGATACCGTTGTAATGATATTCTCCGATATAGTTTCGATTTTTCAACATATGGCGAAAACTATTTTTGTTGAATTTGTTTCCTGTGGCAGTTCGCAGGCCGCGCTCATTCAAATCATTTATGATATCGGTAATGCTTTCTCCGCTGGTGTACCGCTTGAAAATTTCAAGCACGATTGGAGCTTTTTCCGTATCTAATTGATAGTGCTTTTCTTTATCTATCACATATCCGTAAGGAACTATGCTACCGTTGAACTGACATTTGAGCGCGTTTTCGGTGTGACCTCGCGTAACCTTTTCGGCAAGGTCCGCGGAATAATATTCTGCCATACCTTCAAGAACGGATTCAAGGATAATCCCTTCGGCTCCATCGGAAATTGCTTCTGTAGCGGACACGACACGCACATTATTCTTTTTGAGTGCGGCTTTGTATTTTGCCGAGTCATAACGGTTTCTTGAAAATCGGTCCAGTTTCCAAACGATTACCACGTCATATGCCTTGCGTGCACTTTCGCGTATCATTCTTTGAAATTCGGGGCGGTTGTCCGTTTTTGCGGAAAAGGCTCTGTCTATATAGTTTTCTCTGAGGTGTATATCGTTTTTTCTTGCGAATGAATCACACTCACAAAGCTGACCTTCGATGGAGTCCTCTCGCTGGTTGTCCGAGGAATAGCGTGCGTATATAACTCCTGTCATAAAATCACCTCTTTCGCTTTGATTTTGGCATAGGTAAGATATACTTGCAAATGTGTGAATGAAATTTTTCTTTTCCTTAACTTCGGTGCAAATTGCACTTAAGTTAAAGCCAAATCATCGGGATATTTTCGCCCGATGATTTGGCTTTTCTGTTTCATCTTAAAACAAAATTATACCTGCTCTGTTTAGTTGTAAAAACAAGGTTGTTTTCGTAAATCTCAACTATCCCATAGCTGGTTTTCAAATACCTTCCGTCACGGCTTACAATTTTCAAGAATAATTCTCCTGGGCGTTTGTGCTCACTTTCAAATAACATAAGTACGCCCTCTATTCCTATATACCGGCATCGCCAAGTCCAATCACTTAGAGCGGTGTCGGATACGGGAGTTATATCCACGAGTTTTGTCATATAGTTTTTTATCTGCTTTGCCATAGTGTCACGCTCGTTTCATCTATATACAATCTCGTTCAGCACCATTTCCTCCGCGCACTTCTTTGAGTTATTCATCTCTTGCACCCAACGCATCGGATTTTCTGCTTTGAGTTTTTCCGTAATGCCGCGCTCCCTAGCAATTTGCGGTATTGTAAGGTCAATTTGCTGTTTTGCGGTTTGCTCGATTTCGTAGAGGTGCTCGTTCAATTTGCATTGTGTAAGCAATGTGGTGTACGTGCCTTTGCGGTGATTTTTGAGAAACTCAAGGCGCATTCTGCCGTACTTGCCGATGGGGTAGTTTGTCTGCTCGGGTAAAGCCAAATTAGGATAAAAAATCCCGTCTTTTTCCGTGTAAGTGATTTCCATAATTAAAATCCTCCGAATTAAATATTTTCAAGGTCATTTTACCATTTGTTCCGAATATCGGCAAATGTGCGAAATGACTTTTTTCTTTTCCTAACTTTGGTGCAAGTTGCGCCGAAGTTCCTTTGAAAAAATTTTCAAAGAATTTTTTTGAAGGGCTCAAAAGGTGAACCCTTCGTGTTTTAGAATTAAATCAGTAGAAAAACTTAAAGAAATTTTGATCCCAACCCGATAATTTGTTTGTTTTTTGTCCTATTGGGTGAGGAACGGAATTTTTTTGCAAAATTATTTCGCTTTCGTTGCCCTTTTTGCGCTTTCTCGGTGGCTACTACTTAAGAAGGGAATTTTTGCAAGAGAAAACCGTGTGTTCAAAATGAACACTTGAAAATCATATGGGCGAAAACCTCCCGATGAAGAAAGTCAAACTTGCCGATAAAGTGGGCTGGGTCGCAGAGGCCCACCCCACTTTACCCGAGTGAAGTGAGAGGCAGATGGGTCAAAATGACCCATTTGGTAAGGGGATAGGAAAAGCCCCGCACGAAGCGGGGCGAGTATATATTACAAATAAGCTTTTTTATTTCCTGCATACGGTTCGTATTTTGCGAGGAGAGCCTTCATTTGAGGATGGTCTTTTACCTTTTTGTAAATATCCCACGAACGCAAACACTCTATTTGTCTTGCTACCATATTCGATTCGATAGATGAGCTAGTTTTGGTTATATCGAAGACTTTTCCTTTAACAAGAAATGATGTGTGAGTTGTGATTTTGGGAAGCGTATCATAAGCTCTTGCGTGCTTGAATCCCAATTCATAATTTTCAATTGCTTTTTCAAAGTCGTTTATTATTACATAACGATTGGCAATCCAAAAATACAAATCACTTAAATCTTGATTATAAAAACCGTAATCGCCATCGTCGAAAATCATTTTTATTAAAGAAATAGCTTTTTTTAGATTTTTGATTTTCTCGTGTGAATCAATATCTTTTGCTTGTATACGAAACTCAAATTACCAACTGCCGCTTTCTCCCACGATGAGGCAAGAACAAATAAACGTCGCGAGGTATCTCGATATAGTCAACCTCATAAACAGAAACGACCTTTCTACGAGGGGAAAGGTCGAGGAATATATTACGGGAAAAGAGGACGAGCTTGCGGACTTTTTGACTGCGCGTGGCAAAATTGACAACCGACGGCGCAGGGCAACTACTGTCGCAGAAAAAGACGAATGCTCGCGCAAGAGAAAGACTATGACGGAGGAAATACGTAAAATACGCCACGAGATAAATCTTGCGAAAGGGATTTTCCCGATAATTGAAAACTTAAAAGAAAAACTGAAAATCGAAATGGAAACGGAAGAGAGGTTATTACTTGAAAAAGGAACTAAAAACAAAGAAAAATTCAGAAGAAAAGAGGAAAAAGAAAGATGATGAACCCAAGTGAAGTTTGGGAGGGACGCAGAACGGAAACAACACACGTATATTCGCTTGATAATATTGCTCCGATGGCGAACAACCCGTTTGGCGTGAGAGACGATGAGGATATGGAAGCTCTTGTAGAGAGTATTCGTCAATTCGGCGTATTGAACCCTATAATCGTTCGCGAAAGGCGGAGGTTTGGCGATAAGTATGAGATAGTATCGGGACATCGAAGGTATGAGGCGTGCAAACGACTCGGGAAATTCGATATTCCCGTAATCGTGCGAGAGCTTGACGATGACGAAGCCGTGCTTACTATGGTGGATAGTAACCTGCACCGTGAGAGGCGTTTGCCCTCTGAAAAATCCTTCGGTTAAAACATGAAGCTCG
>JAFTOK010000126.1 GCA_017463815.1 Clostridia bacterium | reverse complement strand
TTTTCATCCTATAAAAGCAAAACACTCTGTTACGGCTGTTGTGGCACTTAATTATTCGGAGGCGTCTCAAGCTCAAAATTCCAACGGAACAAGATACAATATGGCAGAAATAATCTGTGATGAGGTTGTAGAAAAAGCTATCGAAACACTCGAAACATACGGCATTCCCCACGAAGTTCACGTATATTCTGCGCACAGAACACCTGTAGAAGCAAAATCTTTCGCTGAAAACGCAAGAGAAGCAGGCTTCGGCGCAATTATCGCCGCAGCAGGTAAAGCCGCGCACCTTGCAGGTGCTATTGCCGCAAATACAACGCTCCCTGTTATCGGTATACCCGTTAAATCTTCCACACTCGATGGGCTCGACGCGCTTCTTTCCACTGTTCAGATGCCCGCAGGCATACCTGTTGCAACAGTTGCTATCGATGGCGCAGCAAACGCAGCACTTCTCGCGGCGCAAATCATCGCAGTTGAAGATGCGGAGCTCGCACAGAAGCTCACAGACGCAAGAAAAAAAGCAGCAGAAGACGTTCTTAAAAAAGATGCCGAAATCGCTGCAAAATATAGTAAATAATTCGGCGTGCCACGCACAGCCACAATTTTGAAAGGAATAGTCTTATATGAAAAATTCTAAATCCGAAAGCTATGCAGCAGCCGGCGTTGATATTACTGCCGGATACCGCGCTGTCGAACTTATGAAAGCACATATCGCCCGCACACGTAATGCAGGCTGCCTCGATGACGTTGGCGGCTTCGGCGGTTGCTTCGCTTTGCCTATGGGAATGGAAGAACCCGTTCTCGTTTCCGGCACAGACGGTTGCGGAACAAAGGTTAAACTCGCAATTCTTATGGACAAGCACGATACAATCGGTATCGACGCTGTTGCTATGTGTGTAAACGACATCATCTGCTGTGGCGCGAAACCGCTTTTCTTCCTTGACTACATCGCTTGCGGCAAGAACTACCCCGAAAAAATTGCCGCTATCGTTTCCGGCGTTGCCGAAGGCTGTGTACAGTCCGGCGCGGCGCTGATTGGCGGCGAAACGGCGGAACACCCCGGCCTTATGCCTGTAGAAGATTACGACCTCGCAGGCTTTGCGGTTGGCATCGTCGACAAAAAGAAAATAATCGATAATACAAAGATGGAAGCAGGCAACGTTGTAATCGCACTTCCCTCCACAGGTATCCACTCCAACGGCTTCTCCCTCTGCCGCAAGGTTTTTGATATCGACAACAACAACCCCGAGCTTTACGTTGCAAAAGAAGAGCTCGGCGGCAAAACGATTGGAGAAACACTCCTTACACCCACAAGAATTTACGTTAAATCCATTCTCGCGCTCATCGAAAAAGTTTCCGTCAAGGGTATCTCCCACATAACAGGCGGTGGCTTCTACGAAAACATTCCGAGAAGCATTCCCGACGGTCTCGGCGCGAAAATCAACAAGAGCGACGTTCGCATTCTTCCCATTTTCGACCTTATCGCCAAAACAGGCAACATCCCCGAAAGAGATATGTTCAATACTTTCAATATGGGCGTTGGTATGAGCGTTGTTGTTGCTAAAGAAGACGTAGACACAGCCCTTGAAATTCTCCGCGCAAACGGTGAAGACGCTTACGTTCTCGGCGAGATTATCGAAAGCGAAGAAAAATGCGTGCTTATTTAAGCGCTTACATTAACAGAGAAAAGAGGTTTTTCCTATGAACCCTGTAAAAATTGCCGTGCTCGTTTCGGGCGGCGGCACAAACCTGCAAGCACTTATAGACGCTGAAAAAAGCGGTGTTATAAAAAGCGGTAAAATAACGCTTGTCGTTTCCTCCAGCCCCACGGCATACGCTCTTGAAAGAGCAAAAAATGCGGGCATAGAAACTGCTGTGGCAGATAAACACGCATATGCAAACAGAAAGGACTTTGAGGAAGCGCTCATCGCTTCTCTCGAAGAAAAAGGCATAGAACTCATCGTTCTTGCCGGCTTTATGTATATTCTCAGCCCCGATTTCATCGCACGTTACAAAGACAGAATGATAAACGTGCATCCCTCCCTTATCCCCTCCTTCTGCGGCGACGGCTTCTATGGGCTTCACGTCCACGAAGCGGCGCTTGCATACGGCGTTAAGGTTACGGGCGCTACAGTTCATTTCGTAAACGAAATAACGGACGGCGGCAAGATAATTATGCAGAAAGCAGTTGAAATCCACGAAGGCGACACACCTGAAACGCTCCAAAAGCGCGTTATGCAGGAAGCGGAATGGCTCATTCTTCCTGCAGCAGTTGAAAAAGTAAGTAAAGACATATTAACGGAGGAATAATATAATGGCAATGTTTGATTTGAAAAGTTTGCTTTCCGAAAACTCATATCCCGGCAGAGGCATCGTAATCGGCAAATCCGCCGACGGCAAGTCTGCTATGTTCGCATATTTCATTATGGGCAGAAGCGAAAACAGCCGAAACAGAATTTTCGAGCGTTTTGACGGCGGTATGAGAACAAAGGCTTTTGATGAATCCAAGCTCTCCGACCCCCATCTCATCATCTACAATCCCTATCTTTCTGCTGAAGGTAGTAATATAGACATTATCACTAACGGTGACCAGACGAATACCGTTTACGATTACATAAACGAAAACGGTGAAGACGGCTTCGCGTTTGAAAAATCGCTCCATCTTCGTGAATTTGAGGACGACAAACCCAATTTCACCCCCAGAATTTCGGGTATACTTTACTACTGCTTCCCCGGAAACACCTTCGCCTACAAGATGTCCATTCTTAAAAGTGCAAACGGCAGGGGTGAATCTTGCAGAAGATATTTTTATAGCTACGCACAACCCGAAAACGGCATAGGTCATTTTATCCACACCTATAAGTGCGACGGCAGCCCCATTCCCTCCTTCTACGGTGAGCCCGAAGAAGTTGCAATGCCCAACACAGCCGCAGAGCTTGCAGAACTCTGCTGGGAAAACCTGAACGAAGACAATAAGGTTTCTCTCTTTGTGCGTCAGATTCCTCTTGACGGCAGTGAGCCTACCGAAATCATTATTAACAAGAATAACTAAGGAGAATGAGAGATATGAACGAATTTGAACTCAAATACGGTTGTAACCCCAACCAGAAGCCCTCTAAAATTTATATGGCAGACGGTTCCGAGCTTCCCATCGAAATTCTTTGCGGCAGACCGGGTTACATCAACTTCCTCGACGCATTCAACTCCTGGCAGCTCGTAAAAGAAATTTCCGAAGCAACAGGTATGGTTGCGGCTACATCCTTCAAGCACGTAAGCCCCACCTCTGCGGCAGTTGGTCTTCCTCTTTCCGCAAACCTCAAAAAAGCTTGCTTCGTAGACGATATCGAAGGTCTTGACGATTCTCCTCTCGCTTGCGCATACGCAAGAGCAAGAGGCACAGACAGAATGTCTTCCTTCGGCGACTGGATTGCTCTTTCCGATACGTGTGATGTAACGACAGCACTCCTTATCAAACGCGAAGTTTCCGACGGTGTTATCGCTCCCGATTACACACCCGAAGCGCTTGAAATCCTCAAAACAAAGAAACAGGGCGCTTACAATATCGTAAAAATCGACAGAAACTACGTTCCTGCCCCCATCGAAACAAAGCAGGTTTACGGCATCACATTTGAACAGGGCAGAAATAACTTTGAAATCAACGAAGCGCTCCTTTCCAATATCGTAACAAACAACAAAAACCTCCCCGAAAGCGCTAAACGCGACCTTATAATCGCTCTTATCACGCTCAAATACACACAGTCCAACTCCGTTTGCTACGCAGTTGACGGTCAGGCTATCGGCGTTGGCGCAGGTCAGCAGTCCAGAATCCACTGCACGCGCCTTGCGGGTACAAAAGCAGATACCTGGCACCTTCGCCAGCACGAAAAGGTTTTGAACCTCCCCTTCCTTCCCACTCTCGGCAGACCCGACCGCGATAACGTTATCGACGGCTACATCAACAAAAACGAAGAAGACGTTTGTGCAGAAGGCGTATGGCAAAAATACTTTACAACACGCCCCGAACCCCTCACGGCTGAAGAAGCAGAAGCTTACCTTTCCACAATCACAGGTGTTGCCCTCGGCTCCGATGCTTTCTTCCCCTTCTCCGATAATATAGAAAGAGCGAAGAAAAGCGGTGTTTCCTACATCGCTGAACCCGGCGGCTCCAAACGCGACGACCTTGTTATAGAATGTTGCAATAAATACGACATAGCTATGGCATTCACAGGAATGCGTCTTTTCCACCATTGATTTTTTAATCTTTGCGCGGCGTGCGCCGCGCAAAGATTTTCAAAGCCGAAACAAAAAATACCTTGAAGGAGTTCACAATTATGAATATAATGGTTGTAGGCGGCGGTGGCCGCGAGCACACAATCATCAAAAAACTCAAAAAAAGCAAAGATGCGGGTAAAATATACGCTCTTCCCGGTAACGGCGGTATCGCCGCAGACGCGGAATCTGTAAATATTGCCGCAACAGACATCGCAGGGATTGTTGATTTTGCAAAAAACAACGCGATAGACTTTGCCGTTGTAGCGCCCGACGACCCTCTTGTTCTCGGTGCGGTAGACGCGCTCGAAGAAGTGGGCATTCCCGCATTCGGCCCCAAGAAAAACGCGGCTATTATAGAAGGAAGCAAAATCTTTTCTAAAAATCTTATGAAAAAGTACGGCATTCCCACAGCGGCGTACGAAGTTTTCGAGGATATGGAAAAAGCACTTGCTTACCTTGAAACAGCCCCCATCCCCACGGTTATAAAAGCAGACGGTCTTGCGCTCGGCAAAGGTGTTGTTATAGCAATGACGCGCGAAGAGGCCGTAGATGCCGTACATTCTATGATGGAAGACAAAATGTTCGGCGAAAGCGGCTCTCGCATAGTTATAGAAGAATTTCTGGAAGGCCCCGAGGTTTCTGTTCTTTCCTTTACAGACGGCAAAATCGTGGTTCCTATGGTTTCTTCTATGGACCACAAGCGCGCGCTCGACGGCGATAAAGGCCTTAATACAGGCGGTATGGGCACAATCGCACCCAACCCCGTATATACTGCGGATATAGCAGAGCGTTGTATGAAGGAAATCTTCCTGCCCACAATAAACGCTATGAACGCAGAGGGCAGAACCTTCCGCGGTTGCCTCTACTTCGGCCTTATGGTAACTAAAGACGGCCCGAAGGTTATCGAATATAACTGCCGCTTCGGCGACCCCGAAACACAGGTTGTTTTGCCCCTTCTTGAATCCGACCTTCTCGATATTATGATAAAAACATCTAAGGGGGAACTTTCTGCGGACGATGTCAAATTCTCGAGCGGTGCGGCGGCTTGCGTGGTAGTTGCCTCTGCAGGTTACCCCCAGCACTATGAAAAAGGTTATGAAATCACGCTTCCCGAAGACCTCCCCGACACAGAAATTTACGTTGCGGGCGCAAAACTCGAGGGTGGCAAACTCGTAAACTCCGGCGGTCGTGTGCTCGGTGTTTCTTCCACGGCGGCAACGCTTGAAGAAGCGCTCAAAAAAGCATATGCGGGCGCAGAGAAAGTCAAATTTGAAAACGCATTTTATCGCCGCGACATCGGCGCAAAAGCTATGAAAATCCTTATGGAGGGCAAAAACTGATGGTTTACAGAATATTCGTGGAAAAGAAAGCAGGTCTTGCAAACGAAGCTGCTTCCCTTCTTTCCGAAATCAAATCCCTTTTGAAAATAGAAACTGTTACGGGTGTAAGAATCCTGAACAGATACGACGTTGAAAACATTACAAAAGAACTTTTCGATTACGCTTGCAAAACGGTATTTTCCGAGCCTCAGCTCGATATTACCACAGCTTCAGTTGCCGTAAACGAAACGGATAAAGTGTTCTACACAGAATACCTCCCCGGTCAGTTCGATATGCGCGCAGACTCTGCGGCACAGTGCATTCAGATTATCTCCAAGGGTGACCGCCCTACTGTTCGCACGGCAAAAGTTTACGTAATCGAAGGCAACGCAACAGATGCCGACATTGCAAAAATCAAAAAACACGTTATAAACCCTGTTGAAGCGCGCGAAGCAACGGAAGCAAAGCCCGAAACGCTCGCGCTCGATTGTGAAATCCCCACGGAAGTTGCAACACTCAACGGGTTCCTTGAGCTCGACAAGGCAGGCCTTGCGGCTTTCGTTAAAAACTACGGCCTTGCAATGGATAACGATGATATCAAGTTCTGCCAGGACTATTTCAAGACAGAACACCGCGACCCTACCATCACGGAAATCCGTATGATAGACACATATTGGTCCGACCATTGCAGACATACAACATTCCTTACCACAATTGACGAAGTTAAATTTGAAGATGAACTTCTCGAAGCGGCTTACAAGCGCTACCTCGAAACGCGTGAAGCCCTCGGCAGAACAAAACCTCAGAATCTTATGGACATCGGAACAATTGCCGCAAAATACCTCAAAAAGGCCGGCAAACTCGATAAGCTCGACGAATCCGATGAAATCAACGCTTGCACGGTTAAAATGGACGTTACCATCGACGGTAAAACCGAAAAATGGCTCCTCCTCTTCAAAAACGAAACACATAACCACCCCACGGAAATCGAACCTTTCGGCGGCGCGGCTACTTGCATAGGCGGCGCTATCCGTGACCCGCTTTCGGGCAGAGCATACGTTTACGGTGCTATGCGTGTAACAGGTGCGGCAGACCCGCTCGTTCCCACGGAACAGACAATGCCCGGCAAACTCCCCCAGAGAACGATTGTACAGAC
>JAFTOK010000125.1 GCA_017463815.1 Clostridia bacterium | reverse complement strand
TTAGCAACATTTGCGAGCTTTGCAATATGAGCCGGAAAAGCTTCTATTATCATTTTAAGGATAAGGAAGACCTTGTTAACTGGATTTTTGACACGGAGCTTGTTGCTGTGGCACAAAGAGAGCCGGGTTCCGCTTCGTGGGAAAGCGTGGCCAACGTTGTTGAATATTTTTATGAAAACAGGGCTTTTTATAGAAAAGTTCTTCGTATAGAAGGGCAGAACTCTTTTTCAGACCACTTTCGTGAGCTTAGCTATCCCGTTTTGGTGGAGCGACTGAATAAAATTTTTAAAACTTCGGACGTAAGCGATTTTCAGGTGAGCTTTATAGTAGATGGCCTGATATGCGCTCTAAAACGATGGCTTACAAGCGCGGATTGTATGCCGCCCGAGGAGTTTATCGAACAAATAAAATCCTGCGTTCGTTTTACCGCTATACACGTCTATGAGAACTTAGATGACTATAAAGTGAAAAAAGACAATTAACATTATAAGACGACAAGGATTATTCGACAATCCTTGCCGTCTTTCGATTTTTTTAATAGTGTACATATTTTTTTAACATTACGGAAACAAATCAAAGTTATACTTAAAAATAAAATCAATATCAAAAATACATACAAACGGAGATACTATGAATAATTGCTATATAAAATTTAGTGAAGTGACAAAAAGCTATGGCACGGGAAGCGCAAAAATCAATGCGCTTGCAGGCGTGAATTTTGAAATAGAAAAGGGGGAATTTTGCATTTTGCTCGGTTCTTCCGGTGCGGGAAAAACAACGCTGCTCAATATGCTCGGCGGTATGGACACCGTTACGAGCGGAAAGATTGAATTTGACGGCAAGATTGTTTCATCTCTTTCCAAAAAAGAGCTCGTGGAATACCGCCGCCACGACGTGGGCTTTGTATTCCAATTTTACAATCTGATACCCAACCTCACCGCACTTGAAAACGTAGAGATTGCCGCGCAGCTCTGCAAAAAACCAATTCCCGCAAGGGAAGCACTTGCTATGGTAGGGCTTGCGGAGAGGGAAAACAACTTTCCTGCGCAGCTTTCGGGCGGGGAACAGCAGCGTGTTGCCATAGCCCGCGCTCTTGCGAAGAACCCACGCTTGCTTCTTTGCGATGAGCCAACGGGTGCGCTTGACTACGTAACGGGTAAATCTGTTTTGAAGCTTCTTTACGATTTGAGCCGCGAGCGTGGAACAACGGTTATTATTATTACGCATAACCAGGCTATTGCGCCGATGGCGGACAGGGTTATCCGCATAAAGAGCGGTAAAATCATTTCTAACAAGCTTAATGAAAACGTGACCCCCATTGACGAGATTGAGTGGTGATGTTATGCGCGCGGTAATGAAAATGACGATGCGAACCATACGCACCTTTTTCACAAGATTTATGGCAATTCTTTTGATTGTAGCGCTCAGCGCGGGATTTTTTGCAGGGCTAAAAATAACGACCGATGCTATGATTAGTACAGGCGAAGAGTATTTTGAGAAAAATAATTTTTATGATTTTCGCATCTTCTCCACGCTCGGATTTAACAAAAACGATGTATCTCGTTTTGAAAATATAGACGGTATCGAAACAGCAGAGGGTACATACAGCGTGGATGCGCTCGTGCGTTTTGGGGATAATGTCAGCCCATATAAGTTACACGCTTTGACAGAAAAAGTTAACCTGGTATCGCTTGAAGTGGGGCGTATGCCTACCGCACCCAACGAATGCCTCGCAGACGTTGACCATTATACCGAAGATGATATAGGCAAAAAATTTTTGATTGTATCCGAAAACGAGGAGAGCGTGAGTGAGCAATTGAGCGAAACCGAGTTTACAATTGTATGTCTTTGCAACTCTCCGCTATATATCGGACTTGATAGGGGTACGACAACCATCGGCAGCGGAACTGTCAATACATTTTTGTATATTCCCGCGGAAGCCTTTACAAGTTCTGTGTTCACCGAAATTGATTTGGCAATGAGCGGAGATGCGCGTATATACAGCGATGAATATGATGAGTTGATTGACCGATACGAAACAGACGTGACTGCATTGGCGGAAACAGTATCGAAAGAGCGCTACGATGATATTCTCGAAGAAAACGGCATCACTTCCGAGATCGCCGCGATGCTCGGCATTGAAGAACCTGCCGCCTACGTTCTGACACGAAGCGAAAACTCAGGCTACGTAAGCTTTGAAAACGATACCGGGATTATCGGCGGTGTCGCAAATATATTTCCGATTTTCTTTATTGCTATTTCTATCCTGGTGTGTATGACAACTATGTCCCGTATGGTGGACGAAGAGCGCACGCAGATAGGTGTTCTGAAGGCGATGGGCTTTGGCAAATACGCCATTATGGGCAAATATTTGTTGTACGCAGGCATTGCTACCGTTGCGGGGTGGCTTTTGGGCTATTTTGCCTGCACTTGGGCGCTGCCGAAAATTTTTTGGCTTGCCTATAATGAAATATATAACTTCGCACCTATTTCCTATTTATTCAGCGGAGAGCTTGCGATTCTTACTCTTGCGATATCTCTTGTCAGCATTCTGGGGAGCACGTATCTTTCTTGCCGCAAGGAGCTTGTAAGTGTTCCGGCAACCTTGATACGCCCCCGCGCGGGCAAGGTTGGCAAGCGTGTGCTGCTTGAGCGCATAAAACCTTTTTGGAACAGACTTTCCTTTCTTCGCAAAATTACCATTCGCAATATGCTGCTCTACAAGCAACGAATGTTTATGATGCTTGTCGGAATAGGGTGCTGCGCAGGCCTTCTTGTAACGGCGTTCGGTATTCGTGATTCTATGATAAACGTGGGAACGATTCAGTATAATGATATTCAGAAATATGAAATAGAAGCAAGCTATGGTAATTCGGATGAAGCCGCTGTAAAAGAAAAGCTGGACGAGATTACCGAAATAGATAGGTATATGAATACAAGGTTGGATTACGTCGATTTGAAGGCAGAGAAATCTATGTCCTCTGTGCATTTGATGAGTTATGATGATACAGACGGCCTTGAGGAATATTGGGCCATCAAAAAGAACGGCGAAAAGATGAGCTTGCCCGGGAAGGGAGAGGTGCTAATAAGCCCGAAAGTTGCCGAAAAACTTTCGCTTGCGGCGGGCGACACTTTGGAAATACGCAACGCCGATATGGAGAGCGGCAAAGTAAAGGTCGCAGGAGTGTTTGATAACCATATTTACGACTATGTAATGATGTCCGCCGAAACGTATGCCGAGGTATTCGGAGAGTGGGAGAGCAACACGGCGCTTATTGCCACCGAAGCGGATTCGGAAGAAGTTGCAAAGCAGCTCACAGAGCTTGATATGATTACGAGTGTTACGCAGCTCGGCACTATGGAAAACAACATCACGGAAGCGCTTACTTGCCTAAATTATATAATTTGGCTTGTCGTATTTTTCTCGGGGGCGCTCGCCTTTATTGTTATTTTTAATTTGACAAATATAAACATAGCGGAACGCCGCCGCGAGATTGCGACGGTTCAGGTGCTTGGATTCTATCCTAAGGAAACCGAAAGCTATGTTTTAAAAGAAAATCTTATTCTGTCGGTAATTGCAAGCATAATAGGGTTGCCGCTTGGTAAGCTGTTCCATCTGGCGGTTATGAGTATGGTAAAAATCGACCTTATAACGTTTAATAATACGGTAGAGCCCATAAGCTATTTTGTCGCCTTTGTTCTCTCTGTGCTGTTTGCTGTGATTGTGAATCAATTTATGAAGCGGCAAATAAACAAGGTTAATATGGCGGAATCGCTGAAGGCAGTTGAATGATTTACAGAACATAGCTGAGTTTTTCTAAGGAAAACAATACGGTGTGATTTTACTCACACCGTATTGTTTTTTTTCGATAAGGAGGGATGCACGGGAAAAAATATATTCTCCTGCGCTTTACAACTGTGAATTAACCACCGGGAGATTCTTTTGTGCTTCGCTTTCCTTTTTGTTCAGATTTGCGCGAAGCATACGGTACAGTGCAGCGGCTATCGGTACGCCGATAAGCATTCCGAGGATTCCGAAAAGACCGCCGCCGATGGTAACGGCTGCCAATACCCAAATACCGGGAAGCCCGATAGATGAGCCAACCACACGGGGATAGATGATATTGCCCTCAAGCTGTTGCAGAATGACAATAAATACGAGAAACCAAACCGCTTTTATGGGCGATACCGTCAATATCATAAATGCACCGATTCCTGCGCCGATATAAGCGCCTGCTACGGGAATGAGCGCGGTAAAACCAATGAGCGTGCCTATCATTGCCGCATACGGCATTTTGAAAATAAGCATACCGAGTGCACAAAGGCTACCCAAAATCACCGCTTCCATACATTGACCAACGGTATATTTGCGGAAGCAGTCATTCAGTGTCGAGAGAACGTATTGAGCCCCGCTATTCCATTTAGGCTTTAGATAGTTTTTCATAAGACGGCTGAATTGATTTTTCAATTTTTCCTTGTTGGACAAAATATAGATAGAGAAAATCAAGCTGACAAGTGCTGTAACGATTCCGGAGAATAACCCGCCGACAATATCGAATATTGTTGTGGTAACTCCGCTGATTCCCGCAGAGAGAAAAGCAATAGCTTTATCTAAAATAGATTGCCAATCGGCATTTTTTAATGCACTTATTGCCTCGGCGGGAAGAAGCTGTGCGAGCTTCGTTGTATCGATTGTTTTGAACCAATTAACGATTGTGATGCCCAAAAACTCTATGCAATCTACAAGTTCGGGAACAACTATAATTATCAGTAGGGCGATGATGGCAACAAAAGTCAGATATGCGGCGAGCATACAAACGATATTTCTGCTGTTTGCAATGCCCCCGGATTTCTTTTTTGGAAAGTAGTGCTTTTCATAGAAACTCATAGGAATATTGACAAGGTAAGCAATTATACAACCGATTATAAGCGGTGTTGCAGCCGAAAGAATACCGGAGAGAATTTCTACAACAGTACCCCAATAATGTGTACATAAAAAAAGCAAAAATAGTGTAACGCCTGCGCACAAACATTTCTTCCAAGTGTTTTTCATTTTATCTCCTTTTTATATAACAAAATGCCATTCCTGACGTTAGAATTATGTTCCTTGAAATATATAATAGTGTAACTTGCCCCCGGCTGATTGGCAAGGGACAAAAGCGGAGATATGTCCAAAAAGGTGACAATATAAAAATTTGTTGCATTTTGGGACGGCGATTGCGCGGTGTCCGATGATTTTATATAAAATGTTGTGTATAATAAATTCATAAACAATGTAATAAGGATATTCCGGAAATATCTTGTAGAAATAGAATAAAGATTGGGAAAATTTAATTATCGATTGGAGATATATAATAATGAAGAATTTTACTATTTACACGGATTCTGCCTGCGATATTTCGCCCGCGCTTTTATCGGAATGGGGTGTGGCATACAGCAGCCTTGTTTTTCGTTTCGAAGAAGAGGAAAAAGAATATCTCAACGGCGAAATGGATGTGGGCACATTTTATGAGAAAATGCGTGAAGGGAAGAGCGCAAAAACTTCTGCAATCAATTCTGAACTTTTTTGCAGAGGTTTTGAGCCTATTCTTCAAAAAGGAGAGGATATTCTGTACCTCGGCTTTTCAAGCGGCCTCAGCACAACGTATAATTCCGCAAGAGTGGCTTCGGTGCAGCTTGCAGAAAAGTATCCTGAAAGAAAAATTATTACTATAGATACGCTTTC
>JAFTOK010000124.1 GCA_017463815.1 Clostridia bacterium | reverse complement strand
TGTATAAAAACCCGTTTACGGGTAGCAAGTAATAATTGCGTGGCTGGCAGGCCAATCTAAAACGCACTTGTGCGTAGCCTGTAGCGTTTAGGGCTATGCCCGAAAATGAAATACCCCCCGTTATACGGGGGGATATTTATTGTTAGCCAAACCAAAAGATTATTTTCACTTCACCACGGCAAAAAATTCGAGGTTTTCCACACCGTTGTTGATAAGTGAATGGCTGTGACCTTCGGGGCAGTAATGGCAGTCGCCCGCCGCGAGCGTTTCCTCGCCGTCGTCATAGAGGCATTTGCCCGTGCCCGAAAGTATGTAAATAATCTCGCAGTTGCCCTCGTGCTTGTGGTAGCCGATTGTGGAGCCGGGCTCGAGCGTGCCGCGCATAATTTTCCCGCTTTCGTCCGTGAACATCTTCACGATGAAAGCGCCCTCGCCGTCTTTAAAATGCGGAAGTGTTTGTGTTTCTACTTCATTAAAATTTATTTTCATATCAAAATCCTCTTAGTCTTCGTCGTCCCACCAATAGAGTATATCGGAAAAATCGCGCGCTATGAGCTTTTCACGCGGTATGAAAAAGTTCATCACTCCCTCTGTTCCCACGTTTATGTAACCCGTGTGCGAGTCCACCTGCAAAAGCAAGGTATCGTATTTTCGCAGCTCCTCGCGCTCTTTTCTGGGGTCTCCGCACCAAAAATGCGGGTAACCGCCTATTCTGTGGCCCTCACCCGTGAAATCGCGGCTGAGCTGGAAATACACGTCGTCGTCAAGCTCAGAAAAAGCGGGCGCACCGTGTTTTTCAAGATGTACGGAAAATTCATCTTCAAAGCGGTAGTCGGTATAAGTAACGGGGCAGAAAGATGGCTGGAAAATCACGCCGTATTCGCCCTTCATGGGGAACGTAGCGCTCGCGGGCGCGGATTCCTCTGCCTCGCCGAAATCCTCGCTCTCGCTGTAAAGCACGCGGAAATCCTTCTGCACGTTCGGCGCGCTTCTGTCGAGCCCCAGCATAGCGTTATCGGCTATGTAGAAGCGCAGAACGCCGCTTTTCGGGAAATCGGGCACACCGTTCACTTCGTCGCAATACACGGCGCAAACGAGCCTCATAGGCTTGCCTTCGCTGTCGAGCGGTGCTTCCCCGAGAGAGCCGCCCACGTGGCTTTTCACGCCGCTTTCCACGGGCAAACACATTCTCACAAACGGTACGGAGGAGGCACGCGCAAAGGAAGAAGCGGCTTTTTTCACTTCTTCGGGAATGGGCATAATATCTTCCGCGTAAATGCCGTTTTCGGAAAGATTTTCCATCGTTTCGTCGAGTTTTTCTTTGGTTGCCCCGTTGGTAATGGCTATATTATAATATTTTTCGCTTTCTTCTTTGTCACCGAGCAAAAGGTATGCAAGCGCAAGCGTGCTCGCCGCCTGGTATAAATCTCTTTTCTTCTCCAGCGCCGTTTTCGCGTGTTCCACGGCAGAGTGGTAGTCACCGATGGCAAAAAGCGAAGTGGCAAGATTATTGTAGGCATACGCATTGTGCTCGTCATATTTGATTGCGTTGAGGTAGCAAGAAATCGCATCCCTATGCTTACCCTGCTTTCTAAAAATCAAGCCGAGGTTCGACCAAGCCGTGCTGTATTCTTCGTCGTGGCGCAGAAGTTCATAGTAAGCGTCTATGGCTTTTTCGTCGGCACCCGCGCCCTCATATGAAAGCGCGATAAAAATCAGCACAGCTACTATATCGTCCTTGCATTTGCAAACGTTCAGAAGCGGCATAAGCTTCTTTATGGCGTCTTCGTATTTGTCCTTATTGTAAAGGTCTATGGCAACCAAAAGCTGATTATAATATTTTTTGTCACCTGGCGCGGAAAATGCGTTTCTCAGTTGTTTTTTGTAGTTTGAGGCGTAAACCTCTTTCTGCTTGAAGCTTGCGGAAACCTCGCCCCTGCAAAGCCTTATTATAACGGAAATATTCAGCGCAATAGAGGCAAGGAGCTTAAAGGAAACTTCCTTATTTGCATATGTGTCGAAGCAGAAACAAATCACCAATGCCACCAAAGTTACGCTCAATATGATTAAAGCAGTTTTTTTCTTCATTTTTTCACCTCAAATATTTTTTAAAATTTTCTTTTTATTTTGGGATTTACTATATATTCACGCACTCCGTCTGCCAAATAATTGCTTAAATACCCATCTTTAACGGAAAAATAGTATGTCGTACTGCTAAAAGAATTTACTGCGGGATAATATCTCTCCCACATCACTACCATACTTTCAGCGGAATATTTATATGTTTCTTTTAGATATTCTGAAATATTTTTATTAAATCCATCATATTGGAAAAGTTCATAAGATATCATTTTATCATTTTCAAATTTACATATGGCAACACTCATCGCATTTCGGCGAAAATTCACGCCTATTTCTTCGTTGCACTTATAATATATAAATTCATATTCATCATCAAACTTCCCAAAAATCTTTTTCACAGAAATTATACGGTCATTTTCGTCAAAACCATAACAGTAATTCGGTTTGCTTCCCTTTACTCTTTTGAGTATCCTGCCTCTTTTTACATTACCCACAACAATATCCGCAATCTTACTGGGACAATAAAAACCGCGATATATACATTCACCCCCGCTCGCATATTCCCGACGAACGACCTTAGCTTCGTTTTTCTCAATATCTAAAATATTATTTAAAAGAATATCCTCTATCATTTTCAAAATTTCCGCACAACGAGCGTCTTGCTCCGTATGAGCAATAATTTTCTGCTCTTTTTGTATTTTCTTTATAATCTCAAAAAGAATTTCTTCCTTTTCCTTTTTTGAAAAATTTGAAAGAAGTTTTAAATATTCCGTTCGATTTTTTTCATATTCTTCTTTTGTCGTATCGGGTTTGATATAGAGCAGATTTCGATATCTTTCTTCTATTTCTTGCTTAATATTCATAACAACCCCTTGCGATATTATGTATAGTGTTATTGTACTACAAAAATATATTTAATGCAACATCATAAGGCAGATTTATTTCAAAACGCAAAAAAAGACGGAACTTAATGTTCCGTCTTCATAGTGAAAAATCACTGAAAACCGAATAAAGAGTAAGAAACTCAAAGTAGAATGAACTATTTTAGAAGTTCAAGCGCTCGGTCTATTAGTATCGGTCAGCTGAACACATTACTGTGCTTACACCTCCGACCTATCAAACTTGT
>JAFTOK010000123.1 GCA_017463815.1 Clostridia bacterium | reverse complement strand
GCTTATGCAAGCGCCGATTAAAAACAAGACCGTGCTCGGACTTGACCCCGGTTACAGAACAGGCTGCAAGCTCGCCGTTGTAGACAAAACGGGCAAAGTGCTGGACACAGCAGTAATCTACCCCACAAAACCGCAGGAACGCAAGGAAGAAGCCGCGAAAATCGTTAAAAAGCTCATAACAAAATACGGCGTAGACGTTGTTTCCATAGGCAACGGCACCGCCTCCAAGGAAAGCGAAATTTTCATTTCCGACGTTTTGCGTGAGCTCGGCGGCGATACGAAATATATCGTAACGAGCGAAGCAGGCGCTTCTGTTTACTCCGCATCCAAGCTCGGTGCAGAGGAGTTCCCCGATTTCGACGTTACGCAGCGAAGCGCTGTTTCCATAGCTCGCAGAATACAGGACGCGCTCGCGGAACTCGTTAAAATAGACCCGAAATCCATCGGCGTAGGTCAATATCAGCACGATATGAAAGAAGCGCGCCTCGACGAAGCGCTTTCGGGCGTTGTGGAGGATTGCGTTAACTCCGTCGGCGTAGACGTCAACACGGCATCATATTCGCTTCTGGAGCACATTGCGGGCATAAACGCCACAGCGGCGAAAAACATCGTAAAATACCGCGAGGAAAACGGCGAATTTACAAGCCGCACGCAGATTTTGAAGGTACCGAAAATCGGTGCGAAGGCTTACCAGCAGTGTGCAGGCTTCCTTCGCGTTTCGGGTTCTGCCGAAATACTCGATAACACGGGTATACACCCCGAAGCCTCCCCCGGTGCAAAGAAGATTATCGAAAAATTCGGCTACACTGCAGACGACGTTAAAAACTTCCTCTTAAAGGGGCTTGAAAAGACCGTGGACCTCTATGGCATAGACAAAGTTGCCGCAGAAGTTGAGGCAGGCGAGCCCACCGTGCGCGACATTGTAAAAGAGCTTGAAAAACCCGGCAGGGATATCCGCGAAAGCCTGCCTATGCCCGAGCTGCGCAGCGATATTCTCGATATGAACGACCTTGAGGTAGGAATGGTGCTGAACGGCGTTGTGCGCAACGTAATCGACTTCGGCGCATTTGTGGACATCGGTGTGCATCAGGACGGGCTTGTGCACGTTTCCGAAATATGCAAGAAGTTTATAAAACACCCCAGCGAAGTGCTTTCCGTCGGCGACCACGTTCGAGTAAAAATCAAAACAATCGACAAAAAGAAAGGCAGAATAGGCCTTACTATGAAGGAAGTTTGATTCTAATAAATTAGAAAATAGACTTTTATTCCATAAGTAAAATTTGAAAATCAAATTTATTGTGCATTATGTCCAAATAATTTTTTAAAAAATTGGGTAATAAACATCTTTAAAAATTTGCATTTCTTTGTTATAATATTAAAGAAGAATAAATGTGCAATTTTATGATATTGCACTTTTGTAAATAATCACCAATTTTGCGGGAACGGCTTCCCGTATAATATCCTCTCATCGGCGGCTGGGAGGTTTGAAAATTTTTATTTCTTATTGTCGCCGAGAATGGAGTCTTTATTTATGGCAAGCTTATCACTCAGACACATCTACAAAAAATACCCCGGCGGTGTTACAGCCGTTTCCGACTTCTGCCTTGAGATCAAAGATACAGAGTTCATCGTATTCGTTGGTCCCTCCGGTTGCGGTAAATCCACAACACTTCGAATGGTTGCAGGTCTTGAAGAAATTTCCGAAGGCGAACTTTACATCGGCGACCGCCTTGTAAACGACGTTGCTCCCAAAGATCGTGACATTGCGATGGTGTTCCAGAACTACGCTCTTTATCCCCATATGACAGTTTTCGACAATATGGCGTTCGGTCTTAAACTCCGCAAAGTTCCGAAAGAAACAATCAAACGCAAAGTTGAAGAAGCTGCTCGTATCCTCGACATCTCTCACCTTCTCGACAGATATCCGAAGGCTATGTCCGGTGGTCAGAAACAGCGTGTTGCTCTCGGCCGTGCTATCGTACGTGACCCTAAAGTGTTCCTTCTTGACGAACCGCTTTCCAACCTTGACGCTAAGCTCCGTGCAGCGATGAGAACTGAAATCACAAAGCTTCACAACACACTCGGTACAACGTTTATCTACGTAACACACGACCAGGTAGAAGCTATGACAATGGCTACTCGTATCGTTGTTATGAAAGACGGTATCATTCAGCAGGTTGACACACCTCAGAACCTCTACGACTATCCTTGCAACGTATTCGTTGCCGGCTTTATTGGCACACCTCAGATGAACTTCATCAACTGCAAGCTCGAAAAGATTGGCGACGGCACATACCTCGTATTCGGCGATTGCAAAGTTAGACTTACAGATGGCAAAGCTAACCTTCCCGAACTCAAAGAATACATCGGCAAAGAAGTTATCGCAGGCGTTCGTCCCGAAGCTATCCTCGATACACCCGCTCAGCTCGCAGCTCTCAAGGATGCTACAATCGACGTTCACGTTGACGTTACAGAACTTATGGGTTCTGAAATCCTTCTCTACCTCGTTGCTAACAAAGTTATTATCGACGAAGCTGAAAAGAAGAAGAAAAACATCGTTATCGACCGCTCCGGCGAAGTTAACCTCGTTGCTCGTGTATCTCCTCGTTCCACAGCACGCGGCGGCGACGTTATCACAGTTGCTATCGATACAGAACGTGTTCACCTCTTCGACAAAGACACAGAAAAGTGCATCTGCCACTAATCTTACATATAATAAGAACAGATATGCAAATCCTCGGCAATTTTTTGCCGAGGATTTTTATCATCAATTATTCAACGCGCCACTTGCCTGCGTATTCCCCAAGACGTTCTTTTATTTTTACAAACTCTTCCCTTTCTCGTATTTTATCAAAAACAGGGCTTTCCATTTTCTTGAGCAGATTTTTGGCTTCATTATCCGAATCGCCCGTTGTAAAGCTGCCGCCTTTCATTCCGCGAAAAACCAGCGAGGTGTGTTCTTCATTAACAGATGTAATAAATTTTACAGCGTGTTCTGCTGCTGACCTCAGATGCTCCAGCGCTTTTTCTTCTTCATTCCTTTTTGCATAGTAAAAGGCTTGCTCGCGGTGGGTGTCGCACAGATGTGTGTGATAAAAACCAAAATCGCCATTTTCAAAAAACAAATTTATAAGCCCGATGCGTTTATCACAAAGAGCCGCATATTCTTCTTGTGTATAAGACCATTCACCCGAATCCAATTTTGTCTGCAAAAAGAACAAACTGTTGGAAAGATACTGAAACAATGAAAATATTTCATTCTGTTTGGCATCATAAGCCTTATTTCCCAAATGAATACCGCTGAGAAGACATTCTTTAGATTCACATATTAAAGGCATCGATTCTGCCAATTTTACCGCTTCATCAAGTCTTCCTGCGTCACGATAAGAATAGCACAAAATTTGAATCGCACCGTGTCTTTTGCTGTCTTCGGTGCTTTGTTTAAGTATATGCTCTCCCCATTTAATAGCTTCAGCGGTATATTTGCCATCTCCCGTGCTGTCGTGTTGCCAAGACGATAGATACATAAGATTATAAATCAGCTCAATATTGTCGGGATATTTTTTCAGCCCGTTTTCCAATATTTTTCGTGCTTCATCCGAATAACCTCGCTGAGAGTACCTGTCGGCGTCTTTACAAATTTTTTCTACTATTTTTTGATTTTGTGCGAAATCAATCTCCAAAAGTTCATCTGAACTAATATTGAATAAATTGCATAACGGCGCAATCAGTGAAATATCGGGCATTGCCATATCGGTTTCCCAACGGCTAATCGCTTGCGGAGAAATAGAAAGAATTTCTGCAAGCTGTTCTTGGGTCATATCGCGCTCGCGTCGAAGTTTTTTGATTATTTTTCCAAAACTCATAGTAAAAAATCCTCCAATAGATTAAATATCAGCCGACTGTGATTATATTATATAATAAATCATTTCAGCTGTCTATGTCTTGTTAATTGAGAAAATTTCTATTTTGAATTGTTTTTGGGAAGGCGTGTAAATGCGCAAAAAAGCCTCCTTTGTGTAAAAGGAGGCTTTTTGCACTTTACGCCGCAACCAAATCTTCAAAATAATCTATAATTGCACACGCATCACTAAAGCGTGTGTTTTTTGCATCACCGCCGAAAACGCCGGCTATATATTCCCTACCGTCCTCAAAAGAAAACGAGAACACCAGCGAATATTCGCCGCTTATAGAGCCCGTTTTGAGGCCTGTGGCGCGAGGAGAGTAATATTTGCTGTTTGGAGCGAGCAAAAGGTTTGTGTTCACCCAGGTGTTCGTTTGCCCGCTCGCATACACCACGTTCGCCTCTGCCATAGAAGCATAACGGGAAATGATTTCGTTTTCGCTCGCTAACTTCGCGATAATCGCCATATCCTCCGTTGTGGTAAAATGCTCTTCCTCCGCATATCCGTCGGGCGCGGTGATGTTTGTGCCGCACAGCCCGATTTTTCTTGCATAATCGTTTACGCCGTTTATAAACGCCTCCACGGCTTCGTGGGCGCCCAACTCATCGTTTTCCTTGAGTGCACGTCCAACAGCCGCAGAAAGCGCATAAGCCGCATCGTTTCCGGATGGCAAGAGCATCGCCTGCACAAGCATTTCCACCGTGAGCTTATGCCCTTTTTTCACATATGCCACGGAAGAACCGCTTTTCACAAAATCGAGTTCTTCGCCCGCCGTCACAACCGTGTCAGCAGGCAAAACAGAGAGGGCAAAAAGTGCCGTGAGCAGCTTTGTGGTGCTGCCGGGGTAAACCACCTTTTCCTCGCCTTTCGTGAAAACAAACTCATCGCTTTGAACGTCATATATAAAGCCCTGCGGCGATTTTATGTTGATTTTATAGAGCGACTCGCTATATGCAATAGCGTAAACACTGTCTTTTTCGTGCAGAACCGCGTCTGCGCGAGAATCCCCGCACGAGGGCAAAATAACGGTTAAAATAATTATAAAAGCGCACAAAAACGCAATATTTCTTTTTTTCCTCACTTTTTCGCTCCTGAATCCAATATCTGTAAATATTGTATCATAAACGAGCAGAAAAAACAAGGCGGCAGATATTAAGATTTTCTTAAATCGTTCGACATAAATTCCCAAGTATGCAGTTGTTCGCTAGCGCTTACTTCAAATACCGCGGGATACTTTTCGTCTGCCAAATCAGCAAGATGTTCCGCCTCTTTTTTGCAAAAATTAAAATTTTCATAATCTTTTTCCGCAAAATAAATCTTTGCACGGTGTGCATACACCTGCCAAAGCCTATATTCACAAGAAAATATGTTTAAAAGTTTTTCGGCAAGCTCCAAAGATTCAAGCGTATTATAATCAAAAAGTTCAAACAAAAATGTGTTAAATTTTTTATTCAAAACAGCGCGTTTATGCTTTTCAAGTTCCTCGCCTTCGAGAATTTTTTTCAACAATTGGTCATTTTCCTTACATTCATATGCCAGAACAAACGATTCGTCTTTCTTTCCTTGAACAAAAAGCAGCTCTGCCAAGCCAGATTTATAAATATCTTTATCGGGAAATTTTCTGTGTAATTCACGGTAATGTATCGTAGCAGGGCGAAGATAAAAATCAAGTTTTCTTTCTATAGCCAAAACGTATTCATCGTGCGCGCGGCGAAAAAGCCACTTCTCGTCATCGGGAAAATCTTTGAGCGCCTCCTCCGAAACACGTAGCGTAGCTTCTTCACCGTAACGAATAGCCTTCTGAAACTGCTCTTCAAGCTCATTTTTTCTGTTTCCGCCCAGAAGCGCATCTGCTCCCGTGCCAAGCGCATCGCAAAGAGGCAAAAGCAACGAAATATCAGGCGCAGAAAGCCCCGTTTCCCATTTACTTACGGCTTGAGCCGAAACTCCGAGCTTTTCGGCAAGCTCCTCTTGCGTAAGATTTTTATTTTTTCTCAAATCGCGTATTTTTTCGCCTATATTCTCCATTTTCATACCTCTGCACTATTGATATGACTATATTTTATCATATCAAGCGGCGCAACTCAACATATCATTTTTACACAAACAAACAACCGTTGGTTGAAAAAGAAAAAAGGCTTGAAATTTCTTTCAAGCCTTAGATGTTAGCATCGACCTATCTTCCCGGACCGCTTCCAGTCGAGTATTTTCGGCACTGCATAGCTTAACTTCCGTGTTCGGAATGGGAACGGGTGGACCCTATGCGTTAAAAACACTAACTATACAAACGTTTTTATGCGTTTGTTTGGTGCACCTTCGGGGACTCGAACCCCGGACCCACTGATTAAGAGTCAGTTGCTCTACCAGCTGAGCTAAAGGTGCGTCTCACCGATTGGTGTATTGTTTCAAGTGAAAAATCACTGAAAACCGAATAAAGAGTAAGAAACTCAAAGTAGAATGAACTATTTTAGAAGTTCAAGCGCTCGGTCTATTAGTATCGGTCAGCTGAACACATTACTGTGCTTACACCTCCGACCTATCAAACTTGT
>JAFTOK010000122.1 GCA_017463815.1 Clostridia bacterium | reverse complement strand
TAATATCGGCTTTTGGTATGAAATAGGTTTCGATATTTTCTTTTGGGGAGTTAATGCCTCAACCGGAAAACGAGGTACAACTGCAATGATCCGTGTTAAATAAAAACTCATAATATAAATTCAAAGCCTCAGATAAGGAAAATCCTTGTCGGAGGCTGATTCTTTTTATTGAATTATTACCGCTTTAGTGGTGAGTAAGTGCGCACTTGCGGGCAAACAAAAGCCTCCCTTGTGTAAAGGGGGGTGGCACGCGTTAGCGTGACGGAAGGATTGTAAAGGTTAATTTTCTATAAAACAATCCCTCAGCCGCCTTCGGCGTCAGCTCCCTTTGCACAAGGGAGCCTTTTCTTTTGTTCATCTATGACTCGTCAATTTTCCTGACAAGCACTGCGTTTGTGGACACAAACGCAAAATACGGCATACCTCATTCGAGATATGCCGTATTTTTGAAAACTGTCCTTTAGAGCGACGCTCTAAAGAAGTTCCTTTTTCTATTCGTTTCTGTAAAATTACATACCGAATTTAGCTGTGTTAACTTTTACGCCGGGGCCCATTGTAGAAGCTACAACGCAGCTCTTAACGTACTGACCTTTGCAAGCAGCGGGTTTAGCTTTGATAACTGCGCCCATGAGAGCGTCGAAGTTAACCTGGAGCTTTTCAGCGCCGAAGGAAGCTTTACCGATGGGGCAGTGGATGATGTTTGTCTTATCAAGACGGTATTCAACCTTACCTGCTTTTGCTTCTGTTACTGCACGAGCAACGTCGGGAGTAACTGTGCCTGCTTTAGGGTTAGGCATAAGACCTTTAGGACCGAGAACTTTACCGAGACGACCGATAACGCCCATCATATCGGGAGAAGCGATAACTACGTCGAAATCGAACCAGTTTTCTGTCTGGATTTTTGCAACCATATCTTCTGCACCTACGTAATCTGCGCCGGCAGCTTTAGCAGCTTCTGCTTTGTCGCCTTTTGCAAATACGAGTGTTCTAACCTTTTTACCTGTACCGTTGGGGAGAACAACAGCACCGCGAACCTGCTGGTCTGCGTAACGGCTGTCTACGCCAAGGCGGATGTGAAGTTCGATCGTTTCATCGAATTTTGCTTTGGATGTCTGGCATACGAGTGCGAGAGCTTCTTCTGCATCGTAAAGTTTTGTTCTGTCAACGAGCTTTGCGCTGTCCTGATATTTCTTACCTTTAAACATTGTTAGTTCTCCTCCTTTCAGTCAACTACCGTGATACCCATGCTACGAGCTGTACCTGCAATCATGCTCATTGCAGATTCGATAGATGTAGCGTTGAGGTCGGGAAGTTTTGTTTTAGCGATTTCTTCAACCTGTGCTTTTGTGATGCTTGCAACCTTCTGTTTGTTGGGGGCTGCGGAAGCTGTTTCGATACCGCAAGCTTTTTTGATAAGCACTGCTGCGGGGGGAGTTTTTGTGATGAAAGAGAAGGAGCGGTCTGCGTATACTGTGATAACAACAGGGATTACAAGACCCATATCCTGTTTTGTGCGTTCGTTGAATTCTTTTGTGAATGCAGCGATGTTAACACCGTGCTGACCGAGAGCCGGACCGATAGGCGGCTGGGGAGTTGCGCGACCTGCGGGAATCTGCAACTTGATGAAAGCTACTATTTTCTTTGCCATAATTACACCTCCAAATGTGGTAATCTACGGAAGAATTAAGAAATTTTTCTTCCTCCCACGAACATTTCCTCGCGGCAAATTGCGGGAAATGCGTTTTGTTTTGAGTTTTTTTGTTTATTCTTTGATAATCTGAACGCTTGTTGCGTCGAGTTCCACGGGTGTTTCGCGGCCGAATACGGAAGCGAGAACCGTGATTTTTTTGCCGTTCTCCGATATAGAATCAACTTTACCGGTGAAGCCTGCCATAGGACCGACTGTAATCTTGACATCATCGCCTTTTGCGAATTTAGAGCGTTCTTTGTGCGTTTCGACACCGAGCGCTTCCACTTCGCTGTCCGTAAGCGGAACGGGACGAGAGCCGGGACCAACAAATCCGGTAGAACCGGTGATGTTTCTTACAACGTGCCAAGTTTCGTCTGTCATAATCATCTTAACGAGAACGTAGCTGGGGAAGATTTTAACTTCTACTTCTTTCTGAACGCCGTCTGCGTTTGTTTCGATGATTTTTTCAACGGGTACGCGAACCTCCATAATGAGGTCGGAAATACCGCGGTTTTCGATTATTTTTTCAAGGTTTGTTTTAACCTTGTTTTCATAACCGGAATAAGTGTGCACGACATACCATTTTGCTTCGTTGCTGCTGCTTATGCTCATCGCCGTCACTCCTTCTTACATAGGGGGGAGCAACATAGATACAAGGTTGTAAAGTCCCTGTACGCCTTTGTTCAAGCCAAAGTCGAGCAGCGCGAGAGCCGCACTGCAAACTATAACGGATACGAGAACGACAGCGGAGTTTTTAACGAGCTGCTGGCGTGTGGGCCATACGAGCTTTTTAAATTCACTCTTGTAGTCGCGGAAGAATTTTGCAATCTTTGCGAAGAAACCGAGTTTTTCTTTGCCTTCCTTTTTAGCGGCGTTTTTAGCTGCTTCTTTAGCTGCTTTTCTTGCGGCTTTTTTAGCTGCTTTTTCTTCCTTGGAAGGTTTTACGGCTTTTTCGACTTTTGCGTCTTTTTCGTTAGCCATTGTTTCCTCCTTGCAGAACCGACTTGCGGTTCGATTTAACGATCATTTTGTTTCTTTGTGCAAAGTGTGTTTGCGGCAGAATTTGCAATACTTGTTGAGCTCAAGTCTGTCAGGATCGTTTCTTTTGTTTTTTGTTGTGTCGTAGTTTCTCTGTTTGCATTCTGTGCAAGCGAGAGTAACTTTGATTCTTACATCACTAGCCATTTTTTCGGCACCTCCTGTAAATATTTGAAGTTTTTTCGCATAAAAAAACTTCTGTTTGAACGTAAAAACAGAAGCTTATGTAACTTTTGGTATTATGAAAAAACGCGAAAGACCGCGCTCATAAATTTAAAAGTGGTTCGGCCCTGTTTTTGTACCTCCCTCAACACGGATAATCAAAAATAACCCTAATATAGGGTATCCGCAGAGGTATTTACATAATATCACAATTTAGTGAATATGTCAAGAGCAAAACCGATATTTTTGTAAATATTTTTTTCTTTTTTGGGGTTATGCGCCGCGAAAAGCGGAGCGCGGCGCATAAAAATACATTTTTTGCCTGTCAATCGTGCCTGTGCGGGTGGGGATGGTCCACGGGCAAAAGGCGGGCTTTATGGCGGCAATGCGGGCAACGGACAAGCACGGATTTATGCCCGAAGCTGTATGCCGCGCCGAATGCGTCGCGTTTGCGGGGGAAAAACTTTTTGCCGCAATTTTTGCAAAGATATTCCTTTTCCGCGGCGTGCTTTGCCGCGATAAGAGTGGCTATGGCGAGGGAGAATAAAAATAATCCCGCCAATATTGCTATAACCGTTATTTCGAGCGTGCCCATATATTGCCTCCTTAAAATTGTAAATGTGTTTTTTTATTCATTATGGCTGTTCCCATATGCCGTCGCGTTCGAGTTTTTCCCAATTTGCACGCAGAACAGCCATTTTTTTGCCGTTTTTGCCTTTTACGCTTGTTTGCGTAAGGTAGCCTTCTTTTATCATTCGTTCGAGCGCTATGTGCAGAGGTTTGCCGCGCACGTTGTTTTTCTTTGCGGTTGCTTCTGCAATCTTTTTCGCCGTGGCGTTCTCGCCGGATTCGCGGTGTACCACAAGGTAGCTCATATGGTTTGCGAGCATTTTATAATACGTTCCGAACGCCACCGCGTCTGTGGGAACCTCGCGGTACCAGGAGGCGCTGTCTTTCAGCTGATAGCTGATGGCGTTTTTAACGCCGTATATACCGACTTTTTTGCGGCAAACATTTATAATGAAGCGCACGACGGACGAAAAATGCCCGTCACCCGTGAAAATGATGAATGTGTCGGTTTTTTTGCTTGTCATCGCTTTTTGGTAGATATAATCCAGCATTATAAAGTCTGTGAAATCTTTTTCGTAATTTTCGCTGCTGTTTTGTGTGTTGATGACCATAGCGCTTATATTTCGTATTTTATCGAGCTCTCCGCGCAAACCGTAATTTGAAAAATCACCGAAGAACGCTATTTCTTCCACATCGTATTCCGCACGTATTTCTTCGCTCCACGCTTTTATATCGGGTTTTATGGCGTACCCGCGTTCGAGGGCGATATACCAATGTTCAAAATCTACCACAGCTATGGCTTTGGGCAGCTTTTTACTGTTTGAGCCTAACATAATTCCTTTTTCACCTCCTTTTGTTATTTATGCTATATATTAAATGTACCATAAATAGTGCTTCAAAGTCAATGAAAAAACAAGAAGTGGTATAAAAAATAAAAATTATTGATAAATTTACTGTACAAAATACTATTTATGTGATATACTAAACATAGTATTGAAGAATACGAGAATGAAGTGCGCTTCATAACGAACAGGAGAGATTTTTTATGCTTACAGCGGTTGTCGGAATCAACTGGGGCGACGAAGGAAAGGGCCGTATGGTGGACCTTCTTGCCGAACAAAACGATATTGTTGTACGCTATCAGGGCGGTAACAACGCAGGCCACACGGTTATAAACGACCGTGGCGAATTTATCCTCAACCTTCTTCCTTCGGGCATTCTTCGCCCCGAAATAGTTAACGTGATGGGCAACGGTATGGTCATAGACCTGAAACACCTTGTGGGCGAGCTCACGAGGCTCAACGAAGCGGGCGTCGAGGTTACACCCGCAAACCTAAAAATAAGCGATAAGGCTATTGTTTGTATGCCGTACCACGTTCGCCAGGATATTTTGGAAGAAGAACGTCTGGCGGATAAAAAATACGGCTCCACTCGCCGCGGCATTTCCCCTGTTTACGGCGATAAATATATGAAAAAAGGTTTGAGAATGGGCGACCTTTTTGAAGACAAGGAAACGCTTGCAAACCACGTTAAAGACATTCTTGATTTTAAAAATCTGATTATTTCAAAGGTTTACGAGGCACAGCCAAACACTCTCGAGGGCATTATGGCTTGGCTCGATGAATTCGGCAGTATCCTCAAACCATATATTTGTGATGTGGGCGAGTATTTGGATAACGCCATAAAAGAGGGCAAAAACATAATGTTTGAAGCCCAGCTGGGCGCTTTGCGCGATATAGATTTCGGCATTTACCCGTATACTTCGTCTTCTTCCACAATCGCGGCTTACGCGCCTATAGGTGCAGGCATACCGGGCAAGAAGCTTGATAGAACTCTCGGTAT
>JAFTOK010000009.1 GCA_017463815.1 Clostridia bacterium | reverse complement strand
TTATAATAGTTATTTGCCTCTTTATCGCGCCCTTGAGCTCGCTGACCGATTACTTGAAAATCATAATCGGATATGTTTGCGTGGTGCTTGGGCAAGCGATGTTTCTTGTCGGTTTGGAAACAAGTATTTTGCCGATAGGGCGAATGGTGGGCGGCTCATTTGCAAAATACAACAATTTGGCATTCGTGTTGACCTTCGGTTTTGTTTTTGGACTTCTTGCCACAGTGGCAGAGCCCGCTCTGTCGGTTCTTGCAAAGCAGATTGGCGGAATTATGCCTCTTGTAAACAGCACCTTGTTTATCTGGATAACAGGCACGGGCATTGGCATAGGCGTTGCCATCGCGCTTGTTCGTATTGTGAAAAACATCAATATCAAGCTGGTGTTTGCCGTTTTATATTCGCTTGTGTTCCTGTTGGTTATATTCTCTCCCAATGAGTTTATCGCGCTCGCATTTGACGGTAGCGGCGCAACAACAGGTGACGTTTCCGTTCCGTTCATTTTAGCGCTCGGTCTTGGTATTTCCGCTACGTTTTCAAAGAGCAAAACAAACGATGACTCTTTGGGCATTATCGGTATCTCTTCTGTAGGACCTATTGTCGCGGTGTTGCTGTACGGCATTATTGCCAAGGCGGCAAACGGCGGTGTGCTCCCACCCGAAAATGCTTATGATATGACGACAGAGCGTAATCTCGGTGATATCATACTCGGAAATATCGGGGATGTCGCATTGGCGGTTCTGCCGATAATATTGATATCTATTCCGTTTCTTCTGTTCTTACTTAAGCTTCCCAAAAGAACATTTTTAAAGCTGATGCTCGGTGTAATACCTGTTTATCTGGGGCTTCTCATATTCCTTTCGGGTATTGATTTTGGATTTGGTTTTGTAGGGCAGTACATAGGTCAGATGTTCTTTGATGAATCACGTCCCGAGGGATTCAAGTGGTTGCTCCTGCTTGTGGGCTTTGTTCTCGGCGCGGCGATTACGGTATCCGAGCCCGCGGTAACGGTGCTTGGCGTACAGATTGAGGAACTTACCAACGGTCATATTAAAAAAATGACCATTCGTATAACTCTGGCTATCGGCATAGGCGTAGCATCGCTTCTGTCTATTCTGAAGATATTGACAGAAGTTAATATTCTGTATTTCCTTGTTCCTCTTTACGCAATATCTCTTATTATGATGATTTTTACACCAAAGCTGTTTGTTGGCCTTGCCTTTGACTCGGGCGGGGTTACCGGCGGCGCGCTGACTTCGGCGTTTCTTACACCTCTTACGCTCAGCATTGCACAATCTGTAGCGGAAGCTCGAGGCGGAGAGATGTCAATACTTACGAATGGGTTTGGTATAATATCCTTTATTTCCGTTACTCCGTTGATTGCCATTCAAGCGCTTGGAATTATCTACAATATTCGCCTTAAACGTGCCGAGGCAGAGGAAGCAGACGAATCCTTTGAGGATTTTGAAGGCTTGCTTATAGAGGAGAATGGCTCGACAGAAGAAAAAATAACAAATGAAAGCGAGGAAAGCGCAAATGAGTGATGCTCAAATAAAAGGGGTACAATATTTTGTCATTATAGCAGAACAGAAGAAAAAGAGTAAGTTTCTCTCGCTCCTGAGCGAACACGGCGCCCGCGGCATTGAAACGGTTTACGGACACGGTTCTATGAGCCCGAGCGCGATAGCCGCTGCCTTCGGTTTTGAGGCAGAGCAGGGAAAGGTTATTATCTCGTGCCTTTTGAAAAATGAGAAAGCAAAAGAGCTTATTGATATACTTTACCGAGAATATGAATTTGACAAACCCAACACGGGAATTGCCTTCGGCATTTCTGTTGAAGGACTGGCGTTTTAAGAAAGGAGATTTTATATGAAAGAATTAAAAGCTTTATATATTATTGTAAATGCAGGATTTTCCTCCGAGGTAGTTGAAATTGCACGTTCTCTCGGCTCAACCGGGGCAACCATCATCAATGCAAGAGGCTCGGTAGCTAAGCCTAAGACCATACTTGGAATAACGATTGATACAGAGAAAGAGATTGTATTGACCGTTGTAGAGAAAGACATCGCCGTAAAAATTACGGAAGCAATCAAGGAGAAAGCGGGCGTAGGTACGGCTGCTCACGGGCTGTGTTTCTTCTTGCCTGTTGAAATGTCAACACTGGTTATTCACGAGCAGGAATTTAATGACTGATTTATTTCCCTGATAAAAAAAGACATTTGGATTGCCTTCCAAATGTCTTTTTTTGAATTATTTCAAATAATCGGAAAATTTTGCTATGAATGAATCATATTCGAGCTTTTCAGTTATCCAAACAATAACATAATACTCATCTCCTTACATTCATATTATACAAGAGGAATTGCAAACAGGAAATATAATAATCTTTTGTAACCGTTTTTTACATAAAATTGATTTAAAATAAAAATCCGAACACCTCTCTGTAATGAGAATGTTCGGATTTCTAATGTTTGGTGCGGATGAAGGGATTTGAACCCATACGTATCGCTACACTGGAACCTGAATCCAGCGCGTCTGCCGTTCCGCCACATCCGCATATAAATTTAAGTAAAGCAGCCTTTTTGAGACTGCTTTACAAGTGGTGCGAGAAACGGGACTTGAACCCGTACGGTAAATCCACACGCCCCTCAAACGTGCGCGTCTGCCAGTTCCGCCACTCTCGCATATTCGGTTGCTTTCTGCAACGAATAAAAGTATAACACAAAGAAGATATTTTGTCAATAGGAAAATGGAAAATATTATAATATTTATTTGTGATAAAATTTTGGGAGAAGGGATATATAAAATAACAATTGAATAGGCTCGGGCGGAAAACGCTTTGAAAAACACGCTTTTTTAATGCTTTCTATTGCAAATTGTTTAAAAATATTGTATTATATATAAGAGTATTGTGAATACCAATAATAGGAGTGATGAATTTTAATGAAAACTTTGGTAGAATACACAAAACAAAAAGAATGGCTTGTCTGCGTAGACAGCGACGGATGCGCGATGGATACGATGGATATAAAGCACATTCGTTGCTTCGGCCCTTGTATGGTAAGGGAATGGGGGCTTGATGCTTGGAAAAAAGAAATTCTCGTGCGCTGGAACGAAATAAACCTTTATACGTTAACACGCGGTATAAACCGCTTTAAAGGGCTTGCGATTGCTCTTTCGGAAATAAACGAGAAATATATGCCCATTGAAGGCATCGAAAGCCTTTGTAAGTGGGCGGAAGAAAGCCCCGAGCTTTCCAACGGTGCGCTGAAGGCACAAATAGAGGATTGCTCCGAAAATGCAATTTTTAAGAAAGCTCTTTCCTGGAGCATAGCGGTGAACAAGGCGATAACCGAGCTCCCCGAGGCTGAAAAAGTTCCTTTTGCCAAAGCAAAGGAAGCGCTTGCCTTTGCCCACGAAAGTGCGGACGTCGCTATAGTATCGAGCGCAAATCTAGATGCCGTTTTGGAGGAATGGGCAAAGCACGGCTTGCTGGAACACACGGATATTGTGCTTTCACAGAATGCGGGCAGCAAGGCTTTTTGCATAGGTGAGCTTCTTAAAAAGGGATATGACAAAGAAAAGGTTGTTATGTGCGGCGACGCCCCCGGAGATATGAGTGCGGCGGAAAAGAACGGTGTGTATTACTACCCGATTCTTGTTAAACGCGAAAAAGAGAGCTGGGAAGAATTTATGGCCACAGCACTCGAAAAGCTCAAAAACGGAACGTATGGCGGGAAATACGCAGAGGCAAAAAAAGCGGAGTTCCTTATAAACCTTGGCGAGAAAAATATTTAATTTATATAAAAGGAGTACGAAATATATGGTGAATCTTAAAGCGAAGCCCTATCTTCTTTCCGATGAGGATATAGCTTGGGTGAACGAAACTATTGCCGATATGACGGCAGAAGAAAAGGTTGGTCAGCTTTTCTTCCAGCTTACGGCGGGAATAGACGAAGCATACCTTAAAAATCTTATGGAAAAATACCACCTCGGTGGTTGCCGCTATAATAATATGCCCGGACAGGTTGTAAGAATGCAAAATATGACGTTGCAGAAATATGCAAAAGTTCCGCTGTTTATTGCCTGCAACACGGAAACGGGCGGCAACGGTGCTTGCTCCGACGGTACGTATATAGGCAGCGGCATAAAAATCGGTGCTACGGGGAATGTGGAATACGCGCGCAACCTAGGCGAATATTCCAACAGAGAAGCCGCTGCAATAGGCTGCAATATGGCTTTTGCGCCCGTATGCGATATACACTATAATTGGGAAAATACAGAAGTTGTGGCACGCGCATTCGGTACAGACCCTGAAAAGGTTGCCCAAATGAGCAAGGCGTACCTCGACGGCGCTCATTCTATAGAAGGTTTTGCTTGCGCGGCAAAACATTTTCCCGGCAACGGGCAGGACTTCCGCGACGCGCACATTTCCAACAACGTAAACTCCTTCGGCGAAAAGGAATGGATGGAAACGTACGGCCTTGTTTACAAAACCCTGTTCGAAAACGGGCTTGAAGCTGTTATGGGTGGTCATATTATGATGCCCGAATATATGCGTGAAATTTGCCCCGATATAAAAGACGAAGAAATGCTCCCTGCGACGCTTTGCCCCGAAATTATGATAGGGCTTTTGCGCGAAAAACTCGGCTTTAACGGTATGGTTGTTACCGATGCCAGCCATATGGTTGCTATGACAAACCGTATGACGAGAAAAGAAATGCTCCCCGCCTCCATAAACGCAGGCTGCGATATGTTCCTCTTCTTCAACGACCCCGACGAAGACTTTGCCACGATGCTTGAAGCGTACAAAACGGGCGTTATCAGCGAAGAACGTATGACGGAAGCGCTCACGCGCATACTCGGTCTTAAAGCGCATATGGGGCTTAACAAAAAAGCCAGAGAGGCGCTTGTTCCCGTGACAGACCTCAAAGAAGAGCTCGGCAAGCCCGAATACAAAGCCGCATCCGAGGCTATAAGCCGCGATTGTGTGACACTTGTAAAATATAAAGACGAAGGCGTTTTGCCCCTTACACCGGAGAAATATAAACGCATTATGATTGTTTATGTAAAAGGCGCGGCAGGCGCTATGGATGCGCTCGTGCAGATGGCGATGGGCGCTATGGGCCCGCAGAAGAACCCTGCGGAAGAGCTTCGCGACAGGCTTATCGCGCGCGGATTTGACGCGTTTATTTATGAAAGCCCGATTGACAAAATGAAAAAGCAGATTGCCGCAGGCGAAAAACCGAGCCTTAACCTCTATTTCGCGGGC
>JAFTOK010000121.1 GCA_017463815.1 Clostridia bacterium | reverse complement strand
TACAATATCGCGGCTAAAAAGCGCGGGGACGATGTAATATTCCTGCGAAAAATTATCCGTGGCAGCGCAGACGAGAGTTACGGTATCGAAGTTGCGAAACTCGCCGCTCAAGCAAAAATCGAAGCGGCTAAAGCAGACGCGCAGGCACTTATAGAAGCGGCAAGTGCCGAAGCGAAATCCATTCAGCTCAAATCCATAGAAGTTGCGCGTGCGCTCGGCTTTGCCATCACGGAAGAAGAGATTAAAGACGGAGAAGGCGTTGTCACAGATATCGAATACACAATCGACTTCACGGGCAAAACGGCGGAAGAAATCAAGGTTATAACAGATTATATGCAGTACCTTGAATACCTCGCAAAATGGGACGGCAAGCTCCCCACGGTTGTGGCAGGCGAATCCGCTTCCATTATGATTCCCACAACACCGGTGGAATAAATTGCATAGAAAAAGAGATGGTGAAAACCATCTCTTTTTTTGCTGAAACTATTAGAACCGCAGAAGATAAAATTTATGAAATCGAAGGCTCCCTAGAGAGGGAGGCTAAAAATATCATAACCCTCGTTCACGCAAATCGGAAACCAGACGCACGTAAAATTCGCGTACGTCAAAGCCCTCTATATTTTCCCTGTTCAAATCTATCATATCACCGTGGGAAATGCCCCTTTCGCCCTGCGGCTTCAAAAACGTATATTTTTCGCCAAATTCAAACGATGTGTCGGAAACGAGCCCGTCGTTTGCGCCGTCGAAATATTTCACCAGCGGATATGAAAAATTCAGCGGAAATTTGCCGTGTGTGGGCTTAGGCATAACAGAGCCGATGCTCGCGCAGAAAATTCCCTGCGGCATTTTCAGCTCCTCGTCGAGCTTTTTGCATTTTTCCGCCGTAAGGTCGCGCACCGCCGCCATAAAATCAGGTTCTGTATCGCCCAGAGCGCGCGCCGCCTTGTTGTATTTATCGGCGACGTCGTTTTGCACCGTTTCGGGGATTTTCTCCAGCAGATATTCCGCAAAGCCACAGCCGCGGTGCGGGGTGTTGACCGTTGTGAGCGACGCCACGTGTTCCGCCATACCCAATTTACAAATGGCATACCTGCAATCGAGCCCGCCTTTTGAATGGGCGATAATATTCACTTTTTCTGCGCCGCTTTCGCGCAAAACTCCCTTTATGCGCTCGGCAAGTTCCTCGGCGCTCGCCTCGACAGATGCGGCAGATTGATGTTCGCCATAGTAAACCTCGGCGCCGTTCGCCGCAAGCTCCGCGGGCACCCTACCCCAATAGTTAAGAAGTTTATTGTCCCTGAAAAACACGCCGTGCACAAGCAAAATCGGATATTTTGTTTTGCAGATATGCAAATGCGCTCTTTCCGCGTTAAGGCGTTTTTTCGCCGTTTCAAAGCGCACTTCCTCTGCGGCGACCTTTATAATTTTGTGCAAAACAACAAGGTTCGCCACGGGTATAAAACCGCAAATAATACCTATAACCCTGTGCTTTATGCCAAGCTGAACAGACGTACAATAAACGCAGATTATTCCGTTCCAAAAAAGTACGGCGTGGGCAAGCACGCAAATTATAGCACTCGCAATCATAAGAATCAGATGCCACCCTCTTGTCCACGCAAACATAGTTATGTGGTACGCAGCAGAGAGCACAGTCGATATACAGAAAATTATAAGGCATTCCGTGCCGTGGTTGCAAATATGCAGGCGTACACCTTTTGCCGAGCCGTCGAAAAAACCGCAAAGCGTGTTCGCAAGCAAAAAGAGCGCCACAGGAATCCACAGAAAGTTTGCATTATCCCACACAAACGCCACGGAATTTGCCGAAAACGAAAAAGCGAGAAGAAAAATTATCCTCGAAAAAATTTTTCGTGCTTTCATAAAAACATTCCTTTGTAATAATGGTTTACTAAATTATAGCATAAATAAAATATTATGGCAATAGCTTTCGCGGATTACGAGGCTAGTTCTCGTCGCTCATTGGTTATCGGTGATATGCTAACTTTGTCAGCGTGATATTTTTGCCTACGCAAAATTTATATTATATTCGCCTCTGAAACTTGCGAAGCAAATATCACTCGGCATAAGCCGAATATCACTGCGAAGCAATATAACTCGCCGCAGGCGAATATAACTAAAAAAGCACTTGCTTTCGCAAGTGCTTTTTCCTATGGAGCGGATTACGGGGCTCGTTCTCGTCGCTCGACGCTCCTCGGTCATCGGCGGCTCTGACAGCCATTTAGGCTGTCATTCACTACCGCCTTGTTCGCGCCCCTATCCAAATTACGAATAAAAAAGAGATACACGCAATGCGTGTATCTCTTTTTTATTGGAGCGGATTACGGGGCTCGAACCCGCCACCTCGACCTTGGCAAGGTCGCGCTCTACCAAATGAGCTAAATCCGCAATGGTGCCTCCGGTCGGAATC
>JAFTOK010000008.1 GCA_017463815.1 Clostridia bacterium | reverse complement strand
TGCCTCCTCAGTTATCTTTTTTGTTGAGGCCGCGCATTGCTGCAACCTGTTCAGCTGTACGGAGAGCCTTGAGGCCTTCGAATGTAGCTTTTACAACGTTTGTGGGGTTGCTGGAACGCAAGCATTTAGCACGAATGTCTTTAATACCTGCCATTTCAACGATAGCACGAACAGCACCACCTGCGATGATACCTGTACCGGGAGCGGCGGGTTTGAGAAGAACTCTTGCTGCGCCGAATTCGCCGATTACTTCGTGGGGGAGTGTGTTGTCTTTAATAGCAACTTCAATCAAGTTTTTCTTTGCATCTTCGATACCTTTGCGGATTGCTTCGGGATATTCGGATGCTTTTCCAAGACCATAGCCAACGTGACCATTGCCGTCGCCTACAACCATTATTGCAGTCTGGCGTGCGATACGACCACCCTTTACGGTTTTGGAAACACGGTTTGTCGCAACAGTTCTTTCCTGAAGGTCAAGTGTTGCGGGGTCAATAATTTTTGCCATGTTATTCCTCCTCCTCAGAATTTGAGGCCGCCTTCGCGGGCGCCGTCTGCAAGTTCTTTTACTCTACCTGTGTAAACATAACCGCCGCGGTCGAATACAACAGTTGTGATGCCTGCTTCGAGTGCGCGTTCAGCGATGAGTTTACCGATAGCTCTTGCTGCTTCTTTGTTTCCACCGTTGCCGGTAAATGCTTTTTCAAGGGTGGATGCGGATACAAGAGTTACACCCTTTGTATCGTCGATAACCTGTGCGCGAATGTTTGCAAGGGAACGATAAACACAAAGACGGGGTCTTTCTGCTGTTCCGGAGATTTTCGCACGAACTTTTTTGTGACGAGCAAGTCTGAGCTCGTTAACGTCTCTTCTAGATACCATAATTCTCCACTCCTTTCATTATTTACCGGTTTTACCGGCTTTGCGGCGAATGTGTTCGCCTTCATATTTAACACCTTTGCCGAGGTACGGTTCAGGCGGTCTCTTTTCGCGAATCTGAGCTGCGATAGCACCAACGAGCTGTTTGTCGTAACCTTTTACGATTACTGTGTTGGAATCGGGTACTTCGAATGTGATGTTTTCATCTTCATTGAATGTGATTGTGTGAGAATGACCGAGGTTGAGAACGAGGGATTTGCCGCTCTTTGCAGCTTTGTAACCAACGCCTACGATTTCGAGCTTCTTAGCGTAACCTTCTGTTACACCAACAACCATATTAGCGATAAGAGAACGTGTAAGACCGTGGAGAGAACGGTTCATTTTTTCGTCGTTGGGGCGTTCAACTTTAACAGTGTTGCCTTCAACTGTAACGAGCATATTTCTGTGAAGTTCACGTTCAAGTGTGCCTTTGGGGCCTTTAACTGTGATAACGTGGCCGTTCATTGTAACGGTAACACCTGCGGGAACAGTAATTTCTTTTCTGCCTATTCTGGACATTTCAACTTACCTCCCTGATTACCATACGAACGCAAGGACTTCACCGCCGACATTAAGGCTGCGTGCCTTGCTGTCTGTCATAATGCCCTTGGATGTGGAAATGATTGCAATGCCGAGGCCGTTCATAACTCTGGGAAGGTCTTCACAGTTAGAGTAGATACGAAGACCGGGTTTGGAGATTCTGCGCAAGCCCTGGATTGTTTTTTCTTTGCCGCGGCCGTACTTAAGAGTGATTCTGATAATCCCCTGTTTGCCGTCTTCAATAATCTGGTAGCCTTTGATGTATCCTTCTTCTACGAGGATATCAGCAATAGCTTTTTTCACGCCGGATGCAGGAACATCGACTGTTTCTTGTTTTGCATTGTTAGCGTTTCTGATACGTGTAAGCATATCAGCAATTACGTCTGAAATCTGCATTTTAAATTTCTCCTTTTTATTTTTGCAAGTTATTTAAAGTTGCGGGAAGTGCCCTTCCCTATGGCTTAATCCTTGCTGCCGAGCTTTCGCCCGGCGGCATATCGGTGGTTAAAACCTTTCGGTTTTCCTTCCGGTAAGATTGGAGCTTTTTGTTTTTAATTTGTGATTACCAGCTGGATTTCTTTACGCCGGGAATCTGACCTTTGTATGCGAGCTCGCGGAAGCAGATACGGCAGATGCCGAATTTGCGGAGGTAACCGTGAGGTCTACCGCAGATTTTGCATCTTGTGTATTCTCTTGTGGAATACTTCTGTGTCTTCTGCTGTTTGAGCTTCATTGCCAATTTTGCCATAATTCAATCTCCTCCGTCATCTTGCAAAGGGAGCGCCCATAAGTGTGAGGAGCTCTTTTGCTTCTTCGTCGTTGGGTGCTGTCGTTACGAACACGATGTCCATACCGCGAACCTTGTCAACTTTGTCGTAATCGATTTCGGGGAATATAAGCTGTTCTTTAAGGCCGAGAGAGTAGTTACCGCGACCGTCAAATG
>JAFTOK010000120.1 GCA_017463815.1 Clostridia bacterium | reverse complement strand
TTCCCCACCCTCGCATTTGTAAATTTCAAAGGTGCACAGGTCGCGCCTGCCCGCCGCGGCGGGCAAAATCATTTCCAAAAAGTTTTTGGAGTTTGCGGCGGAGTAAGGCGAAAAGAACTCGCCCGCATACTCAAAATAGCTTCTGCCGTGTTCGGGCAAAATGTCGTATTTCACGCTGTTTTTATCCACGTCGCCGCGCACCTCGCCCGTTATGAAAAGTTTCTCTTTTGCGCGGGTAAGCGCAACGTACAACACACGCATTTCCTCGGCGCACGCGTTGCGCGAAAGCGCTAGCGAGCCTGCCGCACGTTGCGGCGTGTTCACGCGCTCAAGCCCGTAGGAAGCGGCAATTTTCGGTATAATGCCGAGTTCTTTATCTATAATTATATCATCCGCTGCGTCGCGCTTGTTTAGGTCTGCGCCGCACGCGCTCACAAAGCACACGGGGTATTCAAGCCCTTTGGATTGGTGCGAGGTGATTATGCGAACGCAGGCCGCCTCGCCCGTGGAGCCGGGAATATCTATTTTCGTGCCGTTTTCGATTACGTCGGAAATAAACGAGAGGAAATCGTAAAGCCCGCGGAACGCGCCGCCCGAAAACGTGCGCGCATAGTTGTAAAGCTGAATAAGGTTGGCGCGTGAAGCCTCCCGTGCGCTCAAATCGTCGTCGTCACGCACGGCAACAAGCGAAAGAATCTCTTTTTCAAGGTAGATTTGCCAAATCAGCTCATCGCACGGTTTGGTGCGCGCCGCTTCGCGATACCGCTCGTAGTCAGCAAGGAAACGCTTTCCGCCCGCAAAACCCGTTTCCTCTGTGAACGCGCGCAAAGCGTCGAAAAGCGAGCCTTCCGCACGGTAGCGTCGTATGTGCACAAGCTCCGCAAGAGTAACGCCGTAGAGTGGGCTTTTCAGCGCCGCCGCAAGGTAAATATCGCGCTCGGGGTTGTCGATTACGTTGAGGAGCGACACCACAAGCAAAACCTCCGGGCTTTCAAAAAAGCGTTCCGTGGCGAGGTCCTCGCACGGTATGCCGCGAGCGGTGAGTGCGGCGCGGAATCTTTCGCCCCTGCTCTTCATAGAGCGCAAAATTATTACAATATCGGCGGGAGTTATGCGCGAACCGTCGTTTTTTCTGCCCGTGGCGAGCAGTTCGGCGATTTTTTTCGCCACGTATTCCGCCTCAGGCTCGGTATCGTCGGAAATTTCGCGCAGGCATACGGCTATGTGCACTTTATCGCCGTGCTTGCCCGTGCCGTAGAGGCGCTCATCCGCACCGTAAGCCATAACGCCGCCGCGCTCCATCTGCATTTCAAAAACGGCGTTTGAAAACTCAAGAATTTCGTCTGTGGAGCGAAAGTTTTGCGAAAGGAAGATTTTTTGCTCCTTTGCCTCTTTTTCTGCGCCGTATTTTTCGCTTCTGCCAATCAACGCCTCGAAAATAGAGGGGTCAGCGCTTCGGAAAGCGTAGATACACTGCTTTATATCGCCCACTACAAAGCGGTTGTCCCCCTTTGAAAGCGATGTAAAAATTTTATCCTGCACCTCGTTGGTGTCCTGGTATTCGTCTATATAAATCTCGTCGAAATCTTCGCGCATAGCGAGCGCGAGCTCCGTTGGCTCGCCGCTCTTTTTCGCCACGAGCGCGAGCGCCTTGTGCTCTATATCCGCAAAGGAAATTGCGTGTCGCCTGCGTTTTTCCGCGTCCAAACGGCGTTTGTAGAGCTTTATAAATTCGTAGAGGTCAGAAAGCGCTCTGTGAAGGAGCTTCGCGCCTTCCTCGCACGCCTCGCCGCCGAAAATGAAAATCTTTTCGCAGAGGTATTTGTATTCTTCTTTGAAGTCGTCCCTTGCCTCGCGGTAAAACGCCACCTCGGGTGTGGGAACATAACCCCTGGGCACTCGCCCGAGCTTTGTGAAGCTGTGTTCAAGAAACGCCGAACGCAGGGCGTTCCAAGCCTCGCCGCGCTCTATTTTCGCGCTTATTTCGTGCAGAAAAGCGCTGTCATCGCGGAAAGCGTCGGCGTATCCCGCAACCTCGTCGTGCTCGGCGGTGTAGGCGAGCATAGAATCGAAAATCGCCGAAAAATGCACGCACACCTTTGAAACATACGCAAGCACGCTCGCGCCGAATTTCGTGTGAATAAAATCTTCGCCGCACGCCGCAAGCTCGTGCGCATAGAGCGAGAGCGTTTCTTCAAAAAGCGCGGTGCTTGAAAGTTTATCGTATATGTGCGAAACCGATTCGGCAAGCGCTTCATCGTTGCCGGGCTTGCCGAAAGTGTCTGCAAACGCCGCAAAATCGGGTATATCTGCCTCCTCCTTTGGCACTCTGCCGTAGAAGAAATCGGAAATAAGCTCGTCGGCTATATTTTTTCGCAAAAGCACGTCCTGCGTTTCGGAAAGCACGCCGAAATCGCTCGGCAAACCCGCCGCGCGGTAGTTCGCCTTTACAAGCGAGAGGCAGAAACTGCTGATTGTGCTGATTTTCGCGCCCGAAAGCTTTATAAGCTGGCGCGACATATGGCGGGAATCGGGGCTTTCCACCATCGCTTTGGAGAGTGAAGCGCGAATCTTCTCGCGCAAGTCTGCCGCGGCATCGTTCGTGAACGTAACCACAAGCATACGGGAAATATCCTCCCCCGCCCAAAGTTTTTCTATAATCCGCTATGTGAGCACGGCAGTTTTGCCCGAGCCCGCCGCCGCGGAAACAGCAAGGGCGCACCCGCGTGCATCTATCGCCGCTTTCTGGCTTTCCGTCCATTTTATTTTAGCCATTATCGCCCCTCCCGTAAAAAAGTGTTACATTTTATTATAAATCCATTTGGCGAATATGTCAACCGCCGATGGCGCTTTTTCCACGGAAATCAATTTTAAAAAAATAATCCAAAAAGGCTTCCCCTCTTAATAGGGGAAGCCTTTCTTAGAATATATTTCTGAAATATAATTTAAAAATTGATTTCCGTGTAGCTTTTTCAGAAAACAAAATCGACAGAGAAAACATATCTCTGCCGATTTTTTCACTATTCTTCGCAAACCGCTTCAACGGCGTCTTTCAATTCTTCAAAAAGAGCCTCGTCGTTTGCATAAAGATGATATACTTTATTTTCTTTTCTTACAATGCGATGATATTCCGTTTGCCCGTCCTCGGAATACACTTCCCAATTAAAGATACTTACAGAAAACAAATCCAACTCTGTATAATAGATGTCGTCATCTGCATTTGTTATGCGATAATAATATTCGTTCGCATCATCTATGTGCCCGAAAACATATGCACGCACGTAAGCCGTTTCACCCGTTCCGCTGATAAGAGCATTTTTGCTTATACGTAAGCCGTAGCACTCAGGGTAATACAGCCCGTCCAAAGCGTATTTTTCGGTCTGCCAAAATTTCTGCGTCATATCAAGAAGACCGCCTGAATAATCCTGCCCGCCGACTTTATTCATTCCGTCAATATATATGGCTTCAAAATCGTTCACATCTTCAAACATCGGCACACTTGCAATAGAACTCGACGTAACCCCCACTATTGCCGCCACAGCACCCACTATTGCCATAAAAAGCACCGCCGCGCACACGGCAAACACAATAATCATAAGTTTAACGTCTTTGTTCATCGTCTTTTTGTTTCCCATAATGTCCTCTCAATCTCTTTCCACGTTGCCGTCCCACGACCTGCGCGCGGGATTCGCATAGAAAGTTTTTATATTTTCGCTTTCAAGCAGAGCATAAAGCTCCTCTTTTTCGGGTTTTACTTTTGCAACCTTTTTGCAGCATATATCAGATGTTTTATCCCCTATAAAATTCATCACCACGTCGAATACGTAAAGCGCCGCCAAAGCGATTCCCGCAAGCACCCAGCTTACAAAAATGCCGAGCAGCAAGAGCAGCCCTGCCAAAACTATACCGCCTTCGAGAAAAAAATCAATAATCGGGTCTAATACAAGAGCATCGAAAAGATGCGATTTTCTGTAGTTTTTCTTTATAACATCCGCATCTTCCGCCGTGTAGTTTTTCGCCGTGCATTCCGCGCTCTCGCAGGAAAGCAGCATCGTGTCGTACGACAATGCGGCAGTAACGTTCATCTTTTCCCTATCAATGTGGAAAACCGAGTTTTCTGCGGCACCGAAAACGTGATATTCAGTTTTTATTATACAGTCGCGCTTCGCCCGTTTTGCGCCGTGGGCGTTTCTCCGCACGGTTACGCAAAAGAAATCTTCCTTCAAATCAAGTCTCAGGCTCTTTTTGCCGCCTATCACGCGTGCTTCCGCACCGTTTACGGAAATCCGCGCATCGTGCACGGAATGATTTATAAAACTAACCGTCATTGTTTCTCCCAAAATGTTAAAGCTATAAGCAAATTATACCACATACACGCATATATGTCAATGTTTAAGAAATATAAAACCGCGTAAACCAACTTTGGAAAATAAGGCAAACTCGAGCTGATACCGTAGGGGAGGCGTTCCGCCTCCCGCGTTTTCGGGGCGGGTAACCCGCCCCCTACACGAAGAAATAGCATCATTTGATTAAAATTCATTTTCCCGAACACAAAAAGAGGATGCGTACGCATCCTCTTTGCAGTCAAAATATTCGGTTTACGCTTTGCCGTTGGAGCCGAGAACATCAACGATTTTGTGTCTAACCATTTCTTTAACTTCTGCACGAGCAACCGTGAGGTAGCTTCTGGGGTCGAACACAGAGGGGTCTTTGCCCATTACACGGCGGATACCTGCTGTCATAGCAAGACGGATATCGGAGTCGATGTTAATCTTGCATACAGCCATAGAAGCCGCTTTGCGGAGCTGTTCTTCGGGAATACCTACAGCGTCGGGAAGTTCGCCGCCGAGAGAGTTGATTTCTTTAACGTGTTCCTGGGAAACGGAAGAAGCACCGTGGAGAACAATCGGGAAGCCGGGAAGGCGTTTTTCAATCTCTTCGAGAATGTCGAAACGGAGCGGAGGGGGAACAAGGATACCCTGTTCGTT
>JAFTOK010000119.1 GCA_017463815.1 Clostridia bacterium | reverse complement strand
TTCATAGTAGAGCAGAAACGCCAGAAGAGCCACGCCGAAAACGAGGCTCAGCGCCTTGCAAATGAAGAAGCCAAACGCCGCGACGAAGAAGAACGCAAAAAACGCGACGAAGAAATGGCAAAGCAAGACAACAATAACAAGCCTTACGGTATGTAAAAAAGTTGACTTCGTCAACTATAAAACGCCCGATTTCGGGCGTTTTTGTATAAGGAAAACTTTTTTTGAACACGCAAAATTGCACCGCTTCGCGCGCAATTTCCTGTGTTATAAAAGTAAAACACACGGCAAAAGGGGCGATGTTCTTAGCGGAGAAATCACAGAATATTTTCCCAACACACGGTAGGGGCGAACTGCGTTCGCCCGCGGGCGTTCACAGAACGCCCCTACGGATACAAAATTGAACCGCAGAAAGCACAGAGATAACCCCGACAGATTTTCAAAGTCTGTCGGGGTGCTTTTATATTTCGTACCGCAAAAAATTCCATTCATTCCAAAAGGCAACATAACCGTTTCGGTCAAATTCATCTTCGTGTATTATTTTATCTTCAGCGCTTTTATAAAAGGATTCTATTAAATCTGCAAATGCAAAAACAGTTTTCCTATATTCGTCAATTGGAATTACAGTTCTTTTTCCTGCCTCTGTAATTAAAATAACATCATCATTTTCGTGGAGAACCGACCAATCAACTCCGTTGGGGCATCCACATATATCGACCTTGGAAAGAGTTTCGTTGGCTATCATAAAAAAACCACAACAAGGAAGCATTTGATTGCTTTCATAGATTTTGTGGTTTTCTTTAACGGATTTTAGCAAGTATAATGCAGTTGAACTTACAGTTGCATTATCATATTTCAAAACCTCGTCTCCTATAACGGCGACTACATTACCATGCAGACATAAATCTTCTGCTTGCTTTGGTCCTTCCATCCAATGAAGATTGGAAACCTCTATAGAAAACATATATACTTCCTTTTATAGCCAGTTTCGCCTTTGTATTACAAAGGCTTCGGGCAAGGCCCATACCCCTTAAGAGTACGCACGTCCATAGGCTCCCTTGTGTAAAGGGAGCTGTCGCAACAGGCGACTGAGGGATTGTTTTCTGTGGTTTTAAGCATTTACAATCCCTCCGCCTCGCATTAGCTCGGAACCTCCCTTTGCACAAGTGAGGATTTTCGTTAGCACCGTTATAACACAAATCGGCAGAGAAAACAAGTTCACTGCCGAAATTTTGTGACTGCCATTTCTCCGCTAAGAATGCAGAGAAAAGGGCGTGTGTTTTTTATCTTTCCAAAAAGTCGTTTTCCATTGCACGGAGAAACGGGGTGCCGTAAAAAATTCTGTACTCATCTATGCGCTCGCCATTTTCTATAAAGCGCCCCGTCTGTGCCTTACCGAAGATGGGAATCAACACAAAAATTTTCATTTCGCCGTTCTCCACCGCAAAAGCAAACCTGCGGAAAATTCGATTTAAGTATTTTTTAAAGTACTTATTTTTAGAAAACAAAAAATATAAATTTAAAATAATTTTTTTCGCGCCAAGCAGTTTTATCGCATACGATTTACCGTGTGCCGCCACGGAAAGCACGCCGC
>JAFTOK010000118.1 GCA_017463815.1 Clostridia bacterium | reverse complement strand
TGATAATCTCCATTTCTGCGGGTACGTATTTTTCTTTCTTTTCGTTTGTCATTGTGTTCGCCTCCTTTCAAGAGGTTGTTGTTATGGGCATATGCCCATAACAATGCAGGACGTCCTGCATTTCTCAAGTTTTTATATACAAATTATATCAAAAGTCTAGCATATTTGTCAATACAATAGGAAAATTTTTATCCTCGCTAAACAAGCCTGCCCTGTGCAAGGCAGCGAAGCGGCGCGAGGGTAGGAAAAAACGGCTCAAAATGAGCCGTTTTCTTAAAATTATTATTTGTCCATTCTGCTTACGAGGTACGGCACAAGCTCTTCGAAGTTTACGCCGTATTTTCTGTCGGGGCTGTTTTTTACAGTGGATTTTATACATTCCACAGTGTAGTCCGTAGCCACCATAAGCGCGTCCTCCACGCTTCTGCCGCGCATAAGCGCGCCCACAAAGGTAGAGGCGTAAACATCGCCCGTGCCGTGATAGCTTTCGGGTATACGCTCGCGGAAGTAGGAGAAGTATTCTCCGCTTTCGCTGTCGTAAGACATTACGCCGAGCTTGCCCGCTTCAAAGCTTACGCCTGTGAGCACAGCCGTTTTACAGCCGAGCTCTGTGAGCTTAACAAGCATATTTTTGATATACGATTCGTCATAGCCCTCTCCAACGTAAGGCACGCCGAGCATAAAGGAGGCTTCTGTGAGGTTGGGCACGATTATATCCGCCTTGCCGCAAAGCAAGCCCATACGCTTTGCAAAATCTTCTGTAAAGCCTTTGTAAAGCTTGCCGCCGTCTGCCATAGCGGGGTCAACCACAACAACCGTGTTCTCTTTTTTGAAGTCGGCAATGAGTTTTTCCGTAAGCTCAATCTGTTCAAAAGAGCCGAGGTAGCCCGTATAAATCGCATCGAAATCTATGCCCGCGCTTTTCCAATGCTCGCAAATAGGTGTAATCTCTTTTGTGAGGTCGCAGAAAGTGAAGCTTGGGAAAGCCGTGTGCGTGGAAAGCACAGCCGTGGGTATAACGGCGGCTTCTGCACCCATAGCGGAGATAATAGGCAACGCAACCGTAAGCGAGCATTTACCTACGCAAGAAATATCCTGAATGGTAACGATTCTTTTCATTTTTTGGTTCTCGATTCTATAACTATAAAATTTATTCAAGTTCAAAAGCACCCGTATAGAGCTGATAATATTTGCCCTTTTCGGCTATAAGTGCATCGTGGCTGCCGCGTTCTATAATTCTGCCGCGTTCAAGCACCATAATTACATCGGAGTTCTGAACGGTGGAAAGCCTGTGCGCGATAACAAAGACAGTTCTGCCGTGCATAAGCGAGTCCATACCCGCGGAAACGATTGCTTCCGTTCTCGTGTCGATGCTGGAGGTCGCTTCGTCCAGAATCATAACAGGCGGGTCTGCAACAGCGGCGCGAGCTATTGCTATAAGCTGGCGCTGCCCTTGCGAAAGGTTAGCTCCGCCGCCCGAAAGCATCGTGTCGTAGCCCTGGGGCAAACGGCGGATAAATTCGTCTGCATTTGCAAGCTTTGCCGCCGCGTAAACCTCTTCGTCCGTTGCATCGAGCTTACCGTAGCGTATATTTTCTTTAACCGTGCCGGTAAAGAGGTTCGTTTCCTGCAAAACTATGCCGAGGGAGCGGCGAAGGTCTGCTTTTTTGATTTTGTTTATGTTTATGCCGTCATAGCGGATTTTGCCGTCTGCAATATCGTAGAAGCGGTTTATAAGGTTAGTAATGGTGGTCTTACCCGCACCCGTAGCGCCTACGAAGGCAACCTTCTGCCCGGGTTCTGCGTAAAGGCTCACATCGTGGAGCACGGTCTTCTCTTCCACATATCCGAAATCCACTTCGTTAAGGCGAACGTCGCCCGTAAGGCGTGTGTACGTAACCGTACCTTCAGCAATATGAGGGTGTTTCCAAGCCCATATGCCCGTGTGCTCCTCACATTCGCAAATTTTGCCGTTTTCATCGTATTTTGCATTTACGAGCGTTACGTAGCCTTCGTCAAGCTCGCTTCGTTCGTCCATCATTTTGAAGATACGTTTTGCGCCCGCGAGAGCCATAGCTATGGAGTTAATCTGCTGCGAAAGCTGTGTTATCGGGCGGGTAAATGCACGGGAAAGCTCCAAAAACGCGGCGATAACGCCGAGGTCGAGCAAGCCAATGCCCACAAGCGTAAAGTTCGGCACGCCCGCCATTGCAAGCGAGCCACCCACGCAAGCGATGAGCACGTATTGCAAATAGCCGAGGTTGCCCATAATAGGCATAAGTATGTTGGCAAATGTATTTGCCTTTCTCGCATTATCGCGAAGGTTGTAATTGAGCTTATCGAATTCTTCTTTGGAGTGTTCTTCGTGATTGAAGACCTTAACCACTTTCTGGCCGTTAATCATCTCTTCGATATAGCCGTCAAGTTTACCGAAAGCCTGCTGCTGTGCCACGAAGAAGCGCGCGCTGTTGCCGCCAATATACTTCGTTATAAGCACCATACAGCCAACGGTAAGCACCATAAAGAGCGTGAGCGGTATACTGAGCACGAGCATAGAGAAGAAAACGGAAACGATTGTTACAACCGTGTTTATAATCTGCGGTATGCTCTGCGCCACCATCTGTTCGAGCGTGTCTATATCGTTTGTATAAAGGCTCATAATATCGCCGAAAGCGTTTGTGTCGAAATATTTTATGGGCAACGTCTGCATATGGGAGAACATATCGTCGCGTATTTTCTTAAGCACACCCTGCGCTATAATCACCATAAGGTAGGCGCACGAAAAGTTTGCTATGATACCCACAAGGTAGATAGAAGCGAGCTTTACAAGAGCGAGCAAAAGGCCCGTAAAGTTTGCCGCCTCCCCCGCCTTTACCGCATCCACAAGAGGAAGAATGTGGTCGTTGATGAGTTCTTCTATGAAGAGTGTGCCGTAAACGCCCGCAAAGGAGCTGAACACCGTGCAGAGCATAGCGATGGCGAAAATAAATTTATACTGCTTGAATATGTATGCAAGCACACGCTTTAAAACTTTCATATCCACTTGCGGTTTCTGTGGTCTTGCGTTTTTATCCATCATTCCATCGCTCCTTTCTGCTGAGATGTGTATACTTCGCGGTAAATCGTGTTGCGCGCAAGAAGTTCTTCGTGCGTGCCCACGTCGTTCACCTTGCCTTCATCGAGCACGATGATTTTATCTGCGTCCTGAACGGAAGAAATTCTTTGTGCGATAATGATTTTCGTCGTATTGGGAATTTCCTCACGGAAGGCTTTGCGTATTTTTGCGTCTGTCGCCGTGTCAACAGCACTCGTAGAGTCATCGAGAATAAGTATTTTCGGCTTTTTGAGAAGCGCGCGGGCAATGCAGAGCCTCTGCTTTTGACCGCCCGAAACGTTTGCACCGCCCTGTTCGATATAAGTATTATATCTTTCGGGGAAGTTTTCTATAAATTCGTCTGCGCAAGCAAGCCTGCAAACGTGCTTGATTTCTTCAAGCGTTGCGTCTTCCTTACCCCAGCGAAGGTTTTCTGTAATAGTGCCGGAGAAAAGCACGTTTTTCTGAAGCACAACGGCAACTTCATCGCGAAGTGCTTTTATATCGTACTTGCGAACGTCCACGCCGCCAACGCTTACAGAACCGTTTGTGGCATCATAAAGTCTTGGAATGAGGTGAACAAGCGTAGTTTTGGAGGTGCCCGTACCGCCTATGATACCGACCGTTTCGCCCGATTTTATTTCGAGGTTAACGCCCGAAAGGCACAGCTTCCCGGGGTCTTTTGCATAGCTGAAATCCACGTTCTCAAAAACAATAGAGCCGTCTGCAACTTCACGCACGGGGTCGAGGCGAGGGCTTACGATGTCGCTTTCTTCATCGAGAACTTCCACGATACGCTCTGCGGAAGCGCGGGAAATCGTTATCATAACGAAAATGAAGGAAAGCATCATAAGGCTCATCAGTATCTGCGAAGCGTACGTGATAAGGGACATAAGCAAACCCGTAGACATACCCAAATCGGGGTTGTTGCCGGACTCAACTATAAAGTGCGCGCCAAACCAGGAAATGAGGATAATGCAGAAATACATAGAAAACTGCATAAGAGGCGAGTTGAAAGCGAGAATTTTTTCCGCTTTGGAGAAATTTTTGTAAATATCGCCCGAAACTTCGCCGAATTTTTTCTTTTCGTGTTCTTCGCGAACGAAACTTTTTACAACGCGTATACCGTGCAGGTTTTCCGCAACTACATTGTTGAGCTTATCATAAAGTTTGAAAACCTTTTCAAAAATCGGGTGAGCAAACTTAATAACAAGGAAAAGACCGCCGCCGAGTATGGGAATAATGCAAAGGAAGATGAAAGGAAGCTTTCTGTCAACCGTGAAGGACATAATTACGGCAAAGATAAGCATAAGGGGTGCGCGCACCGCCACACGCGTTATCATCTGGAAAGCATTCTGTACGTTGTTTACGTCTGTGGTAAGACGCGTAACAATACTTGCGGGCGAAAATTTGTCGATATTGGAAAAGGAATAGTTCTGTATTCTGTAATACATATCGTGGCGCAGGTTAGAGGAAAAGCCCGTGGAGGCTTTAGCCGCTGTAACGCCCGAAAGCAAACCGAACACAAGCGCCGCTATGCACACGAAAATAAGCAGAATGCCCATTTTCCAGGCATAGCCCATATCGCCGCCCTTGATACCCTTATCGAGTATTTTGGACATAAGGTACGGAATAAGTACGTCCATCGCCGCCTCACCCGCCACAAGCAACGGGGTAAGCAGCGCATAGATTTTGTATTCCCGCACACTGCGTAAAAGTTTTTTAATCATTTGATTATATACACCTCCGTAAATTAAATACTTTCAATAAAGCGAATGAAGGCTTCTCTGCCCGCTTCGTCACATTTATAAACACCCGCATCCTCTAAAACGCGAATGAATGTGTTGCCTATTTCTGTATGGAGTATTTCTACGGTGTTGTCTTCGGTGAACACATATTTATCTTTGAATTTGTCAAACCACGCTTTGTGCTTTGCGGTTTCTTCGCAAGCGGAAATATCGCCGCCGGCGAGGATAACCTCTGCAAGCGTCTGCATTTCCTTTTTAAGTCTTGCGGGGAGCACAGCAAGACCCATAACCTCTATAAGACCGATATTTTCTTTCTTGATGTTATGGAGCTCTGCGTGCGGGTGGTAAACGCCCAAGGGGTGCTCTTCCGTTGTGATATTGTTGCGGAGCACGAGGTCGAGCTCATATTTGCCATCTCTCATTCGCGCAATCGGCGTAATTGTGTTGTGCGGTACGCCTTCTGTGTAAGCATAGACGAACGCTTCTTCGTCTGTATAATCCCTCCAGGCGGAAAGTATCATATCCGCAAGGTCAATCAGGCTTTCTCTGTTCTTGCTCGCAAGGCGGATAACCGAAAGGGGCCATTTTACAATACCCGCTTCAACGTCGGCAAACTCCGCAAACTCGATTTTCTTTTCAATCGGTGCTTTTTCCATAGCGAACGTATATCTGCCGCCCTGCATATGGTCGTGGGAAAGTATGGAGCCGCCCACAATGGGAAGGTCTGCGTTGGAACCGATAAAGTAATGTGGGAAAATAGAAACGAAATCGAGCATTTTCACAAAAGAGCTTCTGTCGATTTTCATAGGCGTGTGCTCTGCGGAAAGTGCGATGCAATGTTCGTTGTAGTAAACGTAAGGGGAATACTGGAAGTACCACTTCTGCTCTGCCATCGTGATGGGAATGATGCGGTGGTTGCTTCTGCCGGGGTAGTTCAGCGTGCCCGCATAGCCTTCGCACTCGGGGCAAAGCTGGCATTTAGGGTAGGAGTTCTGCGGTGCGTTTTTCGCCGCCGCAATCGCCTTCGGGTCTTTTTCGGGTTTGGAAAGGTTTATGGTTATATCAATGTCGCCGTAAACGCTGGGAGCAACCCACTTTACATCTTTTTTAACGCGGTACGTTCTTATGTAGTCCGTGCTTTTGGAAAAATTATAGTACCAATCCGTCGCTTCTTTGGGGCAAACGGAGTAAAACTCCTTAAATTTGCCGATAACCTCGCTGGGGCGTGGTGTGAGCGCGCCCATAAGGCGGGAATCGAAAAGGTCGCGTTCGGTTATGTTGTTATCGATAATTCCCTTTTCTGCGGCGTAATCGTTGAGGCGGGCAAGGATAACCTCGAGCTCATCTTCCTCTTTGCACTCAACGTCTTCGTAAGCGTCGATTTTCAAAATAGCGAGCAAGGAGTTTATGGCGTAGTTTCTGTCGCACTCCGCGATAAGCCCATTTCTCTGCGCGTAGTTTACAAGTTGCTTAATGTCGGCGTAAATCATTTTTTATTGTCCTTTCTAAAAAACTGGTAGTAGTAACACGGAATCATTCCGTTGTAAAGTTTGCGCACTTTGTCGGCACGTCTGCCGTAAAGTTTTTCAAAGCGTTCGTGCGAGGTTATAACGTAAATCTGCCAATTATCGAGCGTTTTGAAGTGCCTTCCCATATCTCGGTATAGCTTTTCTGCTTCTTCGAGCGTGCCGAGGCGTTCGCCATACGGCGGGTTGCACACGATAGTGCCCCTGCGCCCCTCTGTGGTAATTTCAAGCGCGTTGCGCTCGAAAAGTTTCACGTGCTCTTTCATACCCGATTTGGAAATAGCGCTTCTTGCATTCTTCAGCGCTTCGGGCGAAATATCGGAAGCGTAGGCTTCAAATTTCGTGTCGCGGTTTATAAGGTCGCTCGCTTCGTCTTTTGCCTCTTTCCACATTTCCTGCGGTATGGCGGCAAAGCCCTGCGCGGCAAAACCGCGGTCAAGCCCGGGGGCTGTATTCGTCATAATCATAGCTGCCTCTATCGGTATGGTGGCGCTGCCGCAGAACGGGTCCCAGAAGAGCACTTCCTCACGCGGGCGCGCCATTTTGGCCAGCCCCGCCGCAAGCGTTTCGCGCAAGGGGGAAACAAGCGTTTGCGGGCGGTAGCCTCGCTTGTGAAGCGCCACGCCGGAGGTATCAATCATCATAAACACTTCGTCTTTGAGTATAAAAAACTCTATTTGGTATTTCACGCCCGTTTCCTGAAACCAGGATATGCCGTATTTATCGGAAAGGCGCTTGACCGCCGCTTTTTTCACGATACTCTGGCAATCGGGTATACTGAAAAGCGTGCTCTTTATAGAATGGCCTTTCACGGGGAAAGCATCGCTTTTACCAACCCACTGTTCCCACGGAATCGCATACGTTCCGTCAAAAAGGTCGGAAAAAGTAGTCGCACGGAAGCGACCAAGCAAAATAAACACACGCTCCGCCGTGCGAAGCCAAATATTACAGCGAGGTATTGCGGAAATATCGCCCTCGAAAATAATTCTGCCGTCTATGGTTTCGAGCCTCTTATAGCCGAGCGCGTCTATTTCCTCGCCCAACGTATGCTCCAGCCCGAAAAGGCAGGTTGCCACAAATTTATACTGCATTTCATCACCAAATTTCTTATTCAAATTATAAATATAATCTTTATTTTTATAATTATAACACAATTAAAAAAGCAAATCAACATACATTTATGAACAAATCGAAATATTGACAAAAAAATACTTTTTTGTTACAATCATTTGTGTAAGGAGATGATTGTTTTGAACGGTAAAATTCCGCTTTCGGCAGAAAAAATCAGCGCACTTGCAGGTGCAGGCACAGTCGTGCGCGTTTTCGATATAATAGATTCCACAAATAACGAAGCAAAAAGAATGTTCGAGGGCGGCTTTTGCGGCAAAGCAATAGTCGCCGCAGAGGCGCAGACAGGCGGGCGCGGCAGGCTCGGGCGCACATTCTATTCCCCCGAGGGTACGGGGCTCTATTTCACGGTTATAATACCGCCCGTGTTCCCGATAGAAGATATTTCCCTGCTCACTCCGGCGGCGGCTGTGGCTGTTACGAGAGTCCTTGAAAAACTTTCGGGCAAAGCGCTTCAGATAAAATGGGTAAACGACATTTACCTCGGGGATAAAAAAATCTGCGGCATACTCGCAGAATCGGTTTTGGATATAGATAACGGCGGCTTTACGGGCTTTGCCGTGGGCATAGGCATAAATATTTCCACGCAAGATTTTCCCGAGGATATAGCGGGCATCGCCGCATCTCTCGGTGCAAATGCCAACAGGAACGAAATAGCGGCAGGTATCGCAAGGGAGCTTTTCGCCTTTGCCGAAAACCTTTCCGCACGCGAGTTTCTGCCAGAATACCGCGAGCGTTCATACGTCGCGGGCAAAGATATATATTTTATAAAAAACGGCGAAAAAACGAATGCCACAGCAATCGGCATAGACGAAGACGGCGGGCTTATAGTTCGCCTCGAAAACGGTGAAACAGAGGTTCTGCGCGGCGGCGAAATCAGCGTGAGAGTAAGATAAAGATACCCCCGACAAATCCTGAAAATTTTGTCGGGGGTATTTTTATTCAATAAACTTTATTTTGTCAGCCATTCGTTTTTTCATAAACAAAATTCATCAATTCATCTTCTTGAGATACGAAAGAAAACCCTGAATTTCTAAATAATTTTATTGATGCGACATTTCTTTCATCAATAGAAATTTCAATTTTGTTATAGTTGAGCTTGAAAATGTCATTTTGAATATCTTTGATTACTTTTGTTGCAAATCCCATTCTCTGAAATTCAGGAAATATCAAAATATCCATATAGAGCAAACTTTCATACTTTTCAAGATGTATCGTGCCAATCAGTTTTTCATTTGCATAAACCTTATAGAAATATACGTTTTCAGTGTTTGTAACGTAATGAAAATAGTTGTCGCTGATACTTAAAAACTGTGAAATTTCGGGTATTTTATATATTTGCGAAAGTTGAGAAATATCGACATCATCTTCAGATACAATTCTCGTGTATGTTAAATCATTCATAATTTACCCCCTCCGTCGGTTGCGCCGCCACCTCTCACGGGGTGAGAGGCTTGTTATTCTCACCTTTATCCGCACTGGAGCACTAGCCAGATGTTTTCAAAATTCTTGTTTTTCAAATCTTCTTTCTTAATATAGAAATAAATAAGCCCGCAATCGCCGAACATAAGCTCAAAGCCGTCTTCTTCAAACGAGCTTACCTGGCAAAGCAAAAGCCAATCTTTGGCGCACTTTTGTATGTCCTTTTTCACGTCGTCGGGGGTGTTTACATAGCTTTCGTGGTCGCCGCAGTAAAGCCCTCTGCTTATGCGCTCGCATTCCGTAAGCGCTTCGCCCTGCACGAGGTCGGCGTAGCCCAAAAGTTTGGTCTTTTCCATTTCTTCTACGTCAACGCCCAGCTCTTCGAGCGCTTCGTCATATTCATCCCAATCGCAGTCTGCATCGCTGTGAATCTCGAGCTCCTCAAAGGAGGGGTAGGAATCCGAGGCGGAAAATTCAAGGCTCATTTCCTTTATTATAAATTCCTCTTTCAAATCTTCGGGGAAATCGAGCTCGCCGAAGCCTTCCGTATTTTCATAATGGAACACTTTTGCCGCGCCTTTGTCGCTCGGGTCAAAGCCCCAAGTCTGCGAAGCGGATTCATAGAAAAAGTAAAGCATACCTTTTTCGGGCAAAAGGTTTTCTTCGTCGTACGCCTTCACTTCTTCAAGATTGATTTGGCAAATAAACGAAAGCGGTCTGTTGCCCCAACCATCTTCGTAGCTGTCGCCCTCGAAATACGGCCATACAAAATCTTTCGGCAAAAAAGGCTTACCGCCGATTTTGCTTGCGTTCGGCGCGATTTTTTCGCGGCTCAACGTTCGTTCGATTACGATTTCGTTTCGCCTTACCAGCTCAAGCGCGTTCATAAGTTCGTTGTTTTCCATACTATAAATCTCCTCTAAATAAATTTTATATGAATCATTTCACATATTTTTTTAGCCTGTTGCCGAGCAAAAGTGCAAGACCTATCTTCAAAATATCGGGCACGATAAACGGTAGAACGCACACCGCCATAGCAGTGGCAAACCCGCCCCCCGTACCGCCCGCATAGATAAATGCGTACCAGATACTGCCGAAAATGTAGCAAATCACAAGCCCTGCCGCCGCCAAAAGAAGCAAAACCAAAGTTTTTTTACCAAAAAGCTTCTCACCTGCCCAAAAAGCAAATGCGGCGAGCACAAAACCTATAATATAACCGCCCGTCGCGCCGAAAAGCACGGCAAAGCCGCCCACAAACCCCGAAAACACGGGTAAACCCGCAAGCCCAAGGCAAACGTAAGCGAGCACCGCCCACGTGCCTCTGCGCCCACCCAAAACGAAAAGCGCAAGAAACACCGAAAAGGTCTGCAACGTGAACGGCACGGCAAATGGCACGGAGATTAGCGAGCAAACCGCGATAAGCGCCGCAAACATTGCCGTATACACGATGTTTTTTATTCGCTTTTTCCCTTTCGCGTTCAACATATCAGCCACCGCACAGTTCGTCTAAAACGTTGGCAAAAACACTCCACGGCATAGCCAAAATATCGGGTTTTGCCGCCGCGCAAACGGTGTTTCTTTTTGTGGGATGAGGAAATTCGAGCCTGTATGCCCACAAGCCAATGTACGGGCATTTTTCACGGCTGCCGTATTTTCCGTCGCCCACGAGAGGAAGCCCGCGCGAAGCAAACTGTACGCGTATCTGGTGCGTACGCCCCGTATGCAGGCGAACAAGCACGAGCGTGTACCCGTTTTCGAGCGTGGCAAGCACACGGTATTCAAGTATTGCTTCCTTGCTCCCCTTTCTCGCTTTCTCTACGGGGAATGATTTGTTCACGCGCTTGTCGTGGAAAAGATAATCGCGCATTTCCCCTTCCGCTTCCTGCGGCGGCTTGGAGATAACGGCAAGATATTCTTTTTTGAAGCGCGCGTGGTCCTGTACCAAAGCAGAGAGCCCCGCCGCGGTTTTCTGCGTAAGCGCAAACACCATTACCCCGCCCGTGGGGGTATCGAGGCGGTGAACAAGGTTCACGTTTTTGTATTTTTCCGATAAAGCAGTAAGCAAATCTGCCTGACCCGTCGGGTCGGGCTGCGAAGGCACGCCCGCAGGCTTTTTGCAAACAAGCAAATCGCGCTCCTCATATAAAATCTGAATGTCCATAGGCACTCCTTTTAAAAAACAAAAGCACCTGCAAAACAGGTGCTTTTTGCAGTAATTCCGAAAATATCGTTTTCCTGCTTTATTATATCATTTTTTGCGTTCCATTGCAAGATGTTTTATACAATCAGTTCCAGCACACACCGTTTGCATCGAGATTCGCTGAAACAGAAGTTTTAGTTTCTATATCGGGCGAGCTGTCGCCGAGCGTTATTACGTATGCGGAAATAGAAGCGGGCATACGCACAGTAACGCTGTTTTCGCCGATTTTCGCCACAAGGAAGTTGTCTTTTGTAAGCGAGAGCTGGGTATATTTGCCTATGCTCGAGAAATTACTGCAATGTGTCGCCTCGCTCGCCATACCGCCGCGCGGCATAATAGCCAACACCGTACCGCCCGTGTAGCTATAACCTTGTTCGGTATCAATAGCAGAGTTTCCGCTCGAATTGGAAATCACAACCGTGTTGCCGCCCGAAAATACTATGCCGCTATAAGAGGTGCGGCTGTTGGAATCTATGCCGTCGCCGCCGCAGTAAATATACAGCGTGCCGCCGCTTATGGAAACCGCCGTGCCCGTGCTTGCCGTGGCGTTAACGCCGTCATCCGTGGAAATAACGAAAACGTTTCCGCCCGAAATGCCCACGTAAGTTCCCTCCACGCCTTCATAGCTATGGGAAACGCTTACCGTGCCGTTTGTAATGCTTACGCTACCGTCGGCGTGCAAGCCGTCATCATTGCTGTAAATTGAGAGCGTACCGCCATTCACCGTCACGTTGCCGAGCGGGCTTTCGCCGTTTTCAAGCTCCGTATCGTTATTTGCGTGAATGGCGTCATCATAAGATTTAATGCTGATATTTCCGGCGTTTATAACTATTTCGTTGGCTGCTTTTATACCTTTTGTGGAATATTCGCCTTTGTCGCTGTTTCCTTCGCCAAATCCGCCCATTCCGCCCATTCCGCCCATACCACCGAAGCCACCCATTCCGCCGAAGCCGCCAGGCTGGATATTGGTGGTATAATTTGTCCAAGAGTAGGAAAGGCTGCCGCCCCTGCTTTCAAGGGCAAACGTATCGTATGCCGTGTTGGGTGCCAAAAGCTCCGAAGCCGCGAGATATTCGCTTTCCTGCCCCTGCTCCATATCGGCAGAGTATATGAAAAACTGCATTTTTGCGTATTCGCTCTTTTGCGGGAAGGCGTAATAATAATACGTGCTTCTGCCGCCGTTAACAGAGGAATGGTAGCTTGCGTTCACCCAGGCATAATCCTCCTCGGAATTATAATATTTCACAGAATAAGAATATGCGTTGCTTGTAAAGCGGATATAATATTCTGAAGAAGAATTTGCCGTTACCTCGGCGGAATAATTTGAATATTTGTCGGTGTAGATATTCAGTACGGTGGAGCTATCCTCGATTACCACGTTGTATGCCGCATCAATTCCATCGCAGGCGGCGTAAATCGTATGCGTTCCGCCAATGACGGTTACAGTGCCGCGCTGATTGCCTTTTTCCGAAACATCGGTATTTGTAGTTTTGATGCCGTCACCGACGGTGGAGATCAGCTTGGTGGTTGCCGCCTC
>JAFTOK010000007.1 GCA_017463815.1 Clostridia bacterium | reverse complement strand
AATATACAACAATAATATTTGTATAAATATCGTGAATTTGGTTCAACGCGGCGATTATGATATTTATATCACAGAAAACCGCAGCACCGACCAACACTATATTTTCGATGGGTTGCATTTGCCTTCGTATTTAGCATATCACCGTCAGATATTCGCAAATGAAATAAAAAACGAATTGACAAACAGCAAAACGATTTTTGGAAAGTGTATTTAAGCTACACAGAACTAGTTGCAAGCACATTATCACCAATAGATATGTCCCATCACCAAAACAGCGTTATTTTTTATCTAACGCAAAGGAGCAAATTATGAAAACGTATATCGGGGTCGACATAGGCGGCACAAAAACAGCCGTGGTAAAAGGCGACGAAGCGGGCAATATCAGCAAAAAAATCCGCTTTGAAACGTGCGGCGGAAAAGACGCGTGCATCGCGAAGATTTTGTCCTGCATAAAAGAGCTCGGCACGGCAGATGCCGTGGGTATAAGCTGCGGCGGCCCGCTCGATAACAAAAAAGGCATAATACTCTCGCCGCCCAACCTGCCCGGGTGGGATGAGGTCCATATAACCGAAATAATCGAAAAAGAAACGGGTATGCCCGCGTTTCTGCAAAACGATGCCGATGCCTGCGCCCTGGCGGAATGGCGTTTTGGCGCGGGCAAAGGCGCCGAAAATATGGTATTTCTCACGTTCGGCACGGGTATGGGCGCGGGGCTTATACTGAACGGCGCGCTATATTCGGGCGCGCGAGGGCTTGCGGGAGAGATAGGCCATATGGCTATGGAAAAAAACGGCCCTGTGGGCTATGGCAAGGCAGGCTCCTTCGAGGGCTTTTGTTCGGGCGGCGGCATAGGCAGAACAGCCGCAGAAACCGCGAAAAATATGCTCTCGCAAGGAAAAACACCGTCGTTCTGCGCAAGCGAGGCAGATTTGCCGCTTATAACGGCGCAAAAAGTGGCAGAATGCGCGTTTGCGGGGCACGCCGATGCGCTTGCAATCTACGAAAACTGCGGCTATATGCTGGGGCGCGGGCTCGCCGTGCTTATAGACCTGCTCAACCCCGAAAAAATAGTCATAGGCTCGGTGTATGTGCGCGCACAGAAGCTTTTGGAAAAGTCTATGCGCCGTGCGCTCGAAAAGGAAGCTCTGCCCGCTTCGCTTGAAACGTGCGAAATATTGCCCGCACAGCTCGGGGAGAGTCTTGGCGACATCGCCGCGCTTTGCGTAGCGGCAAACGGAACAAAAGAAAGGGGCTGGAAATGAACTGTCTTGAAGAACTTATCGCGCGCTACCCCGCGCTTTCCGCCTGCAAAAACGAAATAGATGCGGCGGCAAACATAATAACAGAAACGTACCGCAGCGGCGGCAAAATTTTGCTCTGCGGCAACGGCGGGAGCGCTGCAGACTGCGACCACATCGCAGGCGAGCTGTTAAAAGGCTTTTTGCTGCCGCGCAAAGTGGAAAATCCCAATATTCCCGCAGAAATGCGCGAAAAACTGCAGGGTGCTTTGCCTGCGGTTTCCCTGCCCTCTCTCACGGCGGCGCTTACGGCAAGCATAAACGACCTCGACGCAGATTTTGTGTATGCTCAGCTTCTCTATGGGCTTGCAAAACCGGGAGATTTGCTCGTGGCAATATCCACATCGGGAAATTCGGGAAACGTGTTGCACGCGGCAGAGCTTGCGCGCGCACTCGGCGTAAAAACGCTCGCGCTTACAGGAGCGGGCGGCGGAAAACTAAAGGCGGTTTCCGACGTTGCAATATGCGTGCCCGAAAGCGAAACCTATCTTGTGCAGGAGCTCCACCTGCCCGTGTACCATTTTCTGTGCGCGGAAACAGAACGCAGAATATTCGGGAGATAAATCTAAAATATTACAAACCCTTCCCCATAAAACGAGCCGGCATTTTGCCGTAGTTTACATAGCGTATAGCTTCCACTATTTCATTTTTTCGCTCATCTGCGTTCGTCAAATCGCAAACGATGTCGTTCAAATCATACGGTCCGTTGCGGAAATGCCCGACCGATGCCCCCTGAAACTCACCGTCAATTAAAAGATATTGAAGCGGTTCGCAGTCATATTCGAGCCCTTTGGTTAGGTCTTTTGCAAATTCTTTTAATATATGTTCGTGCGCCTTATAAAGAAAATCATTTTTGTGAAGTGCGTAAACAAAATTTAAAGGTTTCGGTTCATAACTTTCAAGCAGTTCTGCGTCGGTTTTCAGCATATAACCCGCCTCCGATGCCACAAATATGCTCTCTCCCACAAGCTCGTTTATCGCAAGTTTGATTTCTTTTTCGGGGACTTTATAGAAAGATTTTGCCATCGCGGGAGCAAACCACACGAGCCTGTAAGCAAAACGCTGAAGCACGATTTTAAGCGCTTCTGTTTTTGAATATTTATTTAAATCAACGTTCGGGAATATTTCCTTGAATTTGTACCAGCCGCGGTCCCATTCGCCGTCATATTGGTCTTCATAAATCAAAAAAGCTTCCTGCAAACGGTGGAGAACAGGCGTAATTTGCTTTACAAGCAACCCCGTTTCTTCTTTGATTTGCTGAATGTTAAAAGGCCCTGCAGCTTCAATAAGTTCCAAAATTTGAATTTGTTCGGGCGTAGGCTTTGTAAGCGGTTTGCGGTAAATCGCCGCAAAAAGCTCCATATCTTCGGGTACAATCCAGCCCAGGTTACCGCCCGCGAAACGTCCTTTAACGAGTTTACGTTCAAACTGACGCGTGCGGTTAAACGCTATATCGTTGAAATTTGCGCGAAAAGTGAGCGTGGGCGGCTCTCCGAAGCCGTTCCAATACACGTTTTGACCCGGTTGGGTGTCACGGTATAGCGCCATATATTCTTCTTTATCCGCCTTGTTTAAAAAGCATTGGCGCTCCATTCGCAGAGAAATTATTTTTGCATCCATATCAGTTCTTTCCTTTCGATTCTTTATACCACTGTTTGCATTGTTCAATCCTTGCACCCACGGGGTTATCGCCGTGCTCTGTGTCGCAGGAATACTGCATAAGTAGCTCGCAAGGAATGCCCTCGCACTCGCCGCAATGCACAATGCTTTTATTCTGGCAACATACGGCAACGGGACATTCGCCGTGGAAAGGGTGCCCGTTTGTTTCTATACAACCGCCGCACCCGCAAGGTTCTTTGTACTTACATTCTGTGCAGTGAAGCCCACATCTTGAATCAACCATAATGTATTACCTCCGTTTTTTCTTTACTGTAACACATTAAACACGACAACTGTATGTCATCATTCATATAAATTTTTTATGGATTCAAGCGTTGATTTCATCAGAACAACCATTTCAGCGGGGGCAAGAATTTTTACTTTGTCGCCAAAGCTGAGAAACCACTCTATCGCTCCTTGTTGGGCGGTAAAACCCCATTCGGTATATAATTTGCCGTCATCTCGCTCTGTAAAGCAGTTGCTGCCGTATTCTTCTACAAGCCTGTATTTTACGGAAGGCTCGTAGACGGCGGAAACGATATAGTCATCTGTCATATGGGAGCCGAACTGTTTCTTTTCTTCGGGTACATCTCTTATGACGTATTTCTCGTCGGTAATTTTTAAATTCCAGAGCCTGCGTAGCTTGTACATACGAAAATCCAACCGTTCCTTGCAAAAGCCGAAAACATACCAATCCGACCATTTGAAAACAATCAGATACGGCTCTATTTTCTTGTCTGCCTCGCCTTTGTTGTAGCAGTAGTGGAATGAAATACACCTTGATTCTTTGATTGCCTGTTTTATGGCATCTATTTTATCGGCTAAATCGTCCTTGTAGAAGGAAGATAGGTCTATTATCATATTGTCTGCCAATTTTATGGCAGAACTTCCACCTATTTTTTGTGCGAGCTTCTCCGCCGTTTCGGAATTTGAAACGCTGTCAAGGGTCTTAAGCCCCGTAAATATATTGGCAAGCTCCTGTTCTGTAAATACAGTGGTATCAATGGCGAAACCCGGCATAATGGAAATTCCGCCTCCCGTACCGCGCGAGGTGACGATTGGTATACCCGCTTTGCATATGTCCTCGATATCTCTGTTTATTGTACGGCGCGATACCTCGAATTTCTCAGCGAGATATGGTGCGGTAACACATTTTTTCTGTTGAAGTGTTGTGATTATTCCTATAAGACGGTCTATTTTCATTATATATTACCTTTTTGATGTTTAATTGGCGAGAAATCTTTGCTTATATTATACCGTAATGACCACCAAAAGTCTATATACAATTATTTGAATTT
>JAFTOK010000117.1 GCA_017463815.1 Clostridia bacterium | reverse complement strand
TCATATCAAGGCAATCTACGGTGACAGCATCACTCCCACTCGCGCCGAACAAATCTACAACATCCTTGTTGAGAACGGATTTGCAGCAAGCAACGTCGCTCTTGGTGTTGGAAGCTTCTCTATGCAGTGTCTTGAGTCCTTCGAGGAGAATGCTCACATCCCTGCATTCAGCCCTTACACGAGAGACACTTTTGGTATCGCAATTAAGGCAACCTATGCGGAAGACGAAAACGGAACTCCTATCCCGATTTTCAAGAACCCCAAGGAGTCTTCTTTCAAGAAGTCTCACAAGGGTTGCATCGTAGTCAAGGAAGAAAACGGTGAGCTTGTTGCCGAAGATGGACACGCTTACATCGACACCTGCCTCGACGAAGGAAATCTGATGGAATTTGTGTTCTGTGACGGTCAGATGGAGAAAGAATACTCCCTCAAGGATATCCGCGAAAGACTCCACGGAGGTAAGTTCTAATGGTCACAATCCACGAAGGCGACTTACTGGCCAGTAACTGCGAGGTTATTTGCCATCAGACAAACTGTATGGGCGCTATGGGCTCTGGTATTGCAAAAGCAATCCGAGCCACATACCCCGAAGCGTATCACGCATTGAGAGACCGTTTTGAGCAGGGTGCTGCTGCGGTTGGTGAAGTGGACTTCGTTCCTACAATCCGCAACGGTTTCCTCAGATGTGTTGTTAACTGCTACGGCGAAAAGGACTATCTTCCTCGCGGTGCAGTTCATACAAACTACGAAGCTCTGCAACACTGCTTTGACAAAATCAAGGAAGAATTTGCGGGCAAAAATTACACCATTGGTTTCCCTTACAAAATTGGTTGCGGTCTTGCCGGCGGTAACTGGAACATCGTATCCAAGATGATTGAGGAAACTTTTGCAGGAGACGAATGGAGGGTTGAGTTATGGCGTCTAAACTGACAAAGCAAATCATCAAGTGGCTCGAAGAATATCGAGACAACACGCAATGCAGAGGCGTAGTCCTCGGCATCAGCGGTGGTAAGGATAGTACAACAGTTGCTATGCTTGCCAAAAAAGTGTGGGGCGATAATGTAGTAGGCATTATGATGCCCGACGGTGGTCAGGTTGACATCGATGACTCCGTTGCGATTTGCAGTTCACTGAACTTGCGACACGCATTAGTTAACATCGGTGGAGCCGTTACTCAAATTCTCCATAGTATCAACGCAAGCGTTCCGTTCGTGGATGTCAACCAGAAAGCAATTACCAACATTCCTCCCCGCGTCAGAATGACCACGCTGTATGCAATCGCTCAGACGCTTGGTTACCGAGTAATCGGCACCGGCAACGCAAGCGAAGCATATATTGGATGGACTACCAAATGGGGTGACAGTGCCTATGACCTCAACCCGATTGCAGGATTGACCTGTGGCGAGGTTGTTGAGGTTGGTCTTGACCTCGCAAAGGAGTTTGGGCTTGATGAAAAGTACATCGTTAAGAAACCTTCTGACGGTTTGACGGGTATGTCTGACGAGGATAACTTTGGATTTACCTATAACGAGCTCGATGGTTTTATCAATGGTGTTCTACCTGAATCCGCAGAGGTTGGCAAGAAAATCATCGCGATGCACGCCGCAACGGAACATAAAAGATGTCTTCCATATTGCTTCAGAAAGGAGTAAGAAATGCGTAGAATTATCATCTGCTTGGTACTTGAGGCAATCTGCCTCGTGTGCTTCTCAATCGCCGGTATCGGCTATGCTATAACCGACCCTTCGTGGCGGCTCTTGATGTACGGTGCTTTGATGATGGCGTATTTGTTAATGACTATTGACAATGTCCGCGACCTTGTAAAAGCAATTCGTGTCAGAAAGGCTGCGAAAGCGCAAGCGTCCACCAATAAGGAGGGCTAATTATGGCAGAAAAAATTAAGGTAGTGTTGGTAGAACCCAACAAAAAAGCAATCGTTGCGGAGATTGGCGCGACGCTTGAGGATATGCAAGCCGCAGTTGGCGGCTTAATCCAAGCGATGTATCCCTTCGAGGATGAGGTCGCACTTATCTGCAACGAAGAAGGAAAGCTACTTCAGTTGCCTGCAAATCGCGGAGTCCGTATGGATGGAGAAGAGGATATCTTTGACATTATCTGCGGGACATTCTTTATCGCAGATTGCAGTGGAGAAAGATTCGGCAGTCTCTCCGAGGAGCAAATCAAAAAATATCAGCAAAAATACTTATTCCCGGAGAAGTTCATTAAAATGAATGACTCTATAAAAGCCGTTCCTTATGAGGTTTTCTAAAAACGAGGAATAGTAATCCGAAAGGAGGTTCATATGAACGGTAGAAGGCGCACAAGATTAAAAGAAGCAAGAGATAAGCTCAGCAAAGTTCGTGAGGAAATTGAATCCATACGTGAAGAGGAAGATGAAGTCCGCGAGAATATGCCAGAGAACTTGCAATATTCAGAACGATACGAACAATCAGAAGACTGTAGCAGAGCAATGGACAATGCCGTCAGTTCAATTGACGACGCTATCAGCTATATCGAGGAGGCCATCTAAAGAAGGCGGGTGAAAGAATGATACATCGTGGCGAAATATACTTAATTGACCTAAGCAATCAGGTTGGTTCTGAGCAAAGCGGTGTACGCCCAGCCGTCGTTGTCCAAAATGAGACGGGGAACATACATTCACCAACAACGATTATATGTCCGTTGACATCAAAAGCCAAGTCGATGTCCGCCACACACGTTGAACTAACGACGACAGACGCAGAAATCATTCGTGATAGCATAGTCCTATGTGAACAAGTGCGTGTGATAGACAAAACAAGAATAAAAAAGAGACTTGGGGAGGTTAAAAACTTGCAGAAGATTGAAGATATTAACCAAAAGATTTTGATTTCGTTTGGTATAGAGGCGGTGACGATATGTACACACGATTAACGAAGACCACCACCGTTGAGGGACGCGAATGCGTTTCTTGCATATTTCACGGCACAGAAATGTGCCGCATACATAAGGGGACACCCGATTGCAGCCATTGTGAAGTGTTTGCCGCAATTCTTAATCAGCTTCACGTTCTTGAAAATATTATTTGCGAAGAACACGGAGACATTCAGTCAGAAAAGTAGTATAATATAAGAAAGGAGTGCACCTATGAATAATGACGTACAGGTCGTTTTCTCCCCAGAGTTGTATATGTTGCAGCTCGGAGCGATGCAGGACGAGCTGAAGAAAAGAGACCGAGAAATACAGCGACTTACAAACCAATTAGATTATGAGCGCAGTCTTCGAGAGCGCCTTGAAGCAAAATACGGAAAGCTTTCTGAAGAAGAAATGGTTCCAAAGAAGACGCGAAAGCGTCGCGAGGTCACTCCGGACGACAACGCTTACTCCGATTTCAAATCGGATGGCAAGCGCAAACCACACGCAGCAGATGCTATTCGTTCCTACGATGACTTCCACGCTATTCAAGATTATTACCTCGAAAAAGGACAAGTTCGCGATTGGGCGATGTGGACTATCGGGGTGAGCCTCGGCTTGAGAATCTCCGACTTGCTGTCACTGAAGTTCGGACACATCATTGACAAAGACAAGAAAACATATAGGCCGAGAATACAAATCTATGAGCAAAAAACAGGTAAGTTGAATAACTGTCTTATTACGGAGTCAGTGAGACTGGCTATGGATAGGTATTTAGAGTCAATCAAATACAGGTTTGATTTAGATGGATACCTCTTCCCGAGCAAGAAAACTAAGGGTAAAATGTATGAAGAATGCGGTTGGAGAATATTGTCCAGCGCAGGTAAAGCGCTTAACCTACCTTTAGTAATCGGTTCTCACACAATGAGAAAGTCCTTTGCAAACATTGCCGCCTGCGTAGACAAGTCGTGTATAGATATGAACGCAATCACAAAGGTTCAGGGACTGCTCAATCACGGCGACCAGAGGGTAACAATGAAATATCTTGGGTCATACCAAGAAATGTACGATAGAGCACGAATTGCGGTCAGCGATTTTGTCCTTGGCAAAACCGATGTCAACGAAATCATTGCTGGAACTCAGTACACAAACGACGACGTCGTTGAGCGGCTCGACGCATTGGAAGAATTCTCGTTGAAAGTAAGGGAGTACAGTAATGGCACTTATCACAAATACTCGTATTGAAGCGGCAAAGAAATTCAATCCGAAAAATCTTTGCGGCTATTTGACCAAAGGAGAAGATGGCGTGGCTATTGTAGACCGCGCCAAGCTCCTCCAAGCCAAAGATGACGAACGCTTGTTTGTCATTGTAATGAATGCGGATTACAGATTAAATTATTCCGACTGCGACTGCTCAACTGTCTACTTTGAGGTTGAGGATGAGCGTATCATAGGAGGAATATATAACCTTCAGACCCGCACAAAAAAGACCAAGCAACAGATTGCTATATCGCCAGAAGGCGTTGGTGTTACTCGCCAGTATGTATATAGTCAATCCGCGTTGGACGAAATGCGAAAGGCGATTCTTAACGCGTAACACTCTTACCCAGCAAATCTCCATACATAGCATCAAAAATATTCAGGAATGTTTACATAAACCCCTTGAATACTGTCTAAATTGATGTTATAATAATATGAGGTGGAGGTGTGCGCTATGAATTTTGAATCGTTTTACACGCTATGTCAACAATTACCCGAAAAGGATAGACAATGGGTGGATGTATTCTATAAGACGGTTATAGAGGTCTTTGACGAAGAACATCCTCAGTTCCAGAACCCCGACAGAATATGTAAATTGTTTTATGGCAAGAGTGCAAGCATAAGCAAAGCACAGTATTATCGTAAGAGAAACTTAGTGAGAATGTTTTATGACTGGCTCTATCAGCAGGGCGCCATTGATAAGCAGGTAGTCGAGGATGTCTATAGTCTTCAATTGAAAGACGTTGTTACAGACTACGAACTATCCCATTACTATTTCAAAGACCTCGACGATGCTTTGGGTTTCGTTACAAAAGTCGGGGCTGCCAAGGGATTAAACGAACCAAACGATATGCTTAATTTTAAGGTAATCGTTATCCTGACTTGGTATGGCGCAGAGCTTCAGGAGTTGCTCTCAATCAAAAAGAGCGACCTTGATAGAGTTAACTGCATCGTAACGGTAGGAGATAAAGTCCTGCATCTTACAACTGAATATATGAACATCTTGTGTAGATTTGCAGACATTGACCTTCATAAAGGGTTCCCATCGCAAAAGCAGCAAATATACGTCACCTCACAATATCTTATGAGGTCGTCAAAACAGCCGCGTATGAGTCCTAATAATGTGCAATGCGCTATCCGACGTTTTAACACGATTGCCGCAGATTATGACCACGAGATTTCGGTGCTTAACTTGAGAAAGAATGGCGTATTCAGAAGAGTTTACGATAGCTCTGACGATAAAACGGTTAACACTCTTATTCAAGAAATTACCGGATGTGATACTGCATTTGCAGTCGGTTACAAGGAATTCTACGAGAGATGGAAACGCTATGCGATAGGAGATGATGAGAGTTGATTGTGTCTTACGAACTCGCAGCCGGCGGACTGCTGCTACGAGAAGTAGAGACAGAAGCTGAAGCCTTTGCAGAAATGCGAAGATTCAACGCGGTCAACCACATCAGTTCTGATGAAACGGAAGTTCGCTGGGTCGAAGCCAAAGAAAATTATTTGCACAAAATAATCCCTCGCCACAAAATAGTGGTGATGCACACTATGTTTGGTATCTACTATGATTCTGCGCCAGAGTTTTTGGAATTGGGCACGGAAGAACAATGGGATATCAAGCGAGATGGCTTAATTCAATACAATCCGTCTTACCACTTAAATCACAACACTCGGCAGTATGTGTGTTGGTATGATGAAGTGATGACATACCTCAAAGACCTTGAGGCGAGAAAGGCGGGTGGTGGATAATGCCTTTAATCATAGCAGTTGTTGTAATCATTTTTATCTTCGTTAAGTTGCACGATGATAAGAAAGAACTCGACAAGACAAGCGCGATACGGGAGAAAGACCGGCGCAAAACAAACGCAACGATGGAAAGAAACCTCGTAGATTACTATATGAAACACGGGTATTCTTTTGATGATGCGTTCCGAAAATCATACGAAGATATGGTTGCCGCAGGGTATGAACCTTGCATTCCGCGAAGTGCCTATTCAAAAAACGCTTGTGGTGTTCAATCTTCGCATTGTAAGAATCCGAGAAAATATGACAGTTTTTTGGTTCAGCAAAGGCGAGACGCAATTGTTCACAGGTGGACAAAGGCACATCCCGGAGAGCCAATCCCTTATGAGACGTTCGATGTAGAAATATATCAGAACTTCCCTCAGAGTGAGGCTCAATATTTGCACGACTTAAAAGTGCAATCAATCAAAAGCCAAGCAATCCCCATCGGAGAATATGTTATTTATCCGGGGCTTGGGACTTGCGAAGTTCTTGCTCACAACTACGACGAAGTTTTGGGCGGAACTTACACTCTAAAAGTGTTATCCTCTGGTAAGGTCGTTTCTTATGTGAAAATAGAAGATTCCAAAATTAGTCTTCAAGGTAAGAATTAAGTAAAGGCGTGCTGGTGTGCGCCTTTACAAAGCCGCCAACACAACACATTTAGACAGTCAGAAGGAGAAAAAATGACGAAAGCAGAATGCCAAGTTGAGACAATAAAGCATATCGAACTCGTTCGCAAGTTCATTCGCTTATTCACAGATAAGCTTACGACTCGAGGAGTAGAGCACGATAGGCTAAAGCTTGAAAGCCCTGAAGTTGAAATCTTCACGGAGTTCACTCCAAAGCTTGCCGAAGCAACTTACGGCAGCGAGGAATACAATAATTTTTTGCGTGAGATGGGAGTTGCCTTAGAACACCATTATGCAAATTATCGCCATCACCCCGAACACTTCGAGAAAGGCATCAACGATATGACGTTGATTGATATTGTGGAGATGCTTTGTGATTGGCAGGCTGCATCAGCCCGACAACTCAATGGCAACCTTCTCAAGAGCATTGAAGTGAACGCCGAGAGATTTGGGTATGGCGAACAACTAAAACAAATCTTCATCAACACCGCAAAGATGTTTGATGAACAAGCCTGAGAGGTGAAATGAATGCCTAAAATTTTCTTTACGAGTGACTTGCATTTCGGTCACAAAAACATCATTCGCTTCGACAACCGGCCGTTTTCTACCGTAGAGGAAATGGATGAGGCGCTTATCCGCAACTGGAATGCGAAGGTTTCGGATGAAGATACGGTTTATGTACTTGGTGACATTAGTTGGTATAACGATGCAAAAACTTCGGAAATTATCAACTCTTTGCACGGACACAAAATTCTTATCAAGGGTAATCACGACAGAGTCCACGGCAAAGTCCGTTTTTGCTTCGAGGAAATTGCCGATTATAAGGAAATTGACGTGGATGGGCACAAGATTACCCTTTGCCATTATCCCATCATCTTCTTTAACAGACATCATTACGGTGCCTATATGTTCTACGGCCACGTTCACAATTCACACGAGTGGCAGATGACAGACAACTACCGCTATGAACTTGAACAACTTGACGTTAAGTGTAATGCTTACAATGTTGGCGTTATGGTTCAAAACTATGAACCCGTAACATTCGAGGAGGTACTCGCTAATTACGAGATGCACCGTAAGATGACCACAGGCTGCGCGAGCGAATGGACTTCAGATAAAGAGAAAGCCGAGGCGCAAAATGGCTAATATCATTACTGATTTTGAAACTTGGCTTCTCGATTACGGCGACAGACTCTATAGATACCTTGTCTACAAAAAAGTGTTTACTCCATATGAAGAACAGCACGCATTTGAGGATGAGAGTGTGTATGAGGATACCCATTACGAACTTTGTCAAATTGCTGAAGCCATTGACCTCGGCAATGGAGATTGGCTTCTTGGGCTGAGGACTATCGGCGACGATGGCAAGGTTTATGGTATGATACACTACTATAAACTGAGTGAAATCCGTTTAGCTTTCTTTGAGAATGACCAGCATATTGAGCTGTACGAGGACAAAGAGGAGGATTGCGACGATGAGTTATGACATCTCTTTTCGAGTAAGAGTTGCCGATACGGACAAATTCATTGAAGTGGGCGAATGTCAAGCCAATATCACTTGGAATGTTCGCAAAATTATCGAGTTGTCCACGGGACTTCCTTGGCTTAATGAGGAGAATAATGGGTTGTGCGTTGACGTTATGCCAAAAATTCAGCAAGGATTAAGTGAGCTGTTGAAGCACCCTAAGAAGTATAAGCAGTATGAAGCCGAGAACGGCTGGGGGACAGTTGAAGGAACTATACGTTTTTATCAGCAAATCCTTAGTGACTGGTCTGCGTATGTAGGCGATACAGACCCCGAAATTGTCGCGGTCACTACATTCTGGGTGGTGTAGCGATGAATAGCGACATTTGCGTTGTTTGCGGAGAGCCAGTTCCCGAAGGGACAATGGTGTGCATCGCTTGTCTCCGCGAACACAATCTTGACCCACCCAAAGAACATTACATAGAAGATGAGAACGAGATAGGAGGTGCAGTATGCCACCGAGAGACGACAATGATAGACTCTTCCACAGAGCCGTTGATAACATAAGATTCACTTTACCAGATGGCGTGGAGTTGAATTTGGGAGAGGTTGAAAATGTCACCTTTGAAGGTAGTGCCGACGCTCCAGATGGGAGCTTTCCCATCAGACTTAATCCATCAGAAGCCATCACTGGAACACTCGAAGTAGATGCTCCGATAGACCGCGAAGCCCTTATGAGAGCAATAGATATGTATGCCGACGTGAGCCCGGAACCCACAAATCCCCCACCGGGATATGGAGAATTTGTGGAAATACCGCAGCCACCTCCCTACGGAGTAGACCTTAGAATCAACTCTGCCGCCGCGTCAGAAGCGATTCGTCACATCTCGAGACAAATCACAGAAGCTATTTTACACGGTGAAATGAGGGCAGAACCAACGCCCGACCTTCACAGGGTTAGCGATGCAATGTCTGGTCTTGCGTATAGTGCTGCGGCAAACGCATCTTTGTTTGGAACTTGGCTTCAAGATTTGAATTCCGCTTGGGAAAACCTTGGCGACGATTACGAATTAAAGGATGAATCCGAGTATCAAAGCACAGACCCAATATCCTTTGAGGAACTGATGGATTTCGGAGGTGAGTCAAAGTGATATTTGATGGTACGCTTTTTGATAGTTTCCAAGAGCAATATGGCGTTCGCAACATTGAAACTCGCGTTGAAACTGCAAGCCCATTCTTTAGCGGTGGAAGTCTCGGCGGCGAGAGATATTACCGCACTCCAGACGACACAGAAGTGCGCATTGAAATGTGTGGCACAGGATTTCGTCAAATGATGCGAGACTTGTTCTCGCCCTCTGGAAATGACCCAAGATACTTCCGAACAACATTTGAGATTGAGAAGTTGGACGTGGAAGACGACGCACCGTGGGTTGCAAAGTTTGATATGGAACGTCACGATTTAGCTACCGTAGAAGTTCTTGCGAAAAAGCTTATGTCAGACTTTCCTGACAAAACAATTATCTTTATACCCAAAGGCATCAACATTGAGACGATGGGAGCCGAAGGAATAGCCGCTTTACGCGACCATCTTAATTCCGTCCTTGAAAGTCTCAACTACGATAATATTATGGGGTTTTAACCATTAAGCGAGAGGTAATATATGCTTAATCAATATAGGTTGGACGAGTATGGGGATGTATTAAGCCCTAAAGATGTCCACGATATACTTGGCATCGGTTACAATAAAACTTACGAGTTACTCAAAACCGGAGCCATAAAAAACTTTAAGATAGGCAGAGAAAGAAAAATTCCCAAACACTGCCTTGAAAATTACATAAACAGTATGCTCGAGCAGGCTGATTACTGTGATACATAATCTTTTAGGAGGTAATGTTATGACAGCTAATCTCAAGGTCAAAAATGACCGTTACTATGCAGTAATCAATTATAAGGAAGGAAGCGAGTACAAGCAAAAGTGGATTGCTCTTGGGTTACCAACGAAGAACAATAAGCGAAAGGCTGAAGCTATGTTGGATGAAATCAAGAGAAAATTCGAGGAACAATACTCAACCCCTGCGGGCGATATGCTGTTTGTGATTTATATAAAACAGTGGCTGGAAAAGAAAAAGCCCCTAATACAGATGTCTACGTGGGAAGGATATGAAATATATGTGACTCGTCACATTGTTCCTTATTTTGAACCGCTCAAGCTCTCATTGAGAGACATACGCCCTCAGCACATCAAAGACTATTATGAGTTCAAGTATACAAAAGGAAGATTAGACGGCAAGGAAGGCGGGTTATCAATCGCTTCCATAAAGAAGCACGCATTGGTAATCAAAGAAGCGCTCACTGACGCCCTCGTTGGCGAGTACATTACTCGTAATCCAGCAGAAGGTGTGAAGTTGCCGGCAAAAGAAACCACAACAAGAGAGAAGGTTTTCTTGGATGCAGAGCAGGCCAACCTAATGCTCAAGGCATTCAAAGGACACCCGCTACAAGCTCTTGTTTATGTAACATTGTATTATGGACTTCGTAGGTCTGAGGTGTTGGGATTGCGATGGAGCGCGGTAGACTTTAACCAAGGGACTTTGACCATCAACCACACGGTCGTAAAGAATCGAACGATTGTGAGAAAAGATACGACCAAAACCCAAAGCAGCTATCACACGTACTGGTTAATTGATGACGTCCGAGAAGCGTTGCTTGCTCAGCGTGAGCGACAAGAACGCAACAAAAGGGAGTTTGGCGCAGCCTACAAGGCGAGTGACTATATCTTCACTTGGGACGACGGAACCTTGTATCGGCCTGATTACGTAACGAGAGGATTCCAAAGAGTCCTCAAAGCACACGGCATCCCGATAATGAGATTCCACGATTTACGACATAGTACAGCGAGCATTTTGTATGATAAAGGATGGGATTTGAAAGACAGTCAAAGCTGGTTACGGCATTCCAGCGTCGAGATGACTGGCGATATCTACACCCATATCACAGAAGCTCGTAAAGCGCGAATGGCTGCACAGTTGAACTCAACTTTTGATTTAGGAGGCGCCGATGAGAGACCCGAAGAGGATTGAATCTTTCGTCCGTAAGCTTGCTGACTATTGGAAAACTTACATCCCAGATTGGAGGTTTGGGCAGTTTATGTCCAACTTCCTTGGGTTTGTAGCAACCGAAACGAAGCGCGATATTTTCTTCATTGAAGAAAAAGAGATGGAAGAATTACTCGACAAATACTTCAAACCAAGGGAGGTACAAGCCAATGAATGCGATTTGGAAATTCCCGCTAACGGCTGAAGAAACAGAAATCGAGGCTCCTATTGAACAGTTTTTAACAGTTCAGATGCAAGGAGAAATTCCTTGTGTTTGGGCAATCGTAAATCCAGATAAGTTGCCGCGCAAGTACAAAGTTGTGATTATTGGCACCGGCTGGGAGTGTCAAAGAATTGATGCTTCCAGATACATAGGAACTGTCCAAGATGGTGTATATGTTTGGCATTGCTTTTGGGACAATGTCCCCGCTTACCGCAATGTAAAAGAACCCGTCCTCGCTCTATTTTCTTCACGCCAAGTCAAGCAAGAGCGTCCTGCTTTTTGCTAACACTTTGCAGAAAATGCCGATTTTTCTAACGCACTTTTGGGAACTCCGGTTCTAAAAAGTAAAAATCTTCCCCTTATGATGAATGAGTTTGAAGTCTTTTCTTAAAGGAATTCACTAAGTTCCTATAAGGGGAAGAAACCCAAAAACGAACCAAATACATAATACAAGGAGAAAAGAAAATGGCAAACAAGAAGAATGTTGTTGCTACTGCTGCAAGCTTGCAGACGAAATCCGAAACCGCAATCAGCGCTTTCAGAACACTTATCGCGGGACTCAAGACCACTAACGAGGAGGCAGAGGCAGCTAAGGCGGCCAACGCTGCCCAAATCGCTGCGCTTCAGGCAGAGAATGCGGCCATCGAGGTTCTGTCCGAAAAGAACGCCAAGATTGTCCAGAATATCGAAAATCTTCTGACGGTATGAGGCAGTTAATCATCGCTCGAAAAGACTTGCAAATGTCGCCCGGAAAGCTTGCTGCACAGTGTAGTCACGCAGCTATGGCATTCCTTACAAGTCGCTTGAGAGACGAGAACAAGGTGCTCAAAACTACCAATCTCGCCACGGGTGAAGATGGTTATGCTACGGAGATGTTCTTCAGTAAAGAAATTTATGAAGAATGGATTTGCGGCGTTTTCACAAAAACCATCTGCGAGGCAAGAAACCGTAATCAGCTTATGAAGGCGGTGGAAGTAGCAAAAGAACTGGGGCTCGAGGAAGGTAAAGACTTCTTCCTGATTAGGGATTGTTGCTTAACTGAACTTATCCCAGAAGAAGTAGATGAAAACGGAGTAGGAAGGACGTTGACTTGCATCGGCTTTATACCACTCCCCGACGAGCTTGCTCACCACATCAGCCGCAAGTATCAATTATACAGATAAAGGAGAGAAGCGTAATGGCGAAGAACAACAATCACAAAAAATTATTCCGTATGGATGAGTTTGGCAGAAAGTTCTATTGCCAACACGCAAGACTCAATCTGGTACGAGATGATAAGAAGCAAGCAAAAAAGAAAGCCCGGCAGGAAAATAAACGCCTGCCGAGCGAAGAAATCTGCGATGATTTCGATGAAGAAATCGAGAAATATTCGTAGAAAATTCGTAGAACGAGTGTCGTGAACTTTGTACGAACCATCTGGTGTTGTGAAAATCGCCAAATGACAAAAAGAAAAACCCGAACAATCAGTGAATAATCACCAATTATTCGAGTCTTTTTGGTCTGAGTGACAGGACTTGAACCTGCGGCCTCTACCACCCCAAGGTAGCGCGCTACCAATCTGCGCCACACCCAGTTATCCAACGCATATTAGTATATCACAAAATTCTCGTCTTGTCAATAGCTTTTT
>JAFTOK010000116.1 GCA_017463815.1 Clostridia bacterium | reverse complement strand
GGCGGGCAAAATTAACGAAGCGGAAAGCATCTACGCCTCGGCACACACAATTGTGCAGATTTCCCCGAGCGTTTTCGCTGCCGTAATCTATGCCCTTTCCGCCCCGCAGGAGAAAATTTTCTCTTTCAATCTGGAAGAAGATGCCCTGCACGATTTTTCCTCGCTTTGCGAAAAATATCTGCTTTGCCACCTGGAGCGCGATTTCAAAACACTCGAATTCTACCACTCGCTGGTTTCCTAAAAAATATTTCCATTTTTTGTCGATTTAATCTCTATTTCGCCGATAGAAATTATTGACAACACTTTATTTATATGTTAAAATATAACCATAAACATATAGCTAACTTTCCAGAAAGGAGATTTAACATTATGACAAGAAAAAACGCAAATAAAATCACAACCGTCCTCTCGCTCGTGCTCCTCGTTGTTTCGCTCGCCGCTATAGCGGTTGGCATAACCGAAGCGGTGCTCAAAACAGGCGGTGCGCTCGTTACCGTTTCTATGGTAGCAGTAATCGCAGATGCCGTGCTTATAGTGGCACTCTCTGCCTTCGTAATCGCCACAAGAAACGCGAAAGACGAAGAAGCGGCAGCCCCCGCCCCCGCAGCAGAACCCGTAGCAGAAGAACCCGCTATGGAAGAGGAAACAATCCTTCTCGTTGAAAACGTAGACGAAGAAGCTCTCGCGGAAGCGATTGCCGCCCCCACAATGGAGCTCACCAGAATCGACTACATAGATGAAGAAGACGAAGAATACGAAGAAGGCGTGGAAGTCATTTCCGTTGTTTGGCCCGAAAGAACGCTCAAAAACAAGCTTTACCGCTATAGCCCGAACGGCGAAAAGTTCACGGCAGGCGACCACGTTCTCGTGCCCACTAAAGACGTGGCAAAGAACAAAGACGTAATTCGCAAAGCGACGGTTGTTCACGGCAACCACAAAATGGACCCCGAACACCTTAACTACCCTCTCAAAAACATCATCGGTATCGTAAAAGTAAAAGAAGAAGCAAAAAAATAATACGCATACAATAAAAAGCAGGTTGCTTTCGCACCCTGCTTTTTATTGTTTTATATAAATTTGAGAGGATTATCTTTGTTTGGAAAGCATAACCTTGTCGTCGGAAAATTGACTTCCGCTCGCCTGCTCGAAAAGTCCGAGCAGTTGCTCTATTGTGAGTTTTTTCTTCTCTTCGCCAGAAACGTCTACCACAACGTGCCCTTCGTGCATCATAATAAGGCGGTTGCCGTATGCGATGGCGTCGTGCATATTGTGTGTAATCATAAGCGTTGTAAGGCTGTTTTCCGTAACGAGTTTATTCGTGATAGAGAGCACCTTCGCGGCAGTTTTGGGGTCGAGCGCCGCAGTGTGTTCGTCAAGGAGAAGTATTTTTGGTTTGCTGAGCGTAGCCATAAGAAGCGTTACCGCCTGACGCTGACCGCCGGAAAGCAAGCCAACCTTTGTGGTAATTCTTTCTTCCAGACCAAGTTCAAGCTGTGCAAGCAGCTTTTTGTACTCTTCGCGGTCTTTGCGCGTGCAACCCCAGATGAGTTTGCGCTTTTGGCCTCTTCTCGCGGCGATGGAAAGGTTTTCCGCTATCTCCATATCGGGGGCTGTGCCCTTCATAGGGTCCTGGAAAACTCTGCCGAGGAATTTCGCCCTCTTGTGCTCAGGCATATTCGTAACGTCTACGCCGTCTATTTCGATTTTGCCGAAATCGGGTTTCCATACGCCTGCAATCGCGTTGAGCATCGTGCTCTTACCCGCGCCATTGCCGCCAATCACAGTTACAAAATCTCCCTCCGCGAGGTGGAGGTTAAAGCCGTTCAGCGCTGTTTTGGCGTTTACCGTGCCGGGGTTAAACGTTTTTTGCAAATTTGTAATTTTAAGCATTTTTATTCCCTCCCGCACGTTTTAGCGCAAAATACCCGAAATGGGTTTTTGCTTTGTGAAATATCTGCCCTTCAAATAAGGCACCGCCAAGAAAATCGCAACGATTATGGCAGAGAGCATTTTGAGGTAATCTGTCTTAAGGCCGATAAGTATAACGAAGTTATATATAACGTAGTAAACTATACCGCCGCCAATCACGCCGATGAGGCTGACAACAAAGTTGGGCTTGATTTTCATAGAAACGGAAAGACCGATGAAAATTGCCGCAAGTCCGATTACAATAGCGCCGCGGCCCTCGTTGATGTTCGCAGAGCCTTTGTACTGCGCAAGGAGCGCGCCCGAAAGCGCCACAACGCCGTTGGAAATGGCAAGGCCGAGAACTTTATTGAAATTTACGCTTACGCCCTGCGCGCGGCTCATATCGGGGTTGTCGCCCGTGGATTTAAGCGTAAGACCGACTTCCGTGTAGAAGAAAAGCCAAAGGAGCACGATTACAACGGCAATAACAGCACTCGCCACTATAATCGCACGAATATTATCGCTCATAGAAAGCATAAGCGAATATTGGCGGAAACTGATTTGCACGAGCGATTTGCCGCCGAGAATGGTGAGGTTCACGGAATAGAGCATAAGCTGGGTAAGTATACCTGCGAGAATAGCGGGTATACCGAAAGCTGTGTGCAGAAGCCCCGTAACCGTGCCCGCGACAGCGCCTGCAAGGAAAGCGACAAGAATGCTAACCCAAGCCGGCACGCCGTTTGCTATAAGCACCGCGCAAACGCACATACCGGTGCAGATAGAACCGTCTACCGAAAGGTCGGCAATGTCAAGTATTTTATATGATATGTAAACACCGATAGCCATAAGACCCCATATAAGGCCCTCTGCTATCGCACCCGGTAATGCATTTAAAAAAGCCATTTTCTACCTCTGATAAATTATTTTTCGGGAACCGTGATGCCAAGCTGTGCGCAGAGTTCTTCGTTATATACAACGCCGGAGGGCTGGAGCTTCATAATTTCGATATCTGCGGGTTTCTTTGTACCGAGAAGGATTTCAGCAGCCATTTTACCTGTTTCGTAGCCAAGCTGATAGTAGTCGATTGCAAGGCTTGCATAGCAGATTTCGCCGCCGTAGCTTGTGAACACGGGGATATTGTTCTGTGTGCAGATTGTGCCTACAACAGCATCGTTATCGGCAACAGTATTGTCGGAGGGAACGTAAACCGCTTTGCATTCCGTTACCATTTTGTTTACGAGGGACTGGAGTTCCGTAGCAACGTCGGAGAATGTGTATGCTTTTACAACGATGTCTTCTGCTTCAAAGAATTCCTTAACAGCGTTGTACTGGATAAGGGAGTTGGATTCGTTTGCGCAGTAAAGAACGCCTACAACGTCGCCTGCAACAAGACCGAGCGAGTCAATCATCAACTGCGCCTGGTCTGAAAAAGGAACCGCGTCGGAAGTGCCGGATACGTTTTCGGGAATATTGCCGCCGAACGTGTCGTCGTAGTCTGTTACAGACGTGCCGAGAACGGGGATTGTGGAAGTTGCTTCAGCCGCCGCTGTGAGAGCGGGTGTAGCATTAGCCATAATGAGGTCAACGTTTTTCGCCGTGAACGTGTTGATAACCGTGGAGCAAAGCGTGGGCTCACCCGCTACCTGTGTGTCGATTGTAACCGTTTTGCCTGCTTTTTCGAGTTCTGCCGTGAGAGCATCAACGAAGCCCTGTGTTGCTTTGTCGAGGGATGCGTGCTCCATAAGTTGGCAGATACCCACCGTGTAGTCTGTCTGGCTGCAAGAGGTAAATGCGAGGCAAGTGCCAAGGCAAATCGCAAGCACCAAAACAAGAGAAATAATTTTTTTCATTTGTGAATACTCCTTAATATTGTAATTTAAAATATATTTTTACGGCAAAACACCGTAGAAATCAAAAAAATAATCCCTGTGCCGAAAAGACACAGGGACGGAAAAAGCCGTGTTACCACTCTGTTTCGCTCTTTTTTCGCAAAAAGAACCTTGTTAGGTGCATTATAACCCCATAGCGATATAACGGTCGCCCCCGGTAAAATCTACACAGCATAAAGCTTTCAATTCACAGTTTACGGAATGAATTCACCGAAAAATCGTTACTGCTTTTCACCGTACAGCAGTTCTCTGCAAACTCAAATATCGGATACTGGTTTCCGTTCAAACACCTTTGCAGTATTTATATTTTTAATAGATTTTATCAAAGAATTCGATATTTGTCAAGTATTTTCATCAGATTTTTGTAACGGCGCATTATTTTCGTTTAAAATGTACAAAAGAATGAACTTTTTCTCTTTGAGAGAAAAAGTTGCGCTCCCTAATAATATAAGACGCAAAATAGGCGTTTTTGTGCAAAACACAGTTTATTTTTTACAAAATATTTCTATCCCCCATTCCCTAAAAAGAGAGAATGGGGGATTTTTTCAGTTAAAATTTGCTTTTATATATGCTTTAAGTTCGTCGCAGTTCGCAACGTCGTACATCACGAACGGAGCGTCGGAAACGCGCATATCGCAAGTGTTTTTTGCCTTCTGTGCCTCGCTCTGAGTGATTTTGAAATCTTCTGCTTTCAAATCCTCGAAGGTGTAGCCCTGAGCGTTGCCGTTGTTAACAAGAAGCAACACGCTGCCTCTGAAAAATATTTTCCAATACGTCTTTTTTACAAGCAAAAGAACGATTAAAAATACAACAAGCAAAATTGCCTCAAAGAATATCCACGTTGCGAGCGCAATCGTCAACCCGAAAAATGCAAGCGCAAACATAACCGCAAAAACGCAAATTATCGTGATAACATTCTTCGCCGAGCTTGAACGGGTGAAAAATTCATTCATTTTTTCAGTCCTCGTAATCGAAATAAGCTATTTCAGGTCTTACGTCGGGGTTTTCGAGCACGATTTCGCAGTTTTCCACGCGGAAGTTCTTCGCATATTTAACCGTGAATGCGTGGCCGACGGAAGAACCGTGGCGGTTGTATTCCGGGTAACGCGCGTCAATCACCTTAGGCTCTGCGGGGATTTCCGTCGCGCCGCCGGGAAGCACGAAATAGCAATCCTTGAACGTCACGTTCTCGATTCTCGCGTGGTCGTACTGACCAATCGCCATAACCTCGCGCACGTGTTTCGTGTGGCTGAAGGGATAGTAGTGCTCGAAACGGAGCTCGTTGAACATAACGCCGTCGATTTTGCCGAGTCTTGCGGGATGTCCGTTTCTGGGGCATCTCTTTCTGTCGCCAACGGTGATGTAAACGGGCGCGCCCACGTCTGTCATACTGATGCGCTCAAAGGTTACGTTTTCAACATCCGCACCGTCTACCGTTTCAAGGGAAACGCCGCAACGGTTTACGTTTTTAACAAAGCAATCGCGAACATGTGTGTTTTTAAGGCTGTAATACGTGTCCGTACCGAATTTGATGCCCGAAGCAAGGCTCTGAATCATCATATCGTAAACGTCGATGTTTTCGCAGCCGTACGGGTCGGAGCTCTTGAAGCAGAGGCCGTCGTCGCCCGCCATAATGTTGCAGGAATAAATCGTCATATCGTGGCAGTCCACGGGGTCGATGCCGTCGCGGTTAGGCGTGTTGAGGCAATCGAGGTTCAGGTGGTGCATTATAATGTTGCGGGAAGAAAGCGGCACAACCGTCCAGAATCCGGGGCTCTTGAAGTTGAGGTTTTCGATTGTGATGCCCTCGGAATATGTGATGTAGCAAAGGTCGGGGCGGCAATCTTCCGTTCTTTTTTCAGAAATGGGGTCGTTCATTTTGAAGCGGTACGTGCCGTTGCCGTCGAGCATACCGCCGCCTGTTACGCGCACGTTGTGCACGTTTTCGCCGTAAACAAGGCCTCTGCCGAGCTGGCGAACGGCGCAAAGGCTCGTGCCGGGCTCCATAAGCGGATATTTGCTGTGGTCGTGCGTGCCGAGGATGGTCGCGTCGCGGTCTACCCAAAGAGTCATATCGCTCTTCAGGAAGAGCTCGCCCGTGAAGAACGTGCCGTGGGGCAAAAGCACCGTGCCGCCCGTGTATGCCGCATCGTCAATCGCTTTCTGAATTTTCTCTGTTTCGAGCGTCACACCGTCGCCTACAGCGTTATAGGGCGCTTTCGTAACGTCGAACACAGGTGCGTTCGGGAGCATAGCGCGGCCGAAGTCAACGTCGTCGTAAACTCTCACGCGCATAAGTGTAAGGCCCGCTTTTTCCGCTGTGAACACAGCGTTGCAAACCTCACAAACGGGGTTCATCAGCTTGAAGCCCTTCGCGCGGTAAGCGCCGTCTACCATAAGGTCGTACGTACCCTTTTCCGTGTCCACGGTAACTTTTATGTTCATATGGTTTTGGCAGGGGAAATAATGAAATTCGCAAAGTCCGCCGAAAATGCGCACGAATTCGCCGCCGTCGGAGGCGTAGAGGTTGTTTTTATAAAGAGCTACACGCATAGCGGGCGTGCCGTTCTTGTCGGTGAGCATAGGAGCAAGGCAAAATTCATCGGAGTTTGCGAGCACAAGGCTTTCTACCGTGCAAACGCCCGAAACGGGTGCAAACGCATACGCCATAGCCGCGCCGCCCTCGTCCTTTGCACAAACCTTGAGCGCTTTGGAATCTTTAAAGGGGTATGCAACCGTTTCCACAAGCGCGTTTTCGCTCTGCGCCATAAAGCGGGAGCCTGCGCTCTCAAAATCGTCGTCGCAAACGTAGAGCTCCGTAAAATCGGAAACTGTGAGGTTATCTATTTTCGCTTCGCCAATCGCGCAAGTGAAGCAAAGGCTCTTAAGAGCACCTTTGCCGCAAGCAATCGTCGCGGCCTTACGGCAGTTTACAAAAAGCTCTGCTTCGCCCGCTTCGCCGTTGTAGATGATGCGGATATTTGATTCTTCGCCGCAATCGAGAAGTTCAACCTCATCTTCGCTTATATCCCACGCAACAGATGCATCGGAGAAAGTGAGCGCAAGCGCTTCTTCTTTTTCTGTATAGAGTGTAATGCCTGCCACGCTTTCATCGCAAACCTCGATTTTCGCGCTTACAACCATTCTGTCGCTGCCCTCGAAATCGTTCGCAAGCGCCGCGCCCGCGTGAACGAGCACAAATTTATCCTGCGGTTCGTTTTCGCGCGCAACAAGCTCTACTTTGCCCTCTGTGTAATATTCGGGCGCGAGTTTTTCGCCGTTGAATACGTCTGTTATGTAATTTTTGTACGTTCTCTTTGCATAAGGTGCGGGGAGAACATCGGAAATAACCGCCGCGGGAACTTCCTTTTTGCCGGCTTCATACTCTTTCGGGAGCACGAAAACGGAAAAATGATTGCTTTCGCCCTCAAATCCGGGTACGTTTACGTGCGCGCCTTCGCAAAAATCTTTTGCGAAGATGGCATAAACCGTGCCGTCGGAAGATTTCATTTCATCGCCCGTAGCGGTCCACTCTGCCGTGTATGCGGGGATATTTTTCTTATCGAACGCCGCGAAAACGGTTATATCACGCTCTGCGAAGAAATCCACTTCCTGCTTGTCATCAAAACCGTCTGCAAACGAGTTAAATGTTACGACGTAATCTGCGCCGACGTATTTTTCGTCGATTTCGGCAATCGTCACGTCGCTGTTGGAATAGATTTTAGAGCCGACAGCCATATTGGGGCAAACGTAGTACCAGCCGCTCGTATCCCAGGGAGCGACAAAACGGCTCGTCAAGGGTTTGGCGGGAATGAAGTTTACATTGCTTTTTTCATAAGATATAGACATAGATTCTCTCCTAAGTCGTTATTTTTTTTAGTGTTATATAATTATTGTATCATATATCCCGCCGTTTTTCAATGTAGATATGCAAAAAATCCACGGAAATCCATAATCATTATTTAGCAAACTATCAAAAAGGCTTCCCCTTGAGGGGAAGCTGTCAGCGTTAGATGACTGATGAGGTGTCTGAAAATTTTATTCTTAAAATGCGACAAAGACACCTCATCCACCACTTCGTGGTCCCCCTTCCCCTCAAGGGGAAGGCTATCATTTCATAAGCCTTAAACCTTCACAAAGCGTTCCGTTCGCTTTTCATTTCGGCGGAAAGCGTATTCGTCGCCGCCCACGCCCTCCAGAACGATTTCATCGTTGGTGTAGCGCTTCACGCAGCACAGAATGCCGTTTCTCGTTGTCACGCATTTGCCGAGCTCGCCCTGCTCCGCAAGGATTTTCACGTCCTCTGCCTCGCAGGAAAAATCACAATGAAAATAGCAGAATTTTTCGCTGTTTTCCTTATAGTTACGTATTCTGAAAAACTGCTTTCCGCAGAATAAGCCAAGTTCAAAAACGGTATTGTACGAAGCTCCGCAATAAACGTTCGTGTCCTTCACGCCAATCGAAAAAACATATTCCGTCTTATCCGTGCAAAGGTAGAAGAAAAGCTCTTCCGCGCTCGCCCTGTACGTGTCCGACATACGCCAAAGCGCAAGGCATTTGTAAATTCCCGCTTCTTTCACCGTCGGCAAAGGCTCGCTCGCGTCGTTCACCGTGAAAGTCTCCGTGCGGCGCATAGTGTTTTTTGCGTTAAAATCGTACTTTTCGCCGAGCAGACGCGGTAAATCTTCGCAGTTGGAAATAACGGTGTTTTCGTCTATCGAATAGGCGTATTTCGTGCTCTTTTCGGTTTGGTCGCGCTCGCAAACCGCCACAAGGCGTTTTTTGTTTTCGAAGCCCGCATAAAGCTTTGTGCCAAGCACGCTCTTTTCCGCGTTGCAATAATACACGAGCGAAAACTTCTCCGTTTCCACGATTTCCGCGCAAGGCGACCTGTACACGCCGCACACAAACTTTTCTATGTCTGCCTCAAACGTGGTTATGCCGTATTTAAGTATAGAATCCGTCGTCACGGAAAAAATGCGGCTTATAAGCACGATTTTTGCGATTTCAGGGTACGCTATGTCGAGCTCCCAGCGGGAAACCGTTTGCCGTGTGGTGCCGAGTTTTTCCGCAAACTCCTCTTGCGAAAGCCCGTGCGTTGCTCTTATCTGCTGTATTCTCTGTCCAAGTGTCATATGAACACCTCCTCTTGTTTTGTAACTAAAGTATACCATATCCACCGCAAAAATGTCTACCAAGCGAAAGATGAACTTTGTCACGCACAGAGTGACAAAGTTCATCTTTTATAAAAGTTAAGTTCCCCGTTATTCAAAAATTGCGTCTACTATCTGTGCGCCGAGTTTAAATCCGTATCTAAAATTTTCCGAACACAAGCTGTCTTGCCAAAAATTCATTTTTTCCTCATATTTTTCAAACATTTCTCTTTGTTCATCGGAAAGGGTAGCCAAAAATTTATCTTTTTCAGGTGTTACAAATTCATCATAGTAATCGCCGAGATGTCCCCTGTCACCGAGTTCAGAGGGGTTATCTATTGCCCCCATCCAAATGTCATCAATAATATCTTTTGAAAATCGCCTTTTCATAATTTTATTTCCTCCGTCCGAAAGTCTAATTTTACAATACCATAGTATTTATATAAAGTCAAGCAAATAATTATAATAGTATTGTAAAGTTTTGCTTTTGGGGGTATTTTTATGTTAAATGAACGATTACGCGAATTAAGAGAAGCACATAATATGACTCAAGTTGGGCTTGCAAAAATTTTAAATGTATCTAAACAGAGTGTTTCTAATTGGGAAAATGACAATATCCAACCATCTATTGAAATCCTTATGAAATTAGCAAATATTTTTTCCGTTTCTACCGATTATCTTTTATGTCGCGATAACCGCAGATATTTGGAAATTACAAATCTTACCGAAGAAGAAATCGCACATATACAACAAATTATCTCCGACATAATTAAAAACAAATAAGCCACAATATAAAAATACCACTCGCAGAGCGAGTGGTATTTCTTCTTGCATATTCAACAATAGCTGAAAACGCCGACCTTTTGATTTTATCCCTTTTTCGTTTTTCTTCTGTTTTTTATAAAGCACGGCAAATACGGCGCGGCGTGTATGATGATATAAAGCACATACACTATAACAACGCAGACCGCCGTGGGCAAAGCCGCGCCGATTGGCGCGAAGAAGAAGGAGCTCAGGCGGAAGAACATATAATCCGAGCCTATTTCAGAAAAGTTCACGATATTTGCTATAACCGAAACGCAGAGCGCAGGCACGGCGGGCAAAAGCAAATCAACCCACTTTTTTGCTTTCGCATAGGAGTGGTAGCCCGAAATAATCATCGCAAGCGCGCAGAAAACCAGAGCTCCGTGGTAGAAAAACGTGTGAAAACCCGCAAAAGAAATGGCAGAATAGTTTGAAAGTATGTTCGCAGGGTATACGAAATTTATCGTGCCACCCAAAGCCCCAGCGTGCAAACGTAGCCGCAGCCCGCATAGCGCACCCTGCCCTTGCCCCATATGGCAAACGGCATAGCATACATAAAAATGCTGCACGGGTAGAGCGGGAGCACGCCGCCCCATTCAAACCAAACGTCATCGCCCGCGTAAGTTTCCCAAAGTATTTTGCTAACTTCCAGAACAACGAGGCACGCCCAAACCACGGCAAAAACCGTGCGCATAGTTTTTTCGCTCTTCCTTGCCAGGAATATGGCAAAAAAGATTACCGCAGCCAACACGAGCGCCGCAAACACGATGTGCAAGGGCGTAAAAAGCGTACCCGGGATTTTATCCGCCGAGGGCAAAAAATCTTTATGTGTGAAATAGTTCTTAAACAAATCTGAAAAAGTCAAACTATCGCCACCTTAAATTAAACTTAAATTCCCTATGACAACATTATATACTGCTCAATATACGCCGTCAATGTTTCTAAAAAAACTTAAGAATATTTTAAGAATTAGCCCCCAACGTATAACAGGAAGTATTTCGTTTTATGGTATATCCCTACGCGCTACCGGCACTCGCAAGCCTCCCTTGTGCAAAGGTAGCGGAGCGGCGACACGGTGGTGAATGACAGCCTAAACGGCTGTCAGAGCCGTGGCGTGACCGAGCCGCAGCGAGACAGGTGGATTTTGCGAAGCAAAAGACGGAGGGATTGTTTAGGAAAGAATATAAAATCTGTATAACAATCCCTCAGTTTCGCTGTCGCTCAACAGCTCCCTTTGCACAAGGGAGCCTTTGATACTACAGCATTATCTTTCTACATTTATTACTTTTCAATATTATCGGCATAGCCTCCTCTGAACCGCGCAAATATCGCGTAGTTTTCGTTATAAAACACCTCCGAGAGCGTTTAAGCTCTCGGGGCGGAGTATTTATTTTGTAACAACACAAATCGCGGGTTTTTCTCTGTCGCCTACGGGTTTCAAATAGCCTCTGTCATAAAGTGCGTTCACCAAATTTTCAATAGAGTTGAATTGGTAAACAAGCGCGCCGACGTATTCCGCGGTTTTGCGGATATGCGCGGGGGCGAGGTCTGCCGTGACGGTTGCGGCGATTTCAGCTGTCTTGCGGTTAAGCTCCGAAACAAGGTCTGTGCATTCGCGCAGGATTTGCGGCAAGGCTTTGTATTCTTCGCTTGACCACACCGTGAAATTTGCCTTGCCTCCGCTTACGTAGCCGAGGTTTGCGGTTATGTTTTTCCATTCGTCGGACAAATCTTCAAAGCGCCCCTCTGCCGCGAGGACCAAAGGGTCTGTCATTCTCCCCTCGAAGTGCTGGGCGTTCAGCGTCTGCCTGAAGTTCATCGCTATAACCTTTCCTCTGCCGCCCGAGGATTGGCACCCGTTATATATGCCCTGAATACCCTGCGGCAATTCGTCGCTCACAATGGTTTCTTTGTTTCTGCCCCAAACAACGCCGCGCCCGCCGCCACCGTTCACAAGCGAATAAGGGCCGTCGCCCGGCAGTTCGCCATAGTGCTTTTCCAAATCGTTATTCGTATCAATCAGCGAAAAGTGGAGGCACATAAGCACCTTCTGCCAGCGCATAAGGTTTTCATTCTCAAATCGCCCGCCGAAATGCTTCGCAAACTTATCGCTCGCGGCAACAAAACGCTCTGCGACAGATTCGGTAAGTTCGCGTAACTTGCCATCTATTGCCTTTGTGCAGTCAACCGTAAAAATCGGAATGTTTGCGGAATACTTCCCGTTTTTGCAAACGAGATACTGCCGCTTGACAAGTAATTTTATTTCGTCTTCGAGATAAGGCAGCGCCACGCCGAGCTCTATGCTGATTTCCTGCGCGGTAACGGGGCTGTAATAAGCCGCGAGCAAAATGTTGCCTTTAATCTTGCGTCTTTCAAAATCGCGGTATTCCGCCTCTTATAATTTTTCGCGCGCGGAAGAGGTAATATTTCACCATTTCCGTGCTGATGCCCAGTTTTTCCGCCACTTCGGAGCAGGAGAGAGCTTCGATATAGTATAAAACCGTTGCGTCGCGGTACTGTTTTGAAAGCAAGGAAAGCTCTCGGCGCAGCAAATTAAGTTCTTCCTTGTTGATGAGCTGCGCGAGCGCAGAATCCTCTTTGTCTGCGATATTTTCGTCGAATTCGGCGTGCCTTGCCGCATTTCTCGATTTTTTGCGGAGATGCTCCATATAGGTGTTTTCCGCAATCTTCCACATAAAGCCGTAGAAACGTTCTTCGTCTTTCAAATTCCCTGCCGATTTTATGATTTCGTAGAAAATATCGCTTGCGAGGCTTTCCGCCTCGTTCACATTTCCGAGCCTTGTGAGCGCAAAACCTAAAATCGCTTTCATATTCTCCGTGAGCAGTTTTTCGAGTTTTACTCTATCCATTTGCTTCTCCTTTTCCGTTTTCGGGCGTTTTCATATATATAGTCGGTGGAAAGCCGAAACGGTTAAGACGATTTTTAAAATTTTTTTGAAAAATGATTAAAAAATCCACACGAACGTGTGGATTTCATTTTTCTTAAAGCAAGAACGCGGGCATACCGTCGCCAACCTGCACTTTTTTGAATTTTTCGCTTGTCTTCGCTTTGGGAGCCGCCGCTTCCGTCACGGTTTCTGCGGGTACTTCTGCCGCGGGTTCGATAATTTCCGTTTTTACATCTTCCGCGGGTTTTGCCGTGGCTTTCGCCGCGCGTGCAACGCTGTTTTTACCTATTGACATATTCAAGCATCTCCTTTGTCATTTCCAAATATTCTTTTGCGCTTCGGCTGGATTTTTTGTATGCCAGAACGGGCTGGCTGTTGTCCTGCGCCCATTCCACAGCGCTGTCGATTCTTATGTAGTTCTTGAAAACGTTCACGTTTTCAAGTTCTGAAAGGAACTCCATCGTCTGGCGAAAATAACCCTTACGCTCGTCTGCCTTTGTAACGGCTATGCCGAGAAGCGAAAGTTTTTTGTTGATTTCCTGCGCTTTTCCGAAGAAATCCAACATATTCGCGAGGCCGAAAAGCCCCCAGGGGCTCGCCTCTATGGGTATAAGCAAGTAATCGGAAGCGCACATTATGTTCATAACGAGCATACCGAGCGTAGGCGGGCTATCGAGCAAAATAAAATCGTATTCCCCGCTCGCTCTTACGCCTTCCAGCACTCTTGCAAGCGTTTTTTCCATATTCTTTTTGCCGTAAAGCTCAAATTCCGCGCCGCTCATAAGTATTCCCGAGGGCAAAAGAGAAAGGTTTTCATACGCCGTTTTTCTTATAAACGGGCGCACGTCGCATTCGTCTTTTATGGCTGTGAAAAGGTTTTCTCCGCTTTCGGAAAAAGCGAGCACTTCCTCCTCGCCGAAGAAAGAGAGCGAAAGGTTCTGCTGCATATCCGCATCCACGAGAAGCACGCGGTAGCCGCCGAGCGCAAGCGCGTAGCCTACGTTGGAGCAAGTGGTGGATTTGCCGCTGCCGCCCTTGTTATTGGCGAAAGCAATAACTTTTGTTGCCGTATTCAAAGCCTATTCCTCCTCTGAAAGATATGAAAGAAGCGCGTCTACGCCTCTGCCCGTTTTGGAATCGAGCGGAAAAATCTTTTTACAACCCGCCAGGCGGAGCCAGTTTTCGCAACGCTCCACGTTTGCGCCGGGTTTATCTATTGCCGTGATGATACCCACGACGTCGCGGTTTACCATACAGGTTATGTTAGGGCCGTATATGGAATAAACGTCATCCGCTTTTATAAGAAAACCGACAACGTCGGCTTCGTAAGCGTAAAGCGCGAGAGCGCCCGCAAGGTTTGCGCGCTCCGTATATTCGCCGGGGGTGTCTATTATAAGGTCGCCGTAGTGAACGTACTGCGTTTTATAATAGTGTATTTCTTCCCCGCGCAGTCTTTGCGTGAGCGTGGTTTTGCCCGCGCCCACTCTGCCCACAAACATTATCTTTTTCATTATGTTCTCGTAATTTCGCAAACGGTGCAATGGAGCTTGTCGCGGCAATAATCAGTGACAGCCACAATAGCCGCCTCCACCTCAGAAACGGAGCCCGTTATAATGAGCGTGCCCGTAAAGCGGTCTACAAATTCGACTGTCGCGCCCGAAGATTTCATAGAAATATCCGCGCAGATAACAGCCGTTTCCGCAGGGCTTATGGTAAGCACGCCGATAGCGGAGCGCTTATAGTCACCCTTGGGGTCGAGGCCGAGCTTCTGGTAAAGTATGGCGTCGGGGTTTGCTATGATATGGGCAAGAGTAATCTGCTTACCCGGTACAAGTTCTTGTATAATACGCATTTTATCGCGCATAGAAAGTTCATCCATAAAAATCCTCCTTCGCTTTCCCGAGAGAAAGCTCGGCAAAGAACTTTACTCAAAAAAGACATTTTTCCGGAGAAGCAAGCCCCTCCAAATACGTTTGTTTGGTAGTTTCGGAGGGAGCAAGCCCCTCGCCTACCTAAAAGACATTTTTTAATTTAATAAATTCTGTTCGGCATCGCCGAAAACCTTAACATTTCGCCGCCGCAAGGCGATTTCATTGCAAAATCATTTTATGATTTTGCTTATCCACCTATCTGCACGATAAGACCGCTTTCCGAAGCCGCTTCGTAAAGTGTATTTACTTTTTCCTGCGGCATAGGCTCTATATTGTCGAGTGTATACTCGCGTTCAAGCCCCGTGTATTTATCCCTGCCGAGGCGATGGTACGGCAAAAGGTGCAGTTTCATCACGCCGGGCAGTTTCGCGGCAAATTTTGCAATATCGCGTATTTCCTCGGGCGTATCGTTGAACGTGGGTATAACGGGCACGCGCACCGTCATATCCTGCGCGATGCTCGCTATGTATTTTGCGTTTTCCAAAATTATTTCATTGGGCTTGCTTGTGAACGCCTCGTGCTTTTTGCTGTTTGTGTGTTTTATGTCCATAAGGACGTAATCCACGTTAGGTATGACCTTATCAAGCACCTCGCGTTTTGCATAACCCGTGGTTTCAATCGCCGTGTTTATGCCGTGCTCGTGGCAGGCACAGAGCAGGTCGCGCGCAAAACCGGGTTGGCAAAGCGCCTCGCCGCCCGAAAGCGTAACACCGCCGCCGCTTCTGTCGTAATACGGCATATCTTTTTCTATTTCTTCCATAACCTCGCGCACGGTCACGTCGCGCCCTATGGTTTCGAGCTTACCCGCGCGGAGCATTGTCTGGATTTTATATTCCTGCGATTCAGGGTTACAGCACCAACGGCAACGGAGCACACAGCCCTTGAGAAAGACTATCGTGCGTATTCCCGGCCCATCGTGAATGGAAAAACGCTGTATATCAAATATTCTACCTTGTGTATCGTATATTCCCATCGGCGTTTCTCCCTCCTACTTTCCCCGAAGAAAGTAGGCAAAGAACTTTCTCTGGAAAAGACGTTTATTTCGTGTGTAATTTGTGTTTTTCGGGAGGAGCAAGCCCCTCCCCTACAAACATTTTAAAATTTAATAATTTTCTGCCTCAACATTTCGCGCAAGCGAAATATTTCATTGATAATATACCCATTGGCATATTATCAGAATCCTTGTTCCGTTCTGTTGATGATGTCGTCCTGAAGCGAACGGGAAAGTGTTGTGAACAGCGCACTGTAACCCGCTACGCGAACCACGAGGTTTTTATATTTTTCGGGGTACTTCTGCGCATCGATAAGTGTTTCGCGGTTGATTACGTTGAACTGAACGTGCATACCCTTCTGGTCGAAGTAGCCGCGAATGAGCGAAACGAACTTTTCAAGCCCTGCTATGCCCGCAAGCGCGCTGGGGTGGAACTTCTGGTTGAGAAGCGTACCGTTGCTCGCAATGCCGTGGTCGAGCTTGGCAACAGAATTTGCCGTGGCTGTCGGGCCGCATTTGTCGCTTCCCGCAACGGGGCCCACGCCGTCTGCGATAGGTGTGTACGCAAGTCTGCCGTCGGGGGTTGCGCCCGTCTGCGCGCCGAGAGGCACGTTTGCGGAAACGGGGTAAAGCCCCGCCTGGTAAAGACCGCCGCGGTAGTTCTTGTATTTTTCAACTTCTTTTGTGTATGTATACGCAACGTCGCGCGCGAAAAGGTCAACTTCGCGTATATCGTTGCCGTATTTCGGAACTGTGGCAATGAGGGCAAGAATTTCTTCATATCTTGCTTTCGTGCCTGCCGTGAGGTATTCGCCCGTTGTAACTTCGCGGTAGATTTCTTTTATATCCGCTTCCGTAAGGCCGGAGCCGTTTGCCACAACCTTTTCGGCAATTTCCATAGTGAGCTTTTCGGCATCGTAGCCGCGCAAGCCCTTGCCGTAGTTGTGCGCGAGCGCATCGCGCATTTCCGCCATTGTAACAAGTTTCTTTTCAAAAACGAGTTCTTTTACAGCCAAAAGCGCGTCTGTCATATTGGCAATGCCGAAGCCCTGCGGGCCTGTGAAATTGTATATAGCGCCGCCTTCCTGCAAGGATTTGCCGCGTTTTATGCAGTCATCAACCATACAGGATTGGTAAGGCAGAGGGCAACGCATAGCGTGCGCCGCGTCTACGGCGTTGTCTGCGTTTACCATAAGTTCTATCATATACGCTTCCTGTTTTTTGTAAGCGTCGTAGAACTCTTCGAAAGTTTTCATTTCGGTTACGTCGCCCGTCTTGGGGCCGATTTGCTTGCCCTTGTCCACGCCGTTCGAGAAAACGAGCTCCACGGGGCGGCACATATTGAAGAACGCCGCATCGTGCCAACCGTCTGTTTTGCCGGGTTTCTGAGGCTCAACACAACCGATTATGCAATAATCGCGCGCGTCCTCGAGCGTAAGTCCGCGAGCCATAATGGAGGGGATAATTACCTCGTCATTGTAGTATGCGGGAAGACCCGTGCCGAGGCGGGTGAGCGCCGCCGCTTTAACAAGCAAGGATTTGGGCGAGCCGTTCCAAACGCGTATGGAAAGCGAGGGCTGGGGAAGCGGCACGTGCATAGCGGCTTCAAGGCACATATAGGAAAGGTCGTTTGTAGCGTCCATACCGTAAATGTCCTGGCCGCCTACGATGAGGTTCTGGAAAAGGCCGTAGCCTGCAAAACCTTCCGCGCTCGCCGCGTCGCGAACCTTGTTAAGGTCGTTGAGCTTGACCCAAATGTTATCTATAAGCTCCTGCGCTTCTTCAATTGTAATAACACCGTCGTCCATATCCTTTTTATAGAAAGGATACATATATTGGTCGAAACGGCCGGGGGAAATGGAGTGGCCGCTGGATTCCACCTGCAAAAGCATCTGCACGAACCAGAAGCTCTGGCACGCCTCAAAGAATGTTCTCGCGCCCTTTTCAGGTACGTGTGCGCAAGCATCGGCAATGCGTTTGAGTTCCATTTTTCTGCCCATATCGTGCTCTTTTTCCGCAAGCTCTGTGGCAAGCATAGAGTAGCGGTGGGCATATTCGATAACGGCTTCGCAGCTTTCGATGACAGCTTCAAGGAAGTTGCGGTGCGTTACGTAATCGCCGTCGCCAAGGCGCAAATTTGCGAGCTCGGCTTTGGCTTCGTTTATAATGGCTTCGTAGCCATAGTTTATAACTTTTTCATACTGCACGCAAACGTGACCGATGCCGTTGTAGAAATAGTTGCCTACGGTGAAGATACCGTGGTTCATAAACACATCGTACGCTTCGGGCGCCATATTGGCTTTTGCAAGGTCCGAAACCGTCTTGCCCTTCCAATAGGGGTAAGCCTCGCGCAGCTTCTGCTTTGTTTCTTCGGAAATGTAGAAGGGGTCTGCTTCACGCGTAGCCACGGTGTCGAACTCCGCTTCCAGCCATTCGTAGGAATATTCGGGGAAAACTTGGCAGCCGCGGGGTTTGACCGTTGTGCTGCCCGCGATAAGCTCGTTTTCGCGAATAACTATGGGTATATTGCGCAAAATGTGCGCGAAAGCCGCACTTCTGCGCTTAACGAGGGGCAAGCCCTCTGTTGCTTTATAGCTTTCGGTAACAAGCACGCCGCGGTCTGCTTCGATTTCGGGCATCTTTTCGTAAAGAGCCTCTATAAGTTTATCTATGCGCGCACTTTTTTCTATAACAAATTTTATATTTTCCATAATCGTTTACCCTACTTCAAATCAAATTTGGTCCCAAAGCTCTTTGTGGGGTGCGGGAATAACGGATTTGTTCATAAGCAAGCCGAGCCCTGCCGCATATTCCGCGCCCGCGTCCACAGCCGCCGTAACGTCGCCCACGTCGCCCGTGACCATAACCAGGCCTTTGCCGCCCATACCGCGCGAAACGCGGAGGTCGAATATGGCAACGTTTGCCGTTTTAACGGCGATATCAGCCGCTTTAATAGCGCTCGCGGCAGAAAACGTTTCTATAACGCCGAGCGAGCCACTCTTTTTCGTGGCTTCCGTGCCGAAAAGCGCCGTAACCACCTGCGGGTCGATTCTGCCCATAACCGCGGTATCCGCGATGGTGGCTTCAAATCTTCCCTTCACGTGGGAAACCGCCGCGTCTACGTCGGCAATCGCCCCCGTGAGAATTATTTCATATTTTCCGGGACACGCCGGATGAGCGCTGACAAGGCTGATGCCCGCGCTTTTGAGCGCGGCGTCGCACGCTTCAACACCCTTGGCTATGCTTTTAAGTTCAATTATACCTACGGCATTTTGCATATTACTGTTTGTCCCTTTCTATTATAATTTTTGTCTTGTCCACGTATTTGCATACGCCCGAAACAGAGGCATACTGCGGGAGCGAAAGCCCCTCTGCCGCTTCGGCAATCTTTTCGCCGAGGACAACGTACTGCCCTGCCTCTACGCAAGGAACGGAGGGCGCACCGATGTGACCCGCCATAGAGATTTCAACCTTATCGGGCACAAAACCGTCGCCCGCAAATTTTGCTTCCTTATCGAACTGTGAAACGCCGATAATCTCTTTCCAGCGCTCGCTGGAAATCATACGGTAGGGGCGCGTATCGCGCGGGGAAACCGTATCGTCGGAAACGTATCGTGTTTTGGTTTTGGCAAGGTCTGCTTTGAGCTTGAATATCATCGCTCTGGGGGAAAGCCCCTGGCAGCAAGCGGCGTGCTCGCAAATACCGCAACCGCAGCAAAGCGTAGCGGAGGCAAATATTTTATTATCGAGCATACCTACGCCCTGTGCCACGCGCACGAGCTTGTGGGGTTCGAGCGGGTAGCCGAGCTGGTTGCGGGGGCAAAGGTCTGTGCAGCGCGTGCACTGGCAGCAAGCGGAAGAACCGCGGCGAAGCTGTACGTCCAGGCTCGTCTGCTTAGACTGAATTATGGGAAGCTTCTCGGGTAAAATGAGAAGCGCTTTTGTCGTTTTTGTAATAACGGCTTTTTCGGGGTCTACTATTCTGCCCATAGCGGGGCCGCCGTCGAGCACCACGTTGCCTTCCGGCACCGTGATATTGTAATGAGCGAAAAGCTCTTTAACGTATGTACCTACGGGTACGCGCACAACAAGGCGCTTTTCCGTATTTCCCGCGATGGTGAGCCATTTATGCGTTACGGCAATTCTGTGGCGCAAGGCTTCGCGTATGTCATACACCGTTTCCACGTTGTAAACTATTACGCCTACGGAAATAGGCAAGCCGCCCGCCTTCACGCTTCTGCCCGTAGCCTCGTATATAAGGCTGATTTCGTCGCCCATAGGGTAAACGTCGGGCAGACATTTCACAGCGGTCTTTTCGGAAAGCTTCTGCCCGTCGAAAAATCCGAGGCTCTTTGCCGTGTGCTCCTTTATACAGAGCAGACCGCGGTTTGCTGTGGTATTTTCCACAATATAATCTATACCCTCGACAACCTTGCGCAGTTCATCGCGCAGAATGGTGTAGTCGGTGTAAAGCAAGCTTTCACATTCCGCGCCGTTAACGAGAATTGTGTCAACGCCGTCCGCTATTTTTGCATAAGCGGGGAAACCGGCACCGCCCGCGCCAACGATACCTGCGATTTTAACGCCTTCCTTGAACTCAACGTTCGTGGTGGTCATACGCAAAATACCGTCGTGAAGCGACTCTGCGGGAGCAGGTTTTCTGTAAAGCGCATATTTTGCTTCTCGGGTGTTCATTTCTTCCGGCATAGTTTGCTCCTTTTTAACGTTTTTTGAAATTTGCTTTCGCAAATTTCTTCCTTAACATTGCACTCTGTGCAATATTTCACTGCAAAAACGCTTCCGCGCTTTCGCTTACGGGTCTACGATACCCACAATAACGGCATCTACAGGCTCAAATTGGTTGCGAAGCGCAAGACGTGCGCTCGAACCCGTCGTTATAAGCACTATTTCGCCTATACCCGCGCCAACGCTGTCTACAGCAACCATATATTTGTCTGTTTCAACGTTGTTTTCGATAATTTTTACTTCGAGAAATTTACTTCCCGTGAGCGATTCCTGCTTTTTCGTGGAAACTACGTTTCCTATAACAAGTCCTTTTAACATAACTTTACCTCACGGAAGAATTATTCTTTCACGATTTTAACAAGGCTGCCGTTGCCTATACCCGCCGCGTTTGCGTCGTCTGTATCAACGTGCATTTCGAGCGCGAACGCTTTGTTTACGCGCACCTGAACGCCGTACCAACGCGTTTTTTTGCCTTTTCCCTCAACGTCTACGGTTACGTAGTCGCCGTCGGCAACGCCGTATTTCGCGCCGTCTTCAAGGCTCATATGTATGTGGCGGTTTGCAATAATGCAACCCTCTGTAAGAGTTACAACACCCTTGGGGCCTATCATTGTGATAGGTGCGGAACCTTCTATTTTGCCGGATTCACGCACAGGGGGCTTAACTTTGAGAACGTAAGAGTCTGTCATAGAGATTTCCACCTGAGAAGCGGAACGGATAGGACCGAGAACTCTTACCTTTTCTATGGGGCGAAGCGAGGGACCGACGATGGTGACAACCTCGTTTGCCGCGTACTGACCGGGCTGGGAAAGGTCTTTTGCCTTTGTAAGCTCATAACCCTTGCCGAAAAGCACGTCGAGGTGCTCGCGGGAAAGGTGTACGTGGCGGTTGGAAACGCCAATCGGCACGTCAGCGCCGCCGTTTGCCGCAGCGCCGCTTCCCATATCAGACATAACTTTTTTTACGATTGCGGCAATTTCCGCAGATGAATATTCCATAATTTTCGGCTCCTCTGCAAATTTATTTTTGTATGTAAATCCGCGTTTGGCGGAATTTTTTTCGATGTTTAATGTGTGCGAGCCCATATTTTGCCTTCCCCTTGAGGGGAAGGGGGACCGCGCAGTGGTGGATGAGGTGTCTTTTGCATCCACAGTAACGCCGCTATGCGGCTACACCTCATCAGTCAACTTCGTTGACAGCTTCCCCTCAAGGGGAAGCCCTGATAGATTCCATTCAGCTTCAGCCGAATATTTTTTACCGCTTTTGCAGAAAACTCTGCTTTTCGATTTACAAAATTTCATTTCCTCGGGGAGCGCCGAAGCACTCCCCAAGGCATTTTCCTAAATTACAGATTAACCGAGTTTAGGAAGAAGCTTTTCAACGTCTGTGTGAGGACGAGGAATTACGTGAAGAGCTACAACTTCACCGAGTTTCTGTGCTGCGTCGCCGCCTGCTTCTACAGCTGCTTTAACTGCGCCAACGTCGCCGCGTACCATTACGCTTACGAGTCCGGAACCGATTTTTTCGCTGCCTACGAGAACTACGTTAGCTGCTTTTACCATTGCGTCTGCTGCTTCAATCGCTGCAACAAGACCTCTTGTTTCTACCATACCGAGTGCTTCCATTTTTATTTCCTCCAAAATTAAATATTTTTTGTTTTTTTAGTTTTTCAGGCTATCAGCCTGTTGTGAGAAAACTCATAACGTCGGGGTGCGGACGGGCAATCACTTCCGCGAGCTTAACATTGCCCACTTCAGCCGCCGCAACTTTGCCTGCTTCAAGAGCCGCCGTAACGTCCGACACACTGCCTTCGACAACGACTGTTACCAGTCGTCCGCCCAAGCGTTTCTCGACGTGAATGAGTTTAACGTTTGCCGCTTTTACCATTGCGTCAAGTCCCGCAATAGCCGCAACAAGCGCTTGTACTTCGAGTAACGCTATTGCATTTTCCATAATTTTTTACCTGACTTAAAATTAGTCGAGTTTGGGAAGAAGTTTTTCAACGTCGCCGTGAGGACGAGGAATTACGTGTGTAGCTACAACTTCGCCGAGCTTCATAGCTGCGTCGCCGCCTGCTTCTACAGCTGCTTTAACTGCGCCAACGTCGCCGCGTACCATTACGCTTACGAGTCCGGAACCGATTTTTTCGCTGCCTACGAG